>JACPQF010000052.1 GCA_016190625.1 Chloroflexota bacterium | reverse complement strand
GAGACCCGCGAATTCTGTCCCCACTAGGAGGTCTGAATTGTTTGCCAGACCTGCTGTTGCCCCCCACATAGTGCCAAAAAGCGGATGCGATTCCCCACCGCTTTTTCAAAAGGGGCTTTTCGGCTGCGCTTCTAGATTGGCGCAGTCACGAGCTGCCGTAATATGATCTAGAGCGACCTCATTGGTCAAACCTACATCTAGTCCATGGTTCCGGCTACGCCCACCAGGTAATGGTTGGGCTGTACGATTGGCTTTGGCACTACCTTTAGAGATGGATGGCTGACGGCCTCTTTCGGGTTCACGTAGCAGGTGTTGGGAGCCACGCCAAACTTCTGGCAGTAGTGCTCTACCGCCTCATCGATCTTTCTCACCGCTGGTCGCTTGGGGTCAGCATCGTACCACAGCAATCCCATCTTCATCTGTCATCCTCCTAAGGATCCTGTTTTCGCCGTAGTGGCCGCGTCGGAGTACCCAGCCCTTTGGCTGGGTCAGCGCCCTGTGGCGGACACCGGCGGGGCGGGCATCCTTCCGCCGAAAGACGCCGCCCCTACAGCGACGCCCGATCCTTAATCGCAGGACCATGATAACAGAACATATGTTCTGTGTTAATGCTGTTTACAGTCTAATCGTCTTCCTGGTATACTGCCATTTGAACTCTCCCGCCGAGGATAGGCAATGGAGCTTTGGTCGAAGACCGCCCAGTTAGCTATGTTGCAGGGCAACAGTCTGGCCGATACACCCGGCGCCGCTGTCCTGAAGTACAAATCCCCCTGGGGAACCGGTATCTTATACATCTTCGTCGAAGGAAAAGGGCCAAATGTAGAGCCGGCCTGCCGTCTGATCGTCGACGCCATCGGCCGGGAGTTCAAGGCCAACCCTTCTCGGAAGGGCTCCCTGACGTCTGGTCTTACCGTCGCTATCAGGGCGGCTCACCACGAGCTCGTGGAAGAGAACCGGCGCAGCCTGGCGGATCAGCGGGCGACGGCGAGCGTCACCTGCATTGCCCTGCGCGAGAACGAGTTCTATCTCGCCCAGGCCGGCCAGGCCGTGGCGTATGCCCGTTTGGACGGGCAGGTCTCGCGATTTCCCGCCGCTAGCTCCCGTGCGTTGCCAAGCTGGTCTACTCCCCTGGGCAGCGACGTCGCAGTCCAGGTTTCTCTGGCCCACCGTGCCGTCAAGCCAGGCGACGTGATTCTCATGGCCTCTTGCCTGCTGGCCACCAAGCCGGTGGAAAGCGAGCTGCCCGAGCTTCTGGCGCTCGACCCGGCGACCGTTCTCCGCCGATTGCAGCCCGTCTTCAAGGACGAACCGGCCTTTTCCGCTCTGGCTATTGCCTTTGACAACCTGGCAAGGCGTGGCGACAGCTCTCTTCTTCTCACTTCCCGGAAGCCGGCGCAGAATGGCAGGTCGCCTGTCTATGCAGCTCCGCCTGGTCTGCGCGAGCCCGGGTCGGCGGGTGTAGTCGTTGGGGCGAACGGCCGTTCGCCCCAACACCAGACTGATGGCGATTCGCCCCCAGACAAGGGGAATGGCCGTTCGCCCCTACACAAGGCCGGCGGAGCGCTGAGGCCCCTGCGTTCTCTTTTCGCTCGCGGCGGTGACGGCAGGGTGCCGGTTAGACAGGCCACGAAGTCGGGCCGTCATTCCGAAGGAAAGGCCAGGGCTTCGGTGGTCAAGCTCCCGCAGAAGCTGCGGGCGGCTGTTAGGACTGCTGAGGCGGAGGGGACGAGCAAAGCTGCCGCAGCCGCCGAGAGTCAGAAAATCGCTCGAGCTTCTTCCGCCAAGGGTAAGAGCAGGCGATCTATCAACCTCCGTCTTCCTTTGTTCTTGGCGATGCTGCTTCTCGCCGGCCTTATTCTCTGGTCCATTGTGGCTCTTCTCAGCCGTTTTGGCGATGGGCAGGAGGCCGCCAGGTTCGATCGCTCCCTCAGCTCTGCCGCCCTGACGAGGGAGCGGGCCCTGAGCGCTGGCGAGATAGCCCGCTCCCGCAGCCTGCTAAACGATGCCGACCAATTGGTGAACGAGGCCCTGGCGATAAAGAGAAACGATAGTAAGGCGAGAGCTCTAAAGCAGAAGGTGTTGGCCGACCTCGCTAAGCTCAACGCCGTGGTGAGGCTGCCCGCTGCGAAAGTGCTGACCGACCTGGCCAAGGTGGAGGGAGGCGCGAAGAACCTTACTAATCTGATCGTCGAGGGTGAAGATGCCTATATTCTCGACCGGGGAATGAGCAGGGTCTACCAATTTGGCATCGATCTGGCCAGCGGTAGCCTCAAAGTAGGCAGAAACACCCTTGTGGCCAAGAAGGGCGACAAGGTGGGGAACAGCCAGGTTGGCGATCTAGTTAGCATCCTCTGGATGGGCCAGCAGAGTCCCATCCGGCCCACCAGCAACCTCCTGCTCTTCGACAGCGCTCGTAACCTGTTCCAGTTTGCCCCCGGCAAGGGCGTGACTTCTCTGGCGGTCCGCGGTGCTAGCGCCTGGCAGAATCCCGCGTTGGCCCTGGGATACAATGCCAATCTATATATACTCGATCCCAGCGCCAGCCAGGTCTGGCGGTACTTTCCCACCGACGATGGCTACAACAGCCCCATGAGGGGTTTGCTGGAAAATGCCGACATCCGGGATGCGGTCGATTTTGCCATCGATGGAGAGGTATACGTCCTTACTCGCGGCGGCAACGTGCTGAAATTCGTCGGCGGTCGCGCCGAGAGCTTCAATCTGGACCAACTCGACAAGGGTCTTGCCAACCCCACGGCTATCGTGGCTTCATCCAAGTCCAAGTTCGTCTACGTGCTGGACGCGGGAAACAACAGGGTGGTTGTGTTCACCAAAGAGGGCAAGTTCCAGCGCCAGCTTGTTGGCGAGGCGCTGGAAGATAGCCCCCGCAGCATTTTCGTCGATGAGGAACGGGGGAAGATCTACGTTCTCGGCGACAAGAAGCTCTACCTATCCGAACTACCTAAGTAGGGGACGTCAGCGAGTCACCATGAACCCGGCGAACAGACCGCAGGCTAAGGCCACGCCCAGCGCCGTAAAGGGCCTCGATCTGACCTGCCATCGCCAGTCCATTCGCTGGAAAAGCTCCTCGCGCAGGCGGGCTATGTCCTCGTCGATTTCGTGGCGCTTGCGCTGGATATTTCGCTTTATCTCCGCTGTCTCCTGAGTCATACTCCGCCCTCCCTGATTGACTCTACGGTGTCTTCCGGGACGAAGCTCATATGTTTCAGCCGGTTGCGCCCTATTAGCAGGAGTATGCCCCCGACCACCAAGACGGCGGCGCCTACCATCAACGCTGCCAGCCAGGGCACGATGACGCTGGCCAGGGCGAACACGGCGGCGAGGAGCAGATAAGCAACGCCAAGAAAGGCCAAGCTGCCGCCGATGGCAGCAACCAGGCTGGCATTAACGGAGTTGGATATCGCTTCGCTCATCTCGCCCCGGGCCAGTCGGAACTCGTCCTGCACCAGGTCGCGCATATCGGCGATCAGTTCCTGCACGAGGGCCCCAATTGGCTCTTCACCTCTTGGGTGAAGAGGTCGAGGTTCTGCCACGTCTCTCACCTCCTAAACCTGCCGGCGACAAGTCGTCTACCGAGCATGGCCAGCACGAAACCAGCCAGCACCGCCAGACCCAGGGCCATTCCGGGCCGCTCGCGCACGACCGCTCGTGAGTTCTCTCCCCATTGCTCGGCCATGCCAGTCAGGCGGTGGCCGGTCTCTTCCAGCCGGGAAGCAGCCTCCGTTCGGGCCTGGTCCGAGAAGTACCGGATCTGTTCCACCGCCTCGCGCGTTCTCTCTCCGGCCAGACTGCCGAGCTCCTTCACCTTTCCCTGTACCTCGTAGCCGAGGTTCTCGGTCCTATCGCGAAGGTCGACCACCATCTCTTTCAGGCGATCGCCCGGCGTGTCTGCTTGTCCCGTTACCTCTGTTGGTTCCTCTTCTGGTCTAACCTGTTCTTCCATAGACAAACGCCTCCCTATTTTCCAGGTCGAACATATGCTGCACAGCCCGTGCCAGAGGGATGAGGCTGGGAATGTGGCACGAATCTTGCACGAAACAGGCATTACAATTCGTCTCGCTATGGGTCGTTTCTGCACAAAGGAGGTGGAGCATGGGTAAGTTATTAGGCGAGTATCTCCGAGAAAACTTTGGACTCACGTGCCATCAGATCGTGCTGGGCTTGAGGCATCAGGTGATCAGGCGCGATGCGGGCACCTACGTTCCCCTTGGCGAAGCCCTCATCAGTCTAGGATGCATCACCGACGAGCAACTGGCCTTGGCGCTGGAACAACAGCGCGGCGACCTCAGCGCCGAGGTCATAGGCGGGCTGAGCGAACGGCCCGAAGTGAGACCCATCGTGTATCTTCAATAGCGGGATAGGTTATTCCCCAACGATCTGTACGATAATCTCCCGGGTTCTGTGCCGGGTGTCGAGGTCGACAAGGGCGATCTGTTGCCAGGTGCCCAGTGTGAGGCTGCCGTCGACGAGTGGGACGGCCAGCGAGGGGCCGAGAAGGCTCGCCCGCACGTGGGAGTGGCCGTTGTCGTCTCCCCAGGTCAGGTGGTGGCGGTAGGGGATACTGCGGGGCGCCAGTCTCTCCAGGGCCTCTCGCAGGTCGGCAATGAGTCCCGGCTCGTACTCGAGGGTCATTATGGCCGCCGTCGACCCGGCCACGAACACCACCACCAACCCCTGCCTGATGCCGGATTCTTCCGCCACTGCCCCGACGCCTGCCGTCACGTCGACGATGTCGGTGTTTCCTTTGGTCTGAACGTGCAGGCGCCTCGTAATTATCATCGCCGCCCGATCTGGTCGTTCGCGGCTATTCTTTCGCCGGAAGGGCCGGAGTTGACGACTACCTCGACGAAGATGGTGGCATTGGGAATGATCACCTGAGCGCCGTCACCGGTGCGCAGGCTGGTCGTCCTCAGACCGACGTCCTCCACAACGCCGGTAAAATCCTTGACCCGCACCCGATCGCCGATGCGGAATGGCCTTTCCAGCAGCAGGTACACTCCCGCCACGAAGTTCTTGAGAACGTCCTGAAAAGACACGGTGATGGCGAGGCCGACGAGGCCGAGGGCAGCGGCTACGGCGGTCCAGCCGACCCCCAAAGTTCCCAGAATCATCAGCCCGCCGACGCACCACACGCCAATGCGGGCAGAGCGGGAGGCGAGGAGAACGGAGTGAGCGTCGGCTCTGGCGAGCGCCATGGCTCTGGCCACGCTGGCCTGCGTTTTGGCAGCCACCAGACGGGTAGCGAAGAAGACGACGATGGCCACCAGAATCTGGGCGGTGAGAGGCGCAATACTTTGGGCAGCAGTCTGCCCCTGTTGCGCAAATCCCTGACGCAGATAATCTAGCACAGCCTCCATGTCTCCTCCCATGACCGCCGTTGTGGCGGGAGGATTATATCATACCCGCTGGTTTTCCTCCAGAAGAGGCAAGGTCAGCTTGAAGGTGCTTCCGCGCCCTTCCTCGCTCTCGACCCAGATACGCCCGCCATGCGCTTCCACCAGCGCCCGCGTGATATACAGGCCCAGACCCAACCCATCGAAGATTTGCCCGGTCCTCGCCCGGAAGTAGCGCTCGAAGACGTGGTGCAGTTCCTCCCGGGGTATTCCCACACCCCTGTCCTCCACCGAGATCATTAGCTCGTGGCCTGCCTTTTCGGCGCCAATCGTGACCCTGGTCTCCGAAGGCGAGTACTTCAGGGCATTGGTAAACAGGTTCATCAGCACGCGTTCCAATCTGCTGGGATCCGCCAAGATCGGGGGCAGGCCCTTGGGCACCTCCAGGTCGATCCGCGCCACGTCGATGCCTTCTCTAGCCCCTTCAATCAGGTCGTCGAGGAAAGAGCCGAGGTCCACTATCTGCCTGTCAAAACGCAGTTGCCCAGACTCCAGGCGTGCCGAGTCCACCAAATCCTGAATCATGTTGTTCATCTGCCGCGCCGCCCTGAGGATGGCCACAGCGCTAGCCTTCTCCCGCCCGGCCAGGCCAGCCTTGTCCAGCCATCGCAGAAGAAGCTGACTTTGGCCTTGGACAACCGTCAGGGGAGTGCGAAGGTCGTGAGAGATGGTGTGAATCCATTCATCCCTGGCTTTCTCCAGCTCTCGCAATGGCGTGATGTCGCGGCCGACCACAATGCCCAGTACCACCCTACCCTCCTCATCCCGCACGGCGCTACCGCTCGCGACGACCCGGCGCCCTGACCCATCCGGTTGCAGATAAACGAACTCGAAGTCGGTGAAGCACTCGCCCCTAAGGGTCCGGTTGATCGGCCAGTCCTCGAAGGACAGCGGTGTTCCGTCCGTCCGGTGCATGGGAGCATGCCGCATATTCGGCATCCCGTAGACTTGACCGGCCTCGATCCCCGTCAGCTCGCTGGTGGCCCGGTTTCGCACTAGAATCCGGCCGGACGCGTCCGCAACCACTACCATGTCTCCCAGGTTGTCCAGCAGCGACGTCAACTGGGCGGCATGGAGCTCGGCGTCGCGACGCGCTGTCTCAGCCTCGCGGTACAGTCTAGCGTTGTCGATGGCAAGGCCAGCCCGGCGGGCGAGTAGCTCGCACAGAAACATTTGCGTGGGGCCAAAATGGCGGACCGGGTTGGTCAAGCCCAACAAGATCGCCCCGACGGTCTGTCCCCGCGCCACCATCGGCGCCATGACCAACGATTTCGCCCCGAGTCGCCGGATCATGTCCTGGTGGGCGTCGTCGTCGGCAACTGTGGCAAGGAACTCGTCGGTAGCCTCGGCGACATGCTGGACCTCGCCTGTGTGCAACGCCTCCCATATGGCGCATTGCCGGTCAGGGTCAGGCGGATAGCGACGGTGCATCTCCCGGAGCAGCGCCTCTTTCTCCGCGTCGACGCAGGCTATTGCCAACTGGCGGACCTCGTCGCCCTCGGCCACATAAATGGCGCATACGTCGGCCAGGGAGGGAACGGCCAGATGCGCGACGTTCTGCAGCGTGGCGTCGTAGTCGAGTGACGACGACAGGGTCGCGCTCGCCTCAGAAAGAAACTGCTGGCCGCTGGCGGCGGCCTCCACTTCGGCGTGTCGGACCTGCACCTCGTCGGCCATCCGGTTGAAGGCGCGGGCCAACCCGGCCAGCTCGATGGGACCTTTCGCATCGACCCTCCGGTCGAACTCGCCCCGACCGATGGCCAGCGCGTGTTCGTGCAGTTGTCGGATGGGCACCGTCATCCTGCGACCCAGGGCCAGGACGACCAGCATGCTGGGAAGGAAAGCAACAAGGACGATGCCCCATTCCAAGCCGAACTTGTAATCTGCCTCGACCAGGTCGATCCCGACATGCACCACCATCGGGGCGAGGGCGACCAGTACGAGAAAGAACAGGGTGCTCCGGATATTGCGGAGAAAGAAGACAACGATAGTTCTCCACGAGGCGCTCAGAGAATGACGAAAGCCGGATGCGCCCACTTTGGCATGGCCGCCGGGGGACACCTCACCCACAGGTTCACCTTACCTTTCTCCCACCGTCCGCCCCGATCACCGGTCGAAGGCAAGAACGGCGGGCTCCAAGGGCCCTGTAAATGGCCGCCCACTGCCAGCCGAAATCTGAAAGAAGCCCCTGGCATGGGCGCCTCTCGGCGTCCTGCTGCGCCGCTCCACTCCAATTCCGGGCCTAACGAGACAACCAAGGCTGATGTAATACCAATGATCGACAAGTAAACCAATTATAGCACCAAGCCGTCCACCGATCAAGCCACTCTTTACCTTTTCTCCACCTATCGATCTAAATATATTTAGATCGACTGCCGAGGTGGGTTGGCCAATCGGCGTTCAGAACAGGAGATGAGCGCTTCAAATAAGAGGCCGGCGAACGAACGGGAAGAAAATGTCCGCCAGCAGAGCCTCCAGACGAGCCCGGAGAAGAAGCAGAAGTTCAGCAGCTTGAGCGGCCATGAAGCCAAGCCTCTCTACACGCCAGCGGATTCGGAGGGAAAGGACTATCTGCGGGAGATCGGCTTTCCCGGCCAGCTCCCCTTCACGCGCGGGAAGACGGCAATAGGCTACCGCTCCTTCGCCTGGCATCGCGACTCTCACGCCGGCTGCGGGTTGAACGAAAGTGGGAGCAGTTGAATGGCCTTTGCTTGGTATCAAAAGGAGGTTGAAGTGGCCCGCGTGAGGCTTGTACGCAATAAGCATCCGCGCTAATCTGCGTTCGTCCTTCCGAGGAAGAATTCATCTTTGGTTCCTCTCGTCCCCAGACGTCAATCCGAAAGCGACAGTCTGCTCCTGACGTCCACGTTGACCAGGTTGGCCGGCCAGTGTCCCGTTAGGACGCGACATACCTCCTTCGCCACTCGCAGGCGGAGGTCGGCGAAGGCGGCGTCGGAGTAAGAGGCCATGTGGGGCGTGGCGATGAAGTTGTCTAGCTTGAACAGAGGGTTGTCGGGGTCGGGCGGCTCCTTCTCGAAGACGTCGAGGGCAGCGCCGGCGATCCAGCCCTCCTCTAAAGCGCGCAAAAGGGCGGCCTCGTCCACTACCGGCCCGCGCGAGGTGTTGACGAAGCAGGCGCCGGGCTTCATCTGTCGAAAGCGCTCGACGTCGAATAGGTGGCGGGTCTGTTCCGTGAGGGGCGTGTGCACCGAGACGTAGTCCGACACCGCCAGAAGCCGCTCGAGAGTGGTAGGCTCCACGCCGTACTGCCTGGCCACCTCAGTGGAAACGTAGGGATCGTAGACCAGCACCCTAAGGCCGAAGACTTTGGCCTTGGTCGCCACTGCCCGGGCCAGCCGGCCGAAGGCTACCAGGCCCAGAGTCTGCCCCTCGATCTTCCCAATCGGCGAGCGAGCGGAGCGGTCCCAGCGACCAGCCTTTACCATGTTGCTCAGCCGACATAGCTTACGGGATAAGGCGAGAACCAGCATGATGGCGTGGTTGGACACCTCCTCGATGCAGAAGTCGGGGACGTTGGCCACGGCAATGCCGCAATCGGTAGCGGCGTCGAGGTCCACCGTATCCACGCCGACGCCATAGCGAACGATCACTTTGCAATTGGTCAATGATTCGAGGACTCGGCGGGTGAGCTGCGCCCCCCCGTTGAGTATGCCGTCGACGCTCCTCCCCGCCTCGATCAAGTCGACCTCGCCGGACCCCTTGGCTAGGGCGATCCGGGCGTCGATCTTCGCCAGCTCCGCCTGCTCGTCCCGTATCCCGTCCAGCGAGCGCGCATCGGTATGGAGAACGGTAAAATTCGCCATGGTTTCCTCCCTCATCGCAGCCAGAACCGCTGCGTCATTTCTAACCGGCGGCCAGAACCTCCAGGGTGATAGAAGATGGGTCTTTTACACGTCTGGAGGCGTCGAGAACCTCCAATGATACAACGTTGCCATCCACATCGTAATCTAAGATGATGCCCTGCTTCTCTTCGTCACTCTCCTCGACGACCGCCTCTCGAAGTATTATCGTGAGAGTATCACTGTCCTTATCATATATCACCTTCATCAGTTTTCCTCCAGTACTTGGCCGTTTTGCTCGTGCGGTAGATCGTGACTATCTCGGCGGGCAAGCGGTCGACGTCCACCACTACTCGAAGCAAGTACTCTTTCCCGCCAACGGCGATGCGATCCTGGTAGATCTTCCTCCCCGGCCGGACATCAAGAATCTGTCCGTGGCCGGCCAGCGCCCTGGCGACCTGGTCCAGCGTGATCAGGCGCCGACCCATTTCCATTAGGGCGTGGGGCTTGATAATGTATTCGGCCAAAGGATCAGGCATTGTCGTCTGGCTTATTCGAGGCCCTGTGGCCGGCCACTACTACGAAGATTGTCGCTGGCGGTGCAGATGTGCTCAGTTGCATTGTACCAGCTTCAGGTCACGGAATCAACCTAGCCTAAACGCCTGCGCGGTCCAAACGCTTTCGTGGTCCAAAACCCCTTCGTGCCTTCGTGTTTGGATCATCTTCGGCTTCTCCGCAGAAAAGGCTCGATGGGCCAAACGCCTGCTTGATGTCTGGAAGATGCACAAAAAGCAAAGATAGGGTATAATACTGGGCATCTGAGTCGAATAAATGGGGGATGGCAGAAGTGAGATTTCCCAAGAAGCTCATATTTCTGGTCTCAGCGCTGGTCATTGTCGCTTTGCTGTCCGTGGGCCTTTATCTGGCGAAGACGAGCAAACAGGCCGAGCCGGCTACCATACCAATTAGCGATATGCTCAACCGGGCAGAGCAGAAGACGATTAAAGAAGCTACCGTCGAGCAGAACCTCGTCACGGTGGTGGATAACGAGGGGAAGAGGTATCGCGCCTTCAAGGAGGAGGGGCAGCCCATCGGCGATACCTTGCGGAAGAACGGGGTGAAGGTGACGGTCGTGCAGAAGGGTGTGGCGCCGTGGCAGGCACCGTTGGTCTTCGCCGTTCCTGTGGCGCTGCTGGCCCTGGTGCTTCTTCTCGCCCGCTATGGTAAGAGCGGATTGCAGCTTCCGCTCGGTCCCGATCGGCGTAAAGTTGGCTCTGATGCTCTGCCGGGCGTGACCTTTGCCGACGTGGCCGGCGTGGATGAAGCGAAGTATGAGCTAACTGAGGTGGTGGAGTTTCTCAAATATCCCGATAAGTTTCGCGCTCTGGGGGCGAGAATCCCCAAGGGAGTGCTGCTTGTGGGACCGCCGGGAACGGGCAAGACCTTGATCTCCAAGGCCGTGGCTGGCGAAGCAGCCGTTCCCTTTCTGCACATTAGCGCCTCGGAGTTCGTAGAAGTCTATGTCGGCGTGGGAGCCTCGCGCGTTCGCAGCCTGTTCCAGCGAGCCAAGAAGAACGCGCCGGCCATTGTCTTCGTCGACGAGATCGACGCCGTCGGCCGCCATCGCAGCGCGGGCCATATGGGCGGCAACGACGAGCGAGATCAGACTTTGAACCAACTGCTGGTGGAGATGGACGGCTTCGACACCAACAGCAGCGTGGTAGTCATCGCCGCCACTAATCGACCGGATACTTTGGACCAGGCCCTTCTGCGTCCGGGCCGCTTTGACCGGCGCGTGATGCTGGATTCTCCCGACATGGAGGGACGGCGGCAGATTCTCGAGGTGCACGCCAAGAACAAGCCGCTGGAGGCGGGCGTGGAGCTGGCGGCCCTGGCTAGGCAAACTGCCGGGCTCTCAGGCGCCGACCTGGCCAACGTTCTCAACGAGGCGGCCATTCTCGCCGTGCGCGCCGACAAGAAGGCTATCGGCCAGCCCGAGCTGGAGGAGGCGATGCTGCGAGTGATGGCGGGACCGGAGAAGCGCAGCCGGGTGATCAGCGAGCAGGAGAAGAAGGTCATCGCCTACCACGAGGCCGGGCATGCCGTGATGATGCGCACGCTTAAGCACGCCGATCCCGTGCGCATGGTTTCGGTGGTGTCCCGTAGCCGGGCCCTCGGCCTGACAGTGCAGCGGCCCGAAGAGGACCGATACCTCCTCAGCAAGGAGCAACTGGAGGCCCGCATGGTGGTAGCCCTGGGCGGCCGCGCCGCCGAGGAGATCATCTTCTCCACGGTGACTACCGGCGCGGCCCAGGACATCGAGCAGGCCACGGCGATAGCCAGACGGATGGTGGCCGAATTCGGCATGAGTCCCTTGGGGCTGATGGCCATGAAGGCCGGCGTCGGCGGTGATCCGTCAGAAAAATTGAGCGACGCTCTGGCGGGCAGGGTTGACGAGGCCGTGAAGGTTCTGGTCGAGGAGTGCTACGAACTGGCAAAGGTGGAGCTGACCACCAACATGGACAAGCTGGTCAAGTTGGCCGAGCACCTTCAGACCCACGAGACGGCCTACGCCGCCGACCTGGACGAGCTATTCGGGACGTTCCCCGCCCTTCCCAATTAGTTGGAACATAAACAGGCCAGGACGAACTCCCTCCTGGCCTGAGGTTGGTGGCAAAATCGCTTTTGGACTTCGACCGGGGATTTACCGGCGGCTGGCGCTGCGAATGGCGTCGTAGCAACTGGAGCAGTAGACTGGTCTATCGCCCCTGGGAACGAAGGGCACCTGCGTCTCCGCGCCACACTGCGCGCACGTCACTGTGTGCATCTCCCTTGGCTCGCGGCTATAGCTGCTGCTCCGGCTGCTGTAACCACTCCGATCGCTGCCACCGCTGCTGCGCTGGCCTCTGCGGGCGAGACGACAATCTGGGCAACGGCCCGGCTCGTTGGCGAAACCCTTGCTGGCGTAGAACTCCTGCTCGCTGGCAGTGAAGACGAAGGTCGCCCCGCACTCGCGGCAGGTCAGGGTCTTGTCTGTAAAAGACATGGGTCAGGTTCTCCTTTGGGAGTAGTAGTTGGGGCCGATTAGTCGCCGCAAGCAATGCCGAGCAGAGCGTCCACCATCGAAGCGACGCTTCAGGTGAGGGAATATGCGGAGCATGCACATTTGGCCAAACCGGTTTTCCACCAGCAACAGTATACATTACAGAAAAGCCGAGATCAAGCTTTTTCCGGCAAAGTTTTAACGCCTGGCCCTGCTACCCTTGGCTATCCTCCGACCTTTTGATATATCGCCAGGGTTTCTCTAGCTGCTCGCTCCCAACTGAACTCCCTCGCCCTTTTCCGTCCCTTTTGCGCAAGAGAATCGCCGAGGGAGGGGTCTTGCAGGACTGCCGCCATTGCCCCGCTGACCGTTTCGATGGCCGGCGGTGAGACGAGGAGGGCGGCATCTCCCACTACCTCCGGCAGGGAGGAGGCATTTGAGCAGATCACCGGCGTGCCACAGGCCATAGCCTCCAGCGGCGGCAGGCCAAAACCCTCGTAATGGGAAAGGAAGACGAACAGGTCGGCGCAGGAGTATAGCGTGGGCAGGTCTGCGTCGGCAACGTAGTCGGTAAAGCACACCGCCACGCCGAGGTCTTCGACCAGGCGAAACAGGTCCTGCCAGTACCACCCTTTCTTGCCGGCGATGACCAGGCCGTGAGGAAGGCCAGTCTCCCGCTTCAGCCGGGCGAACGCCGACACCAGCTCCTTCAGGCCCTTGCGCGGCTCGATGGTGCCCACGTAGAGAATGAATCTGGGCGGCAGGCCATATCTGCGCCGCACCTCTTCTCTCCGGGCCGATGCGTCGATAGGCCGAAAGTCGTCGCCAGCCGCAAGGTAGACCACCTCGACCCTGCTCGCCGGAACGCACAGATGGTCGACGATGTCCCGCTTGGTGTGGTGCGAGTCGGCGATGATCCTGTCTGCCCTGCTCACGGTAAAGGGCAGCCACCTATGCCAGTAGAAGCGGGAGACGGGCGGCAGGTTCTGGGGGAAAAGAAGGCCGATGAGGTCGTGCACAGTTAGGACGACCGGACAGGAACGGAGAAGGGGAGCGCCGAAGCCCGGGGCGTGGAAGACATCTACCCTTGCCAATGCGGCCCTGGCCGGGGCGATGGCTTGCTCCCAGACCAGCCGCTCGTGGGTTCGCAGCTCGGTCGTCTTGCCCCATTCGATCTCGACGTAGTCGTTGTCGCCAGCGACCTTCTTGAGATGAGACAGAAGAGCGGCGGTATAAAGCCCTATGCCTGTTTTGCGACCCAGTGTTGATTGAGTGTCGATGCCTATTCTCAAGGGTTGGCGCCTCTTCGATCTGGGCTATTTGGTCCCCCCATTATACCCGCTGTGCCCCTTCTCGCCCAGTGAGAGTGTTCGTCAACGTAGCCCGCCGGACGCTTCACCAGTCCACCGTTGTCAAAGGTTGCATTTTCACGTCATTAGTATAGAGAATAAGGACGGCTCCCTGATAGAATAGGAGTGATCAAACCCAAACCTATACATTCCTCCTTACCGGAGGAGCATAGCACCAGCAGTTCACTTTTCAAGCGGCAACGGTTCACTTTTCAAGCAGTAAGAGTTCACTTTTCAGTCGTCGCTGACAATCGAGTCAGCGATTGCGCAACTTTTCTTGTTGACGCCCTCTGATCCCTCGTAAATCTGTGATCTGCTGGTATGCAGAATGACTGACCAAATTCGCATTGAAGAAATGTCTTGACTTTCCGGCATTATCTGATATAGTATAGCAT
>JACPQF010000050.1 GCA_016190625.1 Chloroflexota bacterium | reverse complement strand
GCTTCTGACGTTCCTCGACCGTCAAGGTCACACGGTAGCGTGGCTTCACGGCAAACCCTCCCTTCGGATTTGCCATGATTATACCACATTATACGAATTATACCATGTTACATGGTACTAGTCTATGTAGCTGGGCACAGCGCTTTGGACTACTCTTTTCCTGATACTGAGATTCTGGTGCGGGGGGGGCGCGAGCGGACAGCCAAGTGACGGTCTCGGTCACAGACCACGGCGTGGGATAGCGCCTGAGGACCTTCCCCTGCAGCAAAAGAGGAGTCAGTTGTACCGGGAATAGATTGTACGGTTGCGTCCAGAACTCTGGCTTAAGTCCCTAGCTGGCGGGAATGGTAAGTTTCTGACCAACGATGATCATGGAAGGATCGGTGATGTCATTGGTCTGGACGATAGCGAGAACCGATACATTGAAGCGAGCAGCGATGGCAGATAAAGTATCGCCGGCCGCAACCATGTAAGTCTCAATTGTCGAACTCGACGTAGCAGACGTTGGCGAAGGCCCGAGATACTCAGAAACGGCAGCAGCGTAAGCGCGAGCTATGGCTTCGATGACCTTGGGATCACGCAACTGTGCAAGGTCAGCGGCGTTGGTAAGGAATAGGCCCTCAGCCAGAGCGCCTGGCATTGTAGTCGGACGTTCGGCATTCGGCCCGAGGAGGTACAGGTAGTTGCCAGTTCCAACGGCTCTCTGGTCATCCTTGACCCCCCGATTTACCGTCGCGTATCCGACCGCGCTGAGAGCGGCGACAGTTTTCTGTTGCATCAACGTGGCAAAACGTAAGCTCTGACCGGAGTGCGGACGCCCCCTGCCGTAAAACATCTCCGTACCACGCTGGTCAGGGTCACTGTGCCCATTGAAATGGATCGCGAGGAACAGAGTGGCTCTGGCGTTATTGGCTATGTCCATGCGAGCCTGTAAGTCCGCGGCTATATCGAGCTTACCCGCGCCTGCCAGGCCCTTGTTCACTGAACTCACCGAGGTGTCGGCGGTTCGGGTTTGAATCACCCGGTAACCAGCCTTCTTCAACAGTTCTGCGACTCGATTGGCAACCTGAAGGTTTACATCTTTCTCACGCAGCACCGTTCCATCCGGGAACCGACCCACGGCCCCGATTTCTAACCCGCCATGGCCGGGGTCAATCACAACCGTCGCCTCTGGCTCGAAGGCTCCGGTAAGGTCACTATTCGGCAAATCGTTTGGTCGAGCGATCCACCCCGATTTACTCGAATCATACTGCTTATACAATGGGCTGGACTTGGCTTGGGCGTTCAAGTCGGGCGGCAGGCCATTTCCAATGATGATCGCCTTGAAATAGTCGGCCAGTAGGAGCCCCTGCGTGGTCCCCGTGGTCTTGTCGTAGTGCATCACGCCACGTTGAAACCGCTGGTAGACGAAATTGAGATTGTTGGGATCGACTGCCGGTGCACTAGTGGGAACACCCCACAACTCGAGGTCGAAGCCTGGCAAAAGTGCGAGGTTGCCTTTGCCGCCGGCAAACGCGTCCGTAGCGCTTACAGAGTTCATGAAGGCCTTGTAGAAGTTTACGGGCAGAGGGATTGCCATGTATCCGGCACGGTGGCCTTGATATGCGCCAGGACGTCGCTAACATAGCCAGGAGAGCCGGGCCTGGGAACGTTGCTCAGCAGAGCCGGATCAGCAGCGGGGAATGTCGATTGATTGATCCGGTTGTAAGGCATCAGCCCAGCGTCAAGGAGATTCAGTATCGTCACGGACCCATCAGCACGTTGCTGCATGATGGCTCGCTGGAAGAATTGCACCTTGAAGCCATACAACTTGAACTCGCGGGAGACCGGATAGCCGAAGGTGCGCACCCCGCCCCGATGATTGAAGAAGTCGAGGAAGCCAGCGTTCGTGATGCGAAAGCCCGTCTCAGAAAAGTAGGCTCCGACGTCCGCTAACGCCGCCATGCCAACAGCGGGTGTTATATCGAATGAAAGCAATATGGCGATCAGAAAACCGATGGATGTTATTCTTCGAACCACGAATCACCTCTGAGCTACAGGGAGTCGCAGAACAGAACGGTGCTGAAAGCTGTCGTTTATCAGAGAATGGAGCACCTAAGCGCGCGACACAATGTTAGCCGTTTCTCGACTCTTCTGCAAGCCCTCCGGCTCAGAACTCCCATGGGACCTCTTCTCCTCCGCAATCCAATCAAAGCGAATTATTTGCAGACAAGTCGTCATGCTCCGGAGGCAACGCAGGCAAGCTACAGGAACAAAACAGGCCGAGATAGACAGAAAATCCTCTGTGGTTCAGTGACAATAAGGCTGGCAAGTTTCTGGTCCGCGGCGAGAAAAGCCACACCGGTTACGGCAGAAAGAGCATAGGGTCTACAGGGGAGCCGTTCTGGTAGACGCGGAAGTCGAGGTGGGGGCCCGTGCTGCGGCCCGTGCTCCCCACTAAGGCTATCTGCTGGCCACGCGTCACCTGCTGACCCTGAGCAACGAGGAACTTCGACACGTGGGAGTACCGGGTTGTCAGCCCGCCCCCGTGGTCGACGACCAGATTCCAGCCGAAGTCATAGGTCAATTGCTGAGCGCTAATCACTACCCCTCCATCCGCGGTAACGACGGGAGCGCCCAGAGGGGCAGCAATGTCGAGGCCCCGATGGTAGGTCGAATAGCCCTGAGTGATCGAGCCGGCCACCGGCCAAACAAACCGCTTGGGTACCGGCGTTCCCTGGCTTCTCGCCGTGGGCGTCGGCGAGGGGGTGGGCCTGACCGTGGTTGCCGTCGGTGAGGGAGAGGGCTTGGCCGCGGTTGCCGTCGGCGAGGCTGAACCGGGCGGCTTGCTCGACGTCGGCGTCTTTATGGACGTCAAGGTAGCCGTGGGCGAGGGTGGCCGCGCCGTGGGTGTAGGCGAAGGCGGACGCGTCGCGACTCGCGTGGCCGTCGGCGGCACGGACGTAGGCGTCGTCTCAGGCAGCTTCCCGCCGGGCAAGATCAATGTCATCCCCACGCTCAAGCGGTCGGGATCGACTAGTGCGTTACCGCTACTATCCAGGACTGTCTTCGTCGAAGCCTCATACTTGGCGGCGATGGCCTCGAGCGTGTCCCCAGCGCGAACCACATGTATGACGCCCGAGACGGGGAGGATTACCAGGGGATCCCCGATTGATATGGCGTCGGCGTCCTCTAGTCCGTTAGCCCAGATGATGGTTTCCATGCTCACTCCGAACCTCGTGGCGATACCGGACACCGTATCCCCCACGGCGACCGCGTACGTTTGTAGACCTCTGGCGCGTTGCGGAGTTGCCGTAGGCGTGGACACTGCCGTCGGGCTGGCGGTGGGTTCCTGAGCCAAAGTTGACGTTGGAGTCAGGGCGAGGATTTCGGCCTCGACGGTCGGGCTAACAGTAGGCGTGCTTTCACTCATTGCCGCGGCGTAGATGCCGATCGGTTGCTCGGAGAAAGCCGTCCCATCGTTGGCGCCTGCCACAGAAAGCTGCGCGAGCTTCGGCGCAGAGAATGGGAAGGGATCGTCGCTGTTGGGCGTAGATCGCTCAGAGGAACTGGGCGCTACCTCGTGAAAAGCGAAGAAGGAGAGTCGGTTTGTTTCGAAGGCCACCAGGAAGACGGGCACTATCGCCGCCAACGTCGCGATGAATAGGCAGATCATCACGCGGCTTATCGTCGTGCGGTATCGATGCTTCGCTTTGGCCAGAGAAACAGCAAGCAACGAAATGAATGGTCGTACAGTCCGTTCTGTCAATTTATGGCCATTTCGCGCCCACTCTTTGTGAGCCGAAACCCTCCCCTGCCCTTCGCGACGTGCGTCAGCCCGCTAGACTATACCATATCTGACGGGATGCAATCAACCCCGTTTTTGCGTTACAAGAAAAGGATAATGTTGCAGCTAAGGCCAACTGGAAGTGATTGGAGGAAGTGGTATAATTGGTCTGAGCCGTTCGCGGTTTGCAAGGCTGTGGCCACGAACACCGCTGTGGGGGCGTCCAATGCGTCTTGACGAGGTACTGCGACTACTGAAGGCACATCGTGAGGAGATAGTCGACTTCGGGGTTACCTCATTGTCCGTGTTTGGCTCGGTTGCTCGCGACGAGGCCGGCCCGAACAGCGACGTCGATATTCTGGTCGAGTTTGGCGTGCGGATCGGTCTCTTTCAGTTCGTCCGCCTGAAGAACTACCTCGAGAAGCTGCTTGGCAGACCTGTAGACCTAGCGATGGTCGGATCGCTGAGAGAGGAGATGCGAGAGCAAATACTAGGGGAAGCCGTTCGTGCCGCCTAAAGAGTGGAAGCTCCGCATCAAGGGTATTTTGCAAGCTATCACCTGCATCCAAGATTACACGGCTGGAATGAGTATCGAAACGTTCAAGGCAGATGAGTTGCGCGTCGATGGAGTAATTCGCAATCTGGCCGTGATCGGCGAAGCAGCCGCTCATATTCCCCCGAGTGTACAACAGAGATATCCCGCTGTCCCATGGTCCGAGATGCGTGGCATGCGGAACGTCGTCATCCACGTGTACTTCGGGATCATGCTCGACGTGCTGTGGGACACGGTGCAAAGCGACTTGCCGGCGTTAGCGCCCCAACTGCAGGACATATTGGACAAGGAGTAGGCTGCGCATCGCTCGAGCAGCCAGCGCAGGGGGCTTGCTCCCGCCATCACTGGATAACGGCTCTGAAAATGGGGGCAAAGCGGGCGCTGAAGTGCCGTAGGACAGGTGGCTCTTCGACCATGCGCATTCCGGTGATATGGTCCCGCTGGGCATACAGGTCGGCAATACCCTCGGCGACCCAGGCAAGTTGCGCATTGGTGTAGACTCGCCGCGGGATGGCGAGACGCACGAGGTCGAGATCGGGGAAGCGCATCTCGCCGGTATCCTTGTCTCGCTTGGCAAACATCACGCTGCCGATCTCGCAGCTTCGCACGCCGGTCTCGAGATAGAGCGCTGCCGCCAGAGCCTGCCCCGGAAACTCCTCTAGAGGGATGCGAGGTAGGAAGCGGCGAGCGTCCAAGAAGACGCCGTGCCCGCCTGCGGGCTTCAGAACTGGCACGCCAGCGCCGTCGAGCTGCTCTACCATGGAAACAGCTTGTCCAACCCGATGCGCCAGGTGGGCCGGGTCGAGCACCTCGGTCAGGCCCTGGGCGATCGCCTCCAAATCTCGCCCGGCGAGTCCGCCGTAGGTGGGAAAGCCCTCCGTCACCACCATCCGCTGCTTGATCTGCTCGAAAACAGACTTATCACGCACGCCAAGCAGCCCCCCAATGTTCGCCAGGCCATCCTTCTTGGCGCTGAACGTGAAGCCATCGGCGAAGCTGAACGCCGTTCGGACTATCTCCTCCAGCGGCTTATCCTTCCAGTCCGGCTCACGCCGATGGATGAACCACGCGTTCTCGGCGAACCGGCAGGCGTCGAGGAAGAGCGGCACGTCGTACTTCGCCAGCAGCAACTTGGTCTGCTCGATGTTCTCCAGGGACACCGGCTGGCCGCCAACGCTGTTGTTCGTCAGAGTTAGCATCCCCAGCGGCACCCGTCCTGGCGTCGTATCCTCCAACAGCTTTTCAAGACGTTCAATATCAATGTTGCCCTTGAAGGGATGCTCACTTGCAGTGTCACGAGCCTCGGGGATCGGCAAGTCGACGGCACAGGCACCAGCCATCTCCAGGTTTGCCCGCGTAGTATCGAAATGGGTGTTGTTTGGCACTATCTGGGCGGGCTTCACCATCACGCCAAACAGGAGAGCCTCGCTCGCCCTTCCCTGGTGAGTAGGAACGAACTGCGTGAATCCGAACACGTCATCGACCGTCTTGGCCAGTCGGTAGAAGCTCTCTGCTCCGGCGTAGGATTCGTCTCCTCTGAGCAGCATGGACCACTGACGGTCGCTCATCGCGCCGGTTCCGCTGTCAGTTAGCAGGTCGATGTACACCTGCGTGGCGTGGAGGTTGAAGAGATTGTATCCGGCCGCCTCTAGCCAGCGCTTCCGCTGTTCCCTGGTCGAAGGATATAGCGGCTCGACCATTTTGATCCGGAACGGTTCAGGCATAGGCCTCATCATCAAGATTCCCCCTTAGGGCAGGTTGACTCTCTTTCCAGTATATCACGAGACCTGTAGCGAGAGTACAAGCGCGGAGTCCGGGTCAGTCCCGTGTCGACCGGTGGGCAGAGAGTAGGGTATAATAGCGTCGGTGCAGACTGCGATGTTCCACAGATTAGGAAACTGGCGAGAGATGCGGTGTATGACATCATGTGGCGGTACGATTTCCTCCGCCTGATTTCACTGCGGTTTTTGACCACGAGCGATTTCGAGACACAGTCCGAGAAAGGCTTCAGTTTCGTCGGGAATGTTGAGGATGAGGGAGTCGTCCTGTGGTCAGCAGCCTAGAGGAATCCCAGGAATGGATCGTGAGGGCTGAACATGGCGCTTCGAGACAAGAAGACGGAATGGCTCCGTGTCCAAATGTACCGGCAAATGAGCCCTGACGAGCGCGTCCTGTCGAGCGTCAGGATGTTCGAGGATTTGGTCTCGATCGTTCGCTCCTCTATCCTCGACGCGAACCCTGGCATCCTTCCTGAGGTGCTGGAGCGTGAGGTGCGCCGCAGGGTGCTGCCACGAGGTCTCGCGGAACTCGCAGACACGAAGAGAAGACAGAGCCCATGATCGAGCGTGACGTGCTGTTCGAGGTGCTCGACGCCCTGGACGCGCTCAGCATCCCCTACATGATCGTCGGTTCGTTCGCGTCGACCTACTGGGGCAGGCCCCGCACCACCCACGACGCCGACATCGTCGTCGAGATTCCCCAATCAAAGGCTGGGCCATTGGCTCGGTCGCTGGATACGGACTTCTACGCGCCCGAACCAGTAATCGAGGAGGCCGTGCAGAGGCGGGGCCAGTTCAACGCGATTCACCTCGGCCATCCTTTCAAAGTAGACCTCTGGCTCCGTCAGGAGACGCCTTACGAGCGAGCGCGCTTCGGTCGCCGGCGACAGGTGACGATGCTCGGTCGGATGGTGTGGATCACCACTGCTGAAGATGTCATCCTGAGCAAGCTGGTCTGGTACAAGGCGGGACCTGCGCTCCACCGGCAGTTCGAGGATGCCCTGGAGGTCTTCGAAATCCAGGAGCCGAACCTGGACCAGCCCTACCTTGACCATTGGGCACGGGTGCTGGACGTCGCCGACCTCATGGGGAAAATCCGAGATCAAGCCGCCGGGCCGCCCTAATCGCGCGACGGCGACGTCTCCCCAAAGCTGTTGTGAAACCAGTTCCTCACTACCAACCCGGATACTTGTCCAACTCTGCCTTCGTCGGGTGCTCACCCGCGCCGCCTCGGGAATGACGATACAGATCGGTCGCTAGTTCTTTGATCTCATCTCGCAGCTCGAGCCGGTCCAGCCATTTCGCGGGGATCGCCGACTTGCCACACAGGGCGCCGAGGACGTTGCCGACTATCGACCCGGTGCTATCGCTATCGCCCCCGTGATTCACCGCCATGATCACACCGGTCTCGAAATCCTTTGCTGTCAGGCAGCAGAACAACGAGATCGTCAGCGCCTCCTCGCCTACCCAACTCTCACCGAGTCGCTCTATGGTTTCTGGCGTAGGCGATGCGCTCGATGCCAGTCGGACAGCCGAATCCACAGCGTTGAGACATTCCTCGTGACTCGGCCAGGTAAGCAGAGTATCGCGCGTGCTGCCGATTGCGCTGCCCAGAGAATCGCCATTTACGATGGCGGATATCACAGACGCGAGGAAACCAGCGGATAAACAACCCGAGGGATGCCCGTGGGTTATGGCTGCGACCTCGCAGCCCATTCTGAAGGGATCGGCGGTAACCAGCCCCACGGGCGCTACTCTCATTACCCCGCCGCATCCCTTGCTGTCGTTTAGGGGCCGGTCTACCGTCCCCATTTCACCGCCCCGCAAGGCAGAGAGGCAGGTATTTCCCGCCGCCCGACAGGAATGAAGCGCGGGGATCTGAATCAGCCACCCATCTTCCAAGCCTGTGTCCGGGCACCGGGAGCGACCACTTTGCGTGTCAAGCCAGCGCAGATACGCGCGATGGATGACAGAAGGGGCAAGGGAATCACCCTGCTCCACGAGGCGGTGGCTTGCCCGTATCAAGCCTTCCGCGGTGAACATCGTCATTTGCGTGTCGTCGGTGATGGCTCCGACCCTACCATAGGCTGGAGCGAAATCTCGAATGCCGGTTGGCCCGAATCTGTCCCTGATGCTTGCAAGAGACAAGAACTCGACTGGGGCGCCCAGTGCATCGCCGACTGCTCCGCCGAGAAGGCAACCGACAAAGCATTCTAGAGTTGTTCGCGATCGCTTTGACTCCCCTTGGTTTCGAGGATAGGTCAACTTGCACACCTCCGCCATGCACAAGCCTGAGGCTACCATAAGCCACGTTCGGGAATGGGTCAGATGGAGGACAGGGCCTCACACTACCACTTGCCGTCCCCCGGCATCATAGCAGAACCACCCAGCGTACACAAACCACCGCCGAACCATCCTGGAGCAAGCGTCTGAGATCCGGACATAATTCGAGCCGCCACAATATGTAGCGCATGGTCTGCTGCCCTGTGCCCCAACATAAAGTGCACCCCAGCCTGGCAAAACGCGTTATGACCGGATCTCAGCAAGCGTCCATCGACCAGCATCCATACAAGTGCTACAATGTCCCCAGGTAACCCGAACTCATCAGGCTCTTGCGGCTCGGTGATGTGGTGGATGAGGTGGAAATGGTAACAGATGCCTTTCAGATGGGCACCTTTGCACTTTGGCTGTCTCACCTGTAAATTTTTAGGCATCCCAGAGAGCTGGGGAAAGCTGGCTTAGGAGGGGTAACGAGCGATGAAGAAGAACTCAGGGGTCGTGCTGTTGTTCTTCTCCACCATCATCTCGTTGAGTCTCAATGGTCCTGTCGGTGAGTCGGCCGAGAAGCAGGATTGGACACCGTTAGCAACCAGCACCGCAACGGCATCGTTGGTCTCTCGTTTGTACCTCCCAATCGTGCTTAAGGCTGAGCCGACAGCCACACCAACGGCAGTACCTACAGCCACGCCCACAGCAACCAGTACACCAACGCCGGCCACGAATCTGCTACCAGTCGGGCAGACTGTTAATTTCAAAGGCTGGCGGCGGGGCATTCGTCTGCAAGGGACCGTGAATAGCTCCGAGCGGACGAGTGTTCTAACAGATAGCTGGGGGACCGTTTGGAGGGCAAACGGGATTTTCCTGGTTGGGCTGATGAATCTCTACAACTCTGGCTTGGAGTCGGATGACGCAAGTCTTTACAGTTCGTTTCGCGTCGTCGACTCGGTTGGCAGGCATTTTGACCTGGCATTGTTGGAAATACAGTTGGCTGCGCAGTATCGTTACTCCCGAATCGGCGTCTATGACACCATACAGCCTGGTTTCACCTTACCAGCGGTGTTCGTGTTTGATGTCTTGCCAGAATCAGATAGCCTACAACTAGAAAGTCTATCTCCCTGGTAGCTTCACAGTTCTGCAGTGTACCTTGATTACGGGGGCTCATCCTATTCCTGTACCCATTGATTGTATCGGCCGCCTGTACCAGTGGTAAAGTGCAAGCGTGTGCGCCGAGCCCCCTTATTCTGCCTGCCATTCGGCTTTCGCCGAGTGATACTCGTCTTCGACAAGGGTGCTGTCGCGCCGAACGGCGCTCGGAACGCCGGCACGAAATCCCCCGACAGTAGGCGCTACGTCGTGCGGGAGATTCTCTGGTGACGCAGTTCAGTTGCGGACGGATGGCTTGCCCATCCCTGTGCCCGAGGCAGACAAGCGTCACGCCCGCCAAGCTGATGGCTGAACGCCGTAAGCCTCCTAAAAGCAAAGCCAAGGTGAAACGCGCAGCTTGAGGGCTTACAACCATGCAGATCCCACCTTGGCTTCGGTTTAGACCGCCACCTGCAGCTTGCCCCAGGCCTTGGACCCGGCCTCGTAGGCCCGGGTGATCTCCAGAAGAGCGTCGAGCTTCCGATCTGCGGCTATCAGGCTATTGGCCTTGACCAGCGACCGCAGTATCTCCGGGTCGGCGCTCTCGCCCAGCGACGCCGCGACGAGGGCGGATAATAGCCTTCGCTCCTCGGTCCGACTGGCGTTGAGATAGGGAAGCGAATCGTACCATACGTGTCGCTCGTCGCTGCTGCCGAACGGGTGCCGCTCGTGCGCCATGCCCGCTATCTCTGCTCCGATCTGCCGGTGGGCTAGCAACGCCGCGTCGAAGTTGAACTTGGTAGACGGGTAGGGCTTGAGCGCCCTCATGTGCATGGTGTGGAAGAATTGGTAGAGGGGCCGGAGACCGGTGCAGAGCCCATTGCCGGTGCCCCCGGCGATGGCGATGCCAACGGCGGGCAGACCCCTAAGAGGTGCGGCAAATCCGTGGATCCGCTGCATCTTGAGGACGAGGTACTTGTACAGTCCGCTAGTATCGGACCAGTAGACCGGTGAACCGAGGACGAGGGCGCCGCAGTTCAGCAGTTTTTCGCTCAGGTACTCGAAAGCTTCGTCTTCATAGGTGCACTTCCCGTTGGTGTTGCATACCCAAGGAATGCAGTCCTTACAGGCGGTGACCACATGGTCGGACATCTGGACGATCTCGGCGCGGGCCCCGGCTTCTTCGGCGCCGGCCAGAGCCGCCTCGACCAGCTTGTTGGTCCTCCCATTGTGGTTGGGGCTGCACACTATCCCCAAGACGGTGTTGTTTCCCACAGTTGCTTATCCTTTCGTCAACGTTCTCCAGTTGCCCGGCAGTGTGATTTGCTTGCTGACCGGCACGCCCTGCTCATGGTTGCCGGTGTAGCCGCGGGCTTGGTTCCTTCCCGGATCGCCTGCCACCACGATGCCGATCCACTCTGGCCGGAGGAATATGGGGACCATTCGTTCAGGATCGTCAGAGGCGTGGTACTCGGACGGCAGTTTGCCTTTCTCCACCATGCGACGAAGCGAGAAAGAGGTGGCGCCCATCTGCCAGGCGTATCGCTCGGCTACGCCTGCGGGCATTTTCGCCTGCTCGAAAAGATAGCGCCGGAGGTCGTCCTTCGTCCAACCCTGGCGCGCCATAGCCATAGCGATACTGGGGCTGAGCACGAGCAGCGGGTGCCATTTGCCGCACGCCATCCCCGTATACGCCCAGGCGGCGACGTCCCCCTTGGCCCAGATGTCGACTATCGTCTGCGCCAGATCGGATGCCTTTTCTCCGCCAACATAGATCGGCAAACTGATGGCCACCACGCTTTGCACTGTGACCACGTTCTCGCCCGCCCCCAACCCCCGCTCCACGCTGAACGGCTTCCACCCCAGCTCGGCCACCACGTCCTCGTTCTCGGCCAAGGCGACGTTGAAGGTGTAGGCGATGGTTCCCTTATCCGTCCCGCCCGGCGCGATTCGCAGCCCGGCGATGTTTCGCATATAAAGACGGAGAAAGCGGCCGATGCTGGTGTTCGCCTGGCGTCCGACTCGCATGGCTCCCGACTCGCAGTTGAAGTCCAGATCTTTGACGATGGGGCCGTTGACGATGACGAGGGGCTCCCACCCGGGCGTGCTACCTGCGTCCTCGATGCGGAACTCCGACTCGGCGATCGCTTCCGCGATCGCCAACAGAACCGGCATGTACTCGGGCCGGCAGCCGGCCATCACTCCGTTGACCGCCACGTTCCAAACCGTCGCCTCCCGCTTCTCGGGAAGCAGCGTTCCTATCACCTCGTCTGGGGAGCGGTCGGTAAACCGGAGGAATGCCGCTACCTTCTCTACGGTAGGTGGGATGATGGGCAACCCGTCGCTCCACATGTTCTGGTAAAAGTGCTCTTGCACGGCGGCGAGGTCGCCCGTGAAGACGACGTCCCTTGGGGCCGGCTCGGCTACCGCGCTTGCCACCTCGACGTCGCTGGCCAGACCCTCGACGATCCGGTCCACGAGGCCGCCCTCGATCTTCTTGCGAAACTCCGCCTCTTCGTCGAGCATGATCACGCCCGGATACTCCGCCAGCGGGAGACTGCTGAAGCCGAGAGCCCGTGCCACCATCCGGCCCTGAGCCATAAAGGAACTGGAGACGACGGACACGCTGCGCACCCCGGCCTTCTCGGCGGTTATGCTAGCCCGCACCACGGCGGGCGTGCAGCTGCCTCAAGCGCCAACGGCGCTGATCACCGCGTCACAGCCATGCTGGCGGAGCGCCTCCGGCAGCGAGGCGATGACCTCGGCTTCATTGGAGCCATGAATGTTGCCGAAAGTGCTGTAGTCGACGAACTTGACGGTCGGAAAGCGCTCTTTCAGCCGCTGGCGGACGATGGAGAAAATCTCCGGGCCTTTGAACAGCCAGTCCCACAGCTCGCCGACCGTCTTGCCGTTTAGATCGACTATCGGCGGGGTGGGATCGACGGCCGGGGCAGCGGCAGATTTTCCCAGCGGCCAGACAACTTCATAAACGGACTCACGGCCAGGTTCGATGGCACGATCGCACATATCGTCTTCCTTCCCGCCGGCCACATCCTCGCCGGCAACGTGTTTTTTCACGCTGGCTGGCGACCAAATCAGGCTTTGGGCTAGTCGTGAGGGTAGCGGACCTCGATCCGTCGGATCTCCGGCCGAGACTGCACCGAGTCCTCGACCATCATCACCATGATGTCCTTCGGCATCAGGCATTCCTCACAAGCGTTCTCGCCGGCGATGACCGTGAGGCGAAGCAAGCCGCCTTCAACGCCATCAACTTTCAGCTCGTACCCATCCGCTTCCAGCGTGCGACGCACTTCTAACAGTTGTTCTTCGATGGAGGCCATTTCCTTCAACTCCTGACGTCATCTTTAAGATTAGGATCAAGGGCCCTGACGCGGACCGCGGCTGCCATCCGACCGGCATTTGTCATCCATATCAACCAGTGGCAAGCGCGATTTGAGTGATACCAACTCCTAGTGAACACCGGTGCTCGGCAAGAGCGATTCTTGGCGCAATAAGGCCAGTAATGTCTGGTCGAATGCATCAGTGTTGGCCTGGATTTGGTGTGATTCCGTTATACTGCATTTGCTGCCCCGTCGTCAATGGTCCGTCCGGCCATCTCGGAGGCAGACTCCGATTGTGAACTGCGTTCGAATGGTGTACTATATATTCGGCAAAGCTATTCCGCAAAAACAGCGACGGGAGTGAACGGCGATGAGCGAAGGAAACGAGATTCTGGTCACCAAGATAACCGTGGGACCATACGGGGAGAACTGCTATCTTCTGGCAGATCCCGCTACGGGGGAGGGCGTGCTGGTCGACCCGGGCGCCGAGATCGAGAAGATCGCGGCGGCCATCGCCGGAACTATCGTGACAAAGATTGTGATAACCCACGGCCATTTCGACCATACGGGCGCCCTGCAGCAGGCAAGAGCGGCCACCGCCGCGCCGGTCGCCGCCCACCCGCTGGACGCAGCCGCCATACCCGGTGGTATCCAGAACACGGTGGCGGATGGTGAGGAGATCGCCTGCGGACACCACTCCCTGCGGGTGATTCATACCCCCGGCCACACGCCCGGAAGCATCTGTCTCCTCGCGGGAACCAACCTCATCGCCGGAGACACCGTCTTCCCCGGCGGACCGGGGAAAACCGCCACGCCAGCCGCTTTCGAGCGAATCGTGAGCAGCATACGGACCAGAATCCATGTTCTCTCGGACTCCACTATGATCTATCCCGGCCACGGCGACAGCACGACCGTGCGCCAATCCAAGGAGGAGTACGCCATCTTCGCCAGCAAGCCCCGCCAGGAGAGGCCCTTCGGCGATGTCCTCTGGCTCTCAAACTAACGGCTGATGGCTGGCGGCCGACGTCTGGTTACAGCCCTAGCCGCTTGGCTATCGTCTGCTTCATAATCTCCGTCGTGCCGGCGGCGATGGTTTGCATCCGCGCATCGCGGTAGAGACGACAGATCTCGAATTCCTCCATATAACCGTAACCGCCGTGTAACTGCACACCTTGGTAGGCGACGCGATTGACCATCTCGGAGATCCACCACTTGGCCATTGATACCTTGGTGACGACGTCCTCGCCGTCCAGATGGTCCTGCACCAGGTCATCGAGGAACGACTTGGCAAGAGCAACCTCGGTAGCCATCTCGGCCAGTTTGAACTGATTGTGCTGGAACGAGCCGATGGGCTTGCCGAAGGCCTGCCTAGTCTTGGCGTACTCCAGACTCAATTCCAGGACACGCTCGGCCAAACCCACTCCCATGAGCGATTGGACGATCCGCTCGACCTGAAGCTTCGACATCAGATACTTGAAGGCGTTGTTCTCCTCGCCGAGGAGATTGTTCGCTGGCACCCGGCAATCGGCGAAAACCAGCTCCGCGGTGCCGTTGCTGTGCATGCCCATCTTGTCGAGACGGCGCGCCTTAACGAAGCCCGGGGTGCCGTCCTCGACCACGATCAGGCTCAAAGCGTTGCGACCAGCAGCGTCCTTGGCCGTGCGGCAGACCACGATCACTACATCGCATTCCATCCCGTTGGAGATGAAGATCTTCTGGCCATTGATAACGTAGTCGTCCCCGTACCGCCTGGCCGTAGTGCTCACCGATTGGAGGTCTGAGCCTGTGCCGGGCTCAGTCATGGCCACGGCGGCGAGAATGTCACCGCTGACACAGCCGGGCAACCACCGTCGCTTCTGCTCGGCGTTGCCGTAGGTTCCCAGGTAGGGAACGACGATGTCGTTGTGAAGGCCGAGCATCATATTTACGCCCGACCTGGCTATTTCGAGGTCTATCACGTACGAGTAGCCAAAATCGGCGCCGCCGCCTCCATACTCCGCGGAGACCCAGGGGCAGAGAAAGCCCTGAGCGCCACAGGCCTTCCATACCGACCTCGGCACTAGCCGTTGCTCCTCCCAGGTCTTCCAGTTGGGAACGAGCTCAGCCCGCACATAGCGGCGAAATACCTCCTTGAAGATCCGGTGTTCCTCGGTGAGAAAACGAGCCATCTTGTCTCCCTTCTCCGACGGGTGCTACATGTGAGAGCCGTTGTCGATCTTGATTAGGTCGCCGTTCACGTAGTCCGACAGCGGCGAAGCAAGATAGAAGATGCCGGAGGCCGCGTCGCGAGGGGTACCGGCGCGAGCTGCCTGGGGATTTGCCGCCCTTCTTGCCTCGATCTGCGCCTTTGGGATGCCAACCGCATAACCCTGCACCGTGACCGCGTCCTCCTTGAAACCCGTAAGCCGGGTATTGATGAAGCCAAAGGCGACGCTATTGCAGTGGATGTTGAAAGGCGCCCATTCCTTGGCCACCGCCTTGGTCATGCCGATCACCCCCATCTTGGCCGCCGAGTAGTTTATCTGGCCAGCCTGCCCCCAGGCGTTGACCGAAGACACGTTGACGATCTTGCGGTGCACTACGATGCCGTTCTCGAGCTCTTTCTTGGCCGCATCCCGCATCAGGGGACAAGACGCGCGAATCAAGCGGAAGGGTACCACGAGATGGATGTCCAGCATGGCCTGAAACTGCTCGTCAGTCATACGGTGGATGACGCCATCTGCCGTGTAGCCGGCGTTGTTAACGAGGATATCCAGGCGACCGAACTCCTTGGCCGTCGCCGCCATGATCTGCTCTGGCATCTTCGGGTCGACCAGATTGCCTGCGCACACGATCGCCCTACGACCGTTCTGTCTGACGACCGCAGCCGTCTCCTCGGCGGGACCGGCATCGATATCGCAGATGACTAGATCGGCGCCCTGCTCGGAGAAGATCTCGGCGGCCGCCCGCCCGATGCCTCTACCGGACCCGGTGATAATGGCTACCTTGCCATCTAACATGCCCATGTTCTACCTCCAACCGAGATCGTTTTTACTCTCTGTGTTTGCTTTTCTTGCCGGCGCCGCGCCCAGAGGGCACCCGGGTCATTTCGCGAGCATGGGCGGCCGCGCTGGGCCGCCCCATGATTGGCTGCTACTCTTATGCCTGTATGGACTGCGCGGGCGCCTATTCGCCGTAGCGACCCACGATGCCGACGCTGCATACGTTCTCGGTGGGCCGGCCGCCAAGATTATGAGTAAGGCCGAAGCGCGGGTTGGCCAACTGCCGCTGTCCGGCCCGACCCAGCAACTGGTTATACATCTCGTACATCATCCGGAGTCCCGAAGCGCCAATTGGGTGCCCAAAGCACTTTAGCCCGCCGTCTATCTGGCAGGGAACCTTGCCATCCCTATCGTAGAATCCCTCAAGAGCATCCTTCCAAGCCTCGCCGCGTTCGGAAATGTAGAGGTCTTCCATGGTCACCAACTCGGTGATGGAAAAGCAGTCGTGAACCTCCATCATGCTGAGCTCTTCACGCGGATTGGTTATGCCAGCCTCCTTGTAGGCCTTCTTGCTGCAACTCGCAGCAGTAACGAAATGGTGCCCATCCCAGCTATTGTGTCCGACTTCGGAGCCACTGGTCACGGCGATCTGGAGAGCCTTGACCGCAACGAGGTCCTGCTTGCCCATTGACCGGGCGATCTCAGGGGTAGTGACGACAGCGCAGGCGGCGCCATCGCTAACACCACAGCAGTCGAAGAGACCAAGCGGATAGGCGACGATGGGCGCAGCCAGAATCTGCTCCATCGACACAGCGTTGCGGAGATGGGCCTTGGGATTCAAAGTGCCGTTCTGGTGGCTCTTCCAGGAGACGTGGGCTATCGCCCGCTTCAGATCCTCCATGGGAACGCCAAACTTGGCTGCATAGGCAGAGGCCAACTGGGCAAAGCCGCCCGGTGCAGTAGAAGCCGACGCAGTCATCCACTTGGGGCCGTCCATCGATCCCAGCGCCGGAAGTCCCCCGTAGCCCGTGTCCTTCAATTTCTCCACGCCCATTGCCAGCGCGATGTCATAGGCGCCTGAGGCCACGGCGTAGCAGGCCCCGCGAAAAGATTCGGTGCCGCTGGCGCAGTAGTTCTCGACGCGCGTGACGGGGATTTCGGGAAGGCGGAGGCTAACCGACATCGGCACCGCACTCCTGCCAAGGTTGTAGTTCACAAAAGCGGAGCCGAGCCAGGCAGCTTCTATCTGATTTCGCTCGATACCAGCATCTGCCATCGCCTCCTCAAAAGCCTCGACCATGAGCTCCTCGGCACCAGCTTCCCATCGCTCGCCAAACTTCGTACAGCCCATGCCAAGGATAACTACCTTATCGCGAATACCTGTGGCCATACTCACTTCTCCTTGCTCTCAACTAAGCCTTGAACATGTTTTCCGTCTACCTGTAGGGGCGTCCTTCCAAGAAGGATGCCCGGCCTTCGGCCGAAGTATGGCCGCCACCGGGTGCCGACCCAGTCCTTCCTATGAAGGACGGCGCAGCCACTACGGCGTCAGCCAATTGTTAAACGATGGGCACAGCCCTCCAGAAGTACCCGGTGAAGCCCCGCTCCTTGTCTTCGGCGTGAATTCGGAACGACATCTTTACGGGCATCCCCACTTTGACGTCTGCAAGTTTGCAATCCGTAAAATCGGCCACTAACCGGCCACCGCCCTGAAACTGGACCATGCCGTAGATGTTGGGGGGATTTACCGACGCGGCCAGATTATCTCCCGTGAAGGTCTTTACCGTAGCCGGAACGGTGGCGAACTCGTAGTCGTCCTGCGTGTGGGCCGTCCGGCATTCCGGATTGACGCAGATATCCGTCTTGGGGAACTGGGGAGTCCCACACTTCCGGCATTTGCCACCCACCAGACCAAGCAGTTGCTTTCTCTGCCGCCACATCGCCGTCAAGGGATGTTGCGTTGGCGCTTCGCCGCGGATCCCGGCCTCGGTTAGCAGCAGGTTCCGCCACTTGAGGAACTTCATATAGTTGTCGGTGGTCTCCTTGCTGGCCAGCGAGCCCCTGATGCCGGCGCGAGGAGGGAGGTCCTGAATCGCATCGGTTACCTGAAAGTAGAGGGCCTCGCAGCCCTGCCCGTAGCCGGCGACGATGATTCGCTCGCCCGGCTTAGCCGCCTCGAGAGTCGAGACGAGCATGGCAAGAGGATGGGCCACGCCTGTCTCGCCACACACCTCGTGCATGTTGTCCACGACCTTCTCCGGGGTCGCCCCCAACGCCTTGGCGATGCCAGCGTGCTCCCGCTTGATGAAGCAGGGGAAGATCAGCTTGTCGACGTCCGCCATGGTGATCTCCAGCTTGGCCATAAGACCCCTTATCGCCTGTGGTACGATCTTGGCGTAACCCTCGTCGCGAATCCAGCGCTCCTCCCAGTTGTAGTCGTATTGCTTCAAGGAGCCACGATAGTGGTCGACGAAGTCGAGGGATACGGTGTGGGAGCCCTTGAACTCGGCGATCACGTTCTCGTCGCTCAGGAGCACCGACGCCGCACCGTCGCCAAACCACATTTCATAAGGAGATGCCGCCTTGGTCTCGCGCTTATCGGAGGCGGTAACCAGGACCTTCTTCTTGTCCCCACTCTTGATGGCCTGCAAGCCGGCGATCAGCGCCGTGGTGCCCGCCCGCTGCGTCGAGCCGAAGTCCGCCGTTACGATGTCATCTCGCAGGTTGAGAGCTGTGCTCACGATCCCCGCGTTCAGCCTATCGGCGAAGGGAAGAGTGGTAGAGGCGAGGTAAAGGCTGTCGACCCCCTGCTTATTCTGCCCGACTAGACAATCCAGGGCGGCGGCTACGGCCATCGTCAGGCTGTCCTCGTCGAAGTTGCACATTGACCGTTCGCCCTGCGCCCCGCCGGCGATGGCTGGGTTCAGCCAGCCGATGTGCTGCACTATGCTTTTGCGGCTAAGCCGTAGCCGCGGGATGTACCCCCCAAATGCTGTAATGCCAATCACGTTGTCCTCCACAATGTCGTTAATCCCACGTGCTGCTCGTCGCCCGCTACATGTGCGTGCCGTTGTCGAGCTTTATAACATCGCCATTAACGTAATCAGAAAGGGGCGAGGCAAGATAGAAAATGCCCGAGGCCGCCTCGCGAACTGTTGCTCGCTTGATCGGGTTCGAAGCCATTCTCGCGTCGCGCAACGCCTGCGGAATGCCGATCGCATAGCCCATTACCGTTTCGCCTGCCTCTTTTGTTTGGGTTAGGCGAGTATCGACGCCGCCAAAGGCCACGCAGTTGCAGTGGATGTTGAAGGGCGCCCACTCCTTCGCCACCGCCTTGGTTAGGCCCATAATTCCCATCTTGGCCGCCGAGTAGTTTATCTGGCCGGCCTGCCCCCAGGCGTTGACCGAAGACACGTTGACGATCTTGCGGTGTACGACGATGCCGTCCTCGAGCTCTTTCTTGGCCACATCCCGCATGAGGGGACAGGAGGCGCGAATCAGGCGGAAGGGTACCACGAGATGGATGTCCAGCATTGCCTGAAATTGCTCGTCAGTCATACGGTGGATGACGCCATCTGCCGTGTAGCCGGCGTTGTTCACGAGGATATCCAGGCGGCCGAACTCCTTGGCCGTCGCGGCCATGATCTGCCCTGGCATCTTCGGGTCGACGAGATTGCCCGCGCACACGAGCGCCCTACGGCCATTCTTCCTTACGATGGAAGCCGTCTCTTCGGCGGGTCCCGCGTCGAGGTCACAGATAACGATGTCGGCGCCCTGCTCCGAGAAGATCTCGGCCGCCCCGCGACCGATGCCCCGTCCGGACCCGGTGATGATGGCCACCTTGCCATCTAACATACCCATGTTGAGCCTTCCTTTCTTAATTAGGGTATATGGTATAGGGTATAGGGTTGAGGGCGGGGTGGAGGGGAACCCCTCTACCCTTTACCCTATACCCTATACCCTAGCGTTAATCGCCGTAGCGTCCGACGATCGAGATGCTACAAACATTCTGGTAGGGCATGCCGCCCAGGTTATGAGTGAGGCCATGGCGAGGATTGGGCAACTGCCGCTGGCCAGCTCGACCCTGCAACTGAAGATACATCTCGTAAAGCATACGTAGTCCCGATGCGCCTATGGGATGCCCGAAGCACTTCAAGCCGCCGTCTATCTGGCAGGGCACTTTGCCGTCGGCATTGTAGAATCCCTCCAGAATATCCTTGACGGCGCCGCCTCGGTCCGAGATGTACAGGTCTTCCATAGTCACCAACTCCGTGATGGAGAAGCAGTCGTGAACCTCCATCATGCTGATCTCTTCCCGGGGGTTTCGCACGCCGGCCTCCTCATACGCCCGCTTGCTAGCCTTGGCCGTGGTGACAAAGTGGTCCCCGTCCCAGTTGTTGTATCCGACTTCGGCGCCATTGCTCACGGCAATTTGGAGGGACTTAACGCTCACCAGGTCCTTCTTCCCCATGGCCTTGGCTATTTCAGGCGTGGTAACGATAGCGCAGGCAGAGCCGTCGCTCACGCCGCAGCAGTCAAAGAGGCCGAGGGGATAGGCGATCAAGGGCGCCGCCATTACCTCTTCGATAGATACCTTCTTCCGCAGATGGGCTTTTGGATTGATGGAACCGTTGGCATGGCTCTTGACCGAGACCTGAGCCATTGCCCTTTTCAGATCTTCCATGGGAACCTTGTACTTGGCTGCGTAGGCGCTGGCCAACTGGGCGAAGGTGCCGGGCGCCGAAGTCGCCGGCAACCACTGCGCGGTGCGGGTCGCGCCAGTGTTGGTGCCGGGAAGGCCACCGTAGCCAGTATCTTTTAGCTTCTCGCAACCGAGCGCCAGAGTAATGTCGTAGACCCCGGCCGCCACGGCGTAGCAAGCGCCCCGAAAGGCCTCAGTGCCCGTAGCACAGAAGTTCTCGACGCGCGTGACGGGAATCTCGGGCAGGCGCACGCCCATGGACAAGGGCACCGCGCTCTTGCCCACGTTTACCTCATCCATAGCCGAGCCAAACCAGGCTGCCTGAATTTGCTTCCGTTCGACGCCGGCGTCCTTCAGGGCCTCCTCAAAAGCCTCTACCATGAGCTGCTCGGGACCGGTATCCCACCTTTCGCCGAACTTGGTACAGCCCATGCCCAATATCACTACCTTATCGCGAATTCCTGTGGCCAAATCTCACTCTCCTTTATGGTTCACTCACTTAGGGCCGGCGCCACGCCCAGAGGGCACCCGCCCGCCTCCGTCCCCGTGGCCGCCACCGGATGCCGACCCAGCCAAAGGGCTGGCCTTCCTGTGGAGGACGGCGCGGCCACCACGTCACAAACCTACACCCGCGGCGCAGCTTTCCAAAAGTAGCCGGTAAACCCGCGCCCCTTGTCGTCGAGATGCTTGCGGAACGTCATTCTCATCGGCATGCCCACCTTGACTTCCGCTAACCGGCAGTCGGTGAAATCGGCCATGAATCGGCCACCGGCTTCAAACTGAATCAGCCCATAGATATTGGGTGGATCTATCGACGCCGCCAACATATCGCCGGTAAAGGTCTTGACTATCGCCGGCTCTTCGGCAAACTCGTAATCCACTTGAGTGTAAACAGCATTGCACTCCGGATTGACGCAAACATCCGCCTTGGGGAATTGCGGTGTGCCGCACTTCTGGCATTTGCCGCCGACGAGGCCGAGGATCATCTTTCGGTCCCGCCAGAGTATCGATAGCGCCGTCGGGTGGGCCACCTCGGCGCGCCCCCCCAGGTCGGTCGGAATGAGGCTTCGGAAAGCGAGGTACTTAATGTAGTTGTCAGTGGCTTCTTTATTGGCTAGCGAGCCATGGATGCCCGTGCGGCGCGCGAGACCCTGAATCCTATCGGTAACCTGGAAATAGAGGGCTTCGCTGCCTTGTCCATAGCCGGCCACCAAAATGCGCTCTCCCGGCCTGGCCGCCTCCAGAGTGGCAACCAGCATGACCAGAGGATGAGCGCTGCCGGTCTCGCCGCAGACCTCGTGCAGGTTGTCCACAACCTTGTCCGGGGTCGCCCCCACTGCCTTGGCGATGGCAGCGTGCTCTCGCTTGAAGAGGCAGGGGAAAATCAGCTTGTCCACTTCCGCCATGGTGATACCCAGCTTGGCCATGAGTCCCTTGATCGCCTGCGGTGCGATCTTGGCGTAGCCCTCATCTCTGGTCCAGCGTTCCTCCCAAGTGTGGTCGAACTGCTCGTTCTGGCCGCGATAGTGATCGACGAAGTCATGGGAAACCGAGTAGGAGCCTTTGAACTCGGCCACCACATCCTCGTCGCCCAGAAGCACCGACGCCGCCCCATCGCCGAACAGCATCTCGTAGTTCGTGCCGCACCTGGCCTCGCGCTTTTCCGCCGCGGCGACGAGCACGTTCTTCCCTTCCCCGCTCTTCACGGCGCGCAACCCGGCGATCAGGGCAGAGATGCCCGACCTCTGCGATGAAGTGATATCCGCCGTGTGGATATCGTCTCGAAGGTTGAGAGCCGTGGCGACCACTCCGGCACCCAGCCGGTCGGAAAACGGCAGAGTGGTGGAGGCGAGATAGACGCCATCAACCCCTCCTTTGTCCTTGCCCACCAGGCAATCACGGGCGGCGGCCACCGCCATAGTAATGCTGTCCTCGTCCCAGTTGCACATTGACCTCTCGCCCTGAGAAACTGCACCGGTGGCCGGATTTAGCCAACCTATGTGCTGGAAAACACTCTTGCGGCTGAGCCGTAGCCGCGGGATGTAACCACCAAAAGAAGTAATGCCGATCACAATGTCCTCCACTTGCTTTATGTCCCACGTGCCACCGCATGCAAGATTAACATAGGCCCCGAAGCTTGTCAATATGAAGGCCCAAATTCTTGGAAGCCAAGATCAGGGTTGACTGTTTGCGAAAAACTGCTATTATACATCCAGGAGATTAAGCAAGGAGGACTCGGGAACGGTGAAGACCAGGATCACGCAGCTATTTGGCATCGAACACCCAATCATCGGCGGGGGAATGGGGTCGATCTCCACGGCGACCCTGGTATCGGCTCAGGCGAACGCGGGCATCCTTGGCATCCTTGTGTCGGTCATGCACGAGACCAAGGAGCAGTTCAGGCAGGAGATCCGCAAGACGAAGGCGTTGACCGACAAGCCCTTTGCCGTTAACATCAACCTCTTCCCCAGCAGCAGGGAAATCAGAAACGAAGACTACATTGACGTTGCCCTCGAGGAGGAGGTGCCGATCATTGAGACCGCAGGCCGCAGCCCCGAGCCATATATATCCCTCATCAAGCAAGGCAAGGCCAAGTACATGCACAAGTGCGCCCGGCTTCGGGACGCCATAAAGGCCGAGTTGCTTGGCGCCGACGCGGTGGAGGTCGTGGGCTTCGAGTGCGGCGGCCATCCGGGGCTGGACGATGTGACCACCCTGGTTCTCGTCCCCCTGACCGTCGATGCCTTGTCGGTGCCCGTGATCGCCGGCGGCGGCTTCGGCGACGGACGGGGACTGGTAGCAGCTCTCGCCCTCGGCGCCGAAGGTGTGGTCATGGGCACGAGGTTCCTCGCCACCGTTGAGTGTCCGATCCACCCCAACGTCAAGGAGTGGATGCTCAAGGCCACCGAGTCAGATACCACCGTCGTCCAGAGAACCATTCGCAGCAATTCACGGGTCATCAAGAATGCGGCCGCCCAGAAGTGTTTGGAAATGGAAGCGCGTGGCGCCTCGCTGCAGGAGATCCTGTCGGTCATCAGCGGCTCGCATAATCGCGAGGTGGCTCAGGAAGGGCGAATGGACGCCGGAACCTTTGCCTGCGGCGAGATCGTGGGCCTTATCAGAGACATTCCCACGGTCAAGGAGGCGGTCGACAGGATAATGCGCCAGGCCGAAGAGGTGAAGCGTAATCTGCCCCGGTAGGCCCGCCGTTGTCCGACCTCGTACCGCCGAAAAGAACACGGCGTCAGCGAATACTCAGCGAACAAGCGAATAACCGGTCGGTCCACATTCGCTTATTCGCTGCCACATTCGCTGACGCCATGCCCCTTATACTATTCCTTTTCAACATTCGCGTTGTCCGCGAGAATCATGCTGCCAGAGCAGCCTGAGGGAATGCCTCGAAACGGAAACCGAGAGCGGCAGACATTAGCCTCCAGCCACGGGCGGTGACGCGATACATGCGGG
>JACPQF010000051.1 GCA_016190625.1 Chloroflexota bacterium | reverse complement strand
GGGCTGCGGCCTGCAAACGGACGTCAGGCTCATCGGTCCAGCATCGGCGGTGGCCCGACCCGCCCTAAGTGGAATTCTAAATCCGGCGCGCGGCCTCTTGGGCGGCCATTCGGGAGCGACAGCCAGCTTGACCCTTAATGGAGCGCCGATTCCCGCCCTGCGGACGGTGCCCATAGAATGCGGCGATGGCGTTAGCGTGAAGACTTCCGGCGGTGGCGGCTTTGGCGATCCTTTCGATCGGGAGCCTGCCCTAGTTCTCGAAGACGTCATAGCCGGTTTGGTATCTCTCGAGCAAGCGAATGCGAGCTATGGCGTAGTAATAGACCCAGCAACGAAAAGCATCGGCTTACAAGCCACCCGCCAAACGCGGGCGCTCCGCCGATCTCGCTCAGATTGCTTGCCTACCCGCGACGGTCTTGATCCCTAGACGAGTCTGTGCCCATCTCTAACAGCTATGCTTGAGGCCGATTTCAGGTGGGCAATATCGGGTTCTGGCAGCAGGCCAGAGAGGGTGTGGCGAAAACATCGTAAAACAAGAGCCGGGGCCGCAATCCGCAGTTCTGTTCGGCGATGAAGCACTGGCCCGGCCACCGTCTCGGAAGCGCTTGAGGAAAGGGCCGCGGGTCGGGAGTTGGCGACGCACTCGAAGGTGGCCGTAGACCGCTATCTCAACCTGCTGATAGACATGAGCGATGGTGCGGGATGAGCTCAGCTAACCCCATGGAGGCAGGATACTGACGTTGTCCCCGCGCTTTGTGTCAGATGAATATAGGCTAGAGAAGAACAGGCGAGGTTCCTAGACCCTGATACAGGCGACGTGGTGGCGTCCGCCTTTGTCGACCAGGGGCGGAACGAATTGGCTGCATTGGGGGATGGCCATGGGGCAGCGAGTATGGAAGTTGCAGCCCGCCGGGGGCTTCACAGGACTTGGCACGTCCCCGGTTAGAATGATGCGCTCCCTTTTCGCCTCTACGGTGGGGTCAGGAATGGGCACCGCCGAGAGGAGCGCTTTGGTGTAGGGGTGAAGCGGGTTCTCGTACAGGGCCTTCCGGTCCGCAAGCTCCGCGATCCGACCCAGATACATGACGGCCACGCGGTCGCTGATATGGCGCACAACCGATAGGTCGTGAGCGATGAAAAGGTAGGTCAGGTCGAACTGCTCCTGCAGATCTTCGAGCAAGTTGAGGATCTGAGCGCGAATGGATACGTCGAGCGCCGAAATCGGCTCATCGCAAATTATGAAGCTAGGCTGCACGGCCAGAGCGCGGGCGATGCCGATGCGCTGTCGTTGGCCACCGCTGAACTCGTGCGGGTAACGATTGACGAAATAAGGGTTCAGACCGACGATCCTCAGCAATTCCTGAACCCGCTCCTGCTTATCCTTACCCTTGGCCAGGCCGTGGATCACCAGGGGCTCGCCGATGATGCTTCCCAGCGATTGACGGGGGTTCAGTGAGGCGTAGGGGTCCTGAAAGATCATCTGCATTTTGCGGCGCACCTTGCGGAGCTTGTTACCGCGAAGATCGCCGAGGTTCTCGCCCTCGAACAGCACTTGCCCGGCCGTGGGGCGGTACAGTTGCAGGATCGCCCTGCCCGTAGTCGATTTGCCACAGCCGCTCTCTCCCACGAGGCCCAGGGTCTCGCCTTTTTTCACCGTGAAGCTGATGCCGTCGACCGCCTTCACATCCCCTACTTTTCTTTGGAACACCATGCCGGACTTGATGGGGAAGTACATCTTGAGATCTTTGACGTCAAGAAGAATCTCGTCGCCGATTGGCATCTGCCTATGACCTCCCTTTCGAGACGTCGACCCAGCATGCCGCGTTGTGGCCCTCGGTGACCCTCATTAGTTCGGGCATCTCTTCCCAGCACTTGTCGATCACGGCGAAGCAGCGAGGGGCAAACCGGCAGCCCTTTGGTGGGTCGATGAGGTCGGGGGGGAGACCGTCGATAACAAACAGCTTTTCCCGGCGCTCCTCGTCCAGCCGCGGCACAGACTTCATCAAAGCTATCGTGTAGGGATGCTTGGGATTCTCATATAGCTCGGCGGTTGGGGCGGTCTCAACTATCCGGCCGGCGTACATCACCGCTAGCCTATCGGTCATGCCCGCCAGCACGCCAAGATCGTGAGTGATGAGAATGACCGCCGTGCGGCGCTCCACGCACAGCCTCTTCACGAGGTCGAGGATCTGAGCCTGAATGGTCACGTCGAGGGCCGTGGTCGGCTCGTCGGCGAGAAGCACTTGAGGATCGCAGGACAGAGCCATGGCGATCATCACCCGCTGGCGCATGCCACCGCTAAACTGGTGGGGATAGTCGTCGACGCGTGACTCGGGCGAGGGTATGCCCACCATTCGCAGGAGTTCGATGCTATGCCGGCGCGCCTGAGACCTGCTCATGCCCTTGTGCAGTTCGAGACCCTCGGAGAGCTGGCGACGGATCGTTAGGACCGGGTTGAGAGAGGTCATAGGGTCTTGGAAGATCATGGCAATCTTATTGCCGCGAACGGAGCGGACTTCCTCTTCGTCGAGCGCCAGCAGGTCCATGCCATCGAATGTCACTTCGCCGCCGACGATTCTGCCGGGCGGTTGGGGTATGAGCCGCATTAGCGACAGGGCCGTGACGCTCTTGCCGCAGCCGCTTTCGCCCACTATTCCCAGCCTCTCGCCGGCGGCAAGGTCGAACGATACGCCATCCACGGCATGGACGACTCCGTCCGGCGTACGGAAGTAAGTTTTCAGGTCCCTGACGCTGAGAAGTGGGGCCATGAGGTTGTGCTGCTCCTCTAGGTACTAGCGTATTTATACACTGCGGGAGGTGCGCCGTCAATAAGCTGGCCGTCGCTAGCGATTTCTCGGGTTCAGGGCATCGTTGAGACCATCGCCGATGAAGTTGAAGCAGAAGATGACGATAGCGACGACCGCCCCAGGGATGAAAATCAAGTGGGGATGCAAACGCCACTCGCCCGAGTTTTCCCAGATCATCGCGCCCCAGCTCGCGTTTGGCGGCTGGATGCCGACGCCGAGGTAGCTCAGCACCGATTCTGACATGACTGCACCGCCCAAGCCCATGGACACGGCGACGAGCACCGGGCTAAGACAGTTCGGCAGCACATGTCGAAAGATAATTCGATAGGTGCTTGCCCCAATGGATTCCGCCGCTGCAACGTACTCCATTCTCTTGACGGAGAGAACCTGGCCTCTGATGAGACGAGCCATGCCCGGCCAGGCGATCACCGACAGGGCAGTGAACACCACAAAATAATCGATGATTCCCGAGCGCGCAAGGCCACGCATCCCCCAGGCAATCTCCATTTGTTCGACAAAACGAACTGCCGATGGCTTGACGGTCGCTGCGATGAAGATGACGAATAGCAGGCTCGGAAACGCAAACAGAATATCCGACACACGCATGATCAAGGTGTCAAACCAGCCCCCGAGGTATCCCGATAGGGCTCCCAAGACCACGCCGATGATGGTCGAAAGGCTGACGGCCACGATGGAGACAATCGCCGCAGTGCGCGCCCCCCAGATGATGCGACTGAGCAAATCTCTCCCCAGTTCGTCGGTGCCGAGCCAATGCGCGATACTCGGACCCTGCGCCACCGCGTCTAGATTCTGGGCTGTGGGGACATAGGGAGACAGCAGCGGGGCAAAAATGCCGGTGACATATAAGCCAAGGACGATGACTATCATACAGACCAGAGCAAACCGGTTGCTCGCAAACCTCCGCCATAGCATCATCCACGGGTTACGTCCGACAACCCGCTCGCCTTGAGGCTCGCTCCGTTCTACATCCAAGCCTGACGCACCGTATCCCCCATTCGCTCTTCGATTTGCTCGATCCATGGGTCTGGTCATCTTCTCAATCCGTCCGAACACGCGGGTCTAGAAAGGTGTAACCGATGTCCACGGCCAGGCTGGCAAGAACATAAGTTGTCGCGACCAAAAGCGTCAGCGCCATGATAACCGGGTAGTCTCGCGAGGTGATGGATTCGAAGCCCAACCTGCCGATGCCGGGAATACCAAAAATGGTCTCGGTAATGAACGCGCCCTCCACGAGGCCGCCCATGCTAAGCCCGATGAGTGTGAAGACCGGGATCAGAGCGTTTCGCAGGATGTGGCGGAGGACGACCACCCGCTCGTAAAGGCCCTTGGAACGGGCCGTACGCACGTAGTCCTGAGCAACCACTTCGAGTACCGCTGCCCTAGTTTGCCTCGTGATCACGGCCACAGGCGGAATCCCCATCACTAGCGCCGGCATGACCAGCCGCAAGTCGAAGATGCCGTTCCAACCGGCGCTCGGCAGAAGATGGAGGCTGGAGACCAGGGTCCAGAGGAGGATCGGCGCCACGATAAAGGATGGAACCGAGATAAAGATCAAGGTAGCGCCCACCACCGCTGTGTCCGCCCACGTGCCGTGCTTGAAAGCGGCCAGCAACCCTAGAGGTATCCCAAGAACAACTGCGATGACGAGGGCGACGAACCCGAGCTGGCTCGAAACCCACACCTTCTCGGCGATGAGCTCATTTACGGCTTGGCCCCGGTATTTGTAGCTCTCACCGAACTCTCCCTGAAGGGCGTTCCAAACGAAGTCGCCATACTGAACGATAAAGGGCCGGTCCAGACCCTTCTCGTGACGTATGCGCTCCACAACCTCCGGGTTCGTGCGCTGACCCAATAGAATCTCCACCGGGTCTCCCGGCCCGTAGAACCCGAGGCCGTAGGTTATGAACGAGACTACAAGGAGCACAAGTGGCAACCATAGAAGTCGCCGGATGATGAAAACTAGCATATTGGCCGACCTATTCCCTTACCATGCACCGGATTGTGCCCAATCTAGAAAACGTTTTGCTGCCCCTAACGGGATCTCAGCGAAACGTCCTTGAAGAACGGTATGACCATTGGGGCAGGGACAAAGCCTTCGACGTACGGCTTGACCAGCAGGTAGCTCTTGGTGAAGAACAGAGGCACCCACGGCGCGTCGTTGACTATCAGCTGCTCTGCCTGTTGGTACAACTTAAGTCTCTTGTCGACGTCGGCCTCCGTTCTTGCTGTCTCCAGCAGAGAATCCACCTCAGGGTTAGAGTAGTCGGAATTATTGTCGAGGCTCCCGCTGTGGAAGAGGATATCCAGGAAATCCTGAGGATCCGGATAGTCGGCTATCCAGCCTACCTCGAACATTTGGAACCTGTGCTTCTTGAGGTCGTTCAGATAGGTCGCCCACTCCACCTGCTCGATGCGAACATCCACGCCAAGGTTCTGCTTCCACATCTCGACGATGGCGGTAGTCGTTCTCGGTGGGTTCGTTCCTGCACCTTCTATGGAAAGAACTATCGGCGGCAGGTTCGCGACGTCCTTGTACTTGGATTGGGCGATCAGGCTTCTTGCTTTGTCAGGATCATAGCCGAGGCCCTTTAGACTGGCATTGTGGCCCGGCATGCCAGGTGGCAGTATGCCATCGGCCTTTGTTTGCATCCCCTTCAGGACAACGTCCGCAATCTTCTGTTTGTCTACTGCATGGTTGAAAGCCTGCCTCACCTTGGGATCGTCGAAAGGAGCGCGCTTCGTGTTGAACCCGATGTAGAAGACGTCAAGTGAAGGGCTAGTTATCAATTCCTTGTTCAGCGGGTTCGTGGGGTCCGTTATCCGCTCGATGTCGTTGAGGCCCACCCCCGAGACATCGATCTCGCCGTTCTCATACATCGTTATGGACGAGCCACCACTCAGGAGGAAATTCACCTTTTCGAGCTTGGGCGCGCCCTTGTAGTAGTCGGCGTTCCTTTCCAAAAGGATCTGCTCGCCCTTCTTCCACTGCTTTAGCTTGTAGGGTCCGGTGCCGTTTGGCGTGTCAGTCCAATTACGCTTTTTCACGTTGGCTTCGTCCACGACGAAGGCCGTGGGATAGGTCAGCTTAGCGAGAAAATAGGCTTTCGGCGCATCGATGGTGATCTCCAGCGTTCGGTCGTCTACGACCTTGACGCCTCTGATCTGCTTTGCCTCGCCCTTGAGTACATCCCTGGCGCCGACGATGTCGCCCAGATAGGTGTCAGCCACTACCGATTCCAGTTTCGGGTCCACAGCCCTTTCCAGGGAGAACTTAAAGTCCTGCGCCTTGACTTCTTTTCCATCATGGAATTTGGCGCCGGAGCGGAGGTGGAATGTGTACGTCTTGCCATCCTTGCTGACGTCCCACTTCTCGGCGATATCGCCTTCTATTTCCAGTTTTCGATTGAGGGTGACCAGGCCGCTGAAGATCTCGACGATGTAGTTGGCTGAGGTAGCATCTTGAGCGAGCGCCGGATCCAAAGTTGGCGGATCGGCCCCTGGAATTGTGAGTGCGCCCTGCCGGGATGTGCCCAAATCAGATACGGGCCGCTTGCCTGAGGATTTGAAAATGCATCCGAAACTGGCAGACCAGGCGACCACCAACACGAGGACCAAGGCAATTGCAAGCCGACGGTGATTAGCCACTGTACTCTCCTGACATAGTGAAAAACAATTCCCAACTATACGCGGGGGTGCAAGTTCTGTGCCTAATTATACCGTTAGACCGTCCCAATATGTCAAGATGGCTCGCGTCGAAGGGTGTGGTTTCGGTGTCCGCGTCGACCTAGCCGGAATCCTCCAATTCATTGGCATACTGAGAAATGCGAGCAGATAGGACAAGAAAGGCTGACGGCTGATGGCTGACCGTTAGTTAGTCGCTGATCGACAGATGTAGGTCGCGCAGTTGGTCGCGAGAAACGGAAGACGGAGCGCCGGTCATCAGGTCGGCGGCGCTTTGGGTCTTGGGAAAGGCGATCACGTCTCTAATTGTGTCTTCTCCCGCCAGCAGCATCACGAACCGGTCTATGCCCGGCGCAATGCCACCGTGCGGCGGCGGCCCGTATTCGAAGGCCTCCAACATGTGGCCAAACCGCTTGGCGGCATCGTCTGCCGTGTAGCCCAAACGCTCGAATATCTTCTCCTGGACCTCGCGGCGGTGAATTCTAATGCTGCCGCTGGCCAGCTCCAGTCCGTTGCACACGAGGTCGTAAGCCTTCGATAGAACTTTGCCGGGTGCCGTATCTATAAGAGGCAGGTCCTCATCTCGGGGAGAAGTGAAGGGATGGTGGCTGGAATCCCAGCGCTTGTCCGAGTCGTTCCACTCGAACAAGGGGAAATCGGTGACGAACGCAAATGCGAATACCTGAGGATCTGCCAGGCGGAGCCGGGCCACGATCTCGCTCCGCAATCTACTCAAGGCCGCGGCCACGACCTTTGGCTGATCGGCGACGATCAAGACCAGGTCGCCGATGTTGGCGGCGGTTCGCTGGGCGATGGCCGCCAGTTGTTCGGTCGAGAAGAACTTCGTGAGGGGAGACCTCACCTCGTCGAGGCTCAAGCGCCCGAAGGCCTCGTGTTGTTTGCCGCCGACAAGGGCCAGAGTGACCAGACCCTTTGCTCCCTGAGCTTTGGCGAGATCTATGAGGGCGTCGACCTCCTTGCGACTGTAGCTGGCGCAGCCGGGGGCAACCAGAGCCTTAGCCTGGCCTCCCTGTGCGAGGGCCGTCTGAAACACCATGAACCCCGAGTCGGCGACGAGGTCGGAAATATCGGTCAGCTCGAGTCCGTAGCGCAAATCCGGCTTGTCGCTGCCGTACTTATCGAGCGCCTCGGCGTAGGTCAGACGAGGGAAGGGCGACAGGATCTGCTTGTCCGGTGCGATCTTCCTGACCAGCGCCGTGAACAGCTCCTCCATCAGAGCCAAGATGTCGTCCACGTCTGCGAAGCTCATCTCGATATCGAGCTGCGTAAACTCCGGCTGGCGATCGGCCCTCAGGTCCTCGTCCCGGAAACACCGGGCTATCTGAAAATACCTCTCGAATCCGGCGACCATGAGCAATTGCTTCAACTGCTGCGGCGACTGGGGAAGGGCATAGAACTCACCCGGGTGAACTCGACTAGGAACCAGGTAGTCCCTCGCGCCCTCAGGGGTGCTCTTGATGAGTATTGGCGTCTCGATCTCCAGAAAGCCCTTCTCGTCGAGGAAATCCCGCATGAACTTGATCACGCGGTGGCGAAGGATGATGTTTCGCTGCATGCGGGCCGTGCGAAGGTCGAGGTACCGGTACTTTAGTCGGAGGGACTCTTCAACCTCTACCTCTTCGCTGATGTAGAAAGGCGGGGTCTTGGATGGGCCAAGTATCTCGACTTCTCTGGCGATAACCTCCACCTCACCGGTGGTCAGCTTGGGATTCTCCGTTCCGGCAGGTCGCAGGCTGACGTTGCCCTTAACTTGGAGCACGTATTCGCTTCGCGCTTCATTGGCGGTGGCATGGGCCCGCTGGGATATCTCTGGGTTGAAGACGACTTGAACGACGCCAGATCTATCTCGCAGGTCGAGAAAAATCAGGCCACCGTGGTCGCGGCGACGATTGACCCAACCAGCCAAAATGACGTGTTGGCCCTCGTTCGCCTTAGTTAGTTCACCGCAATCACGACTCTTTAGCACAGAACCTCCTCGGGGTCAGCGATCGGAGTTTGTAGGGGCGGTGTCCTTCCAAGAAGGATGCCCGCCCCCGTCCCCGTGGCCGCCACGGAGGGACGGCCGCTACGAAATCAACTGGCATCAGCTTTTCAGCCTCTACCAGAAAACCCTATGCTCGATTATAGCCTAGGCTGGGTGGTTTTTCAAGGACGGCTGTGCTATGATCGATGCCGACCGCCGACGGCCGATAACTGACAACTGAAAGCTGATAGCCGACGGCTGACAGCTACCAATGGGGCATCCTATGGCCAATAATGGCGCAGAGTCCAGCCAGCTTGGCTTATACATTCATATTCCCTTCTGCCGCAGCAAGTGTCGCTACTGCGACTTCAATTCCTTCGCCGGTCTGTCGCGTCTCATTCCCGCCTACTTGGAGGCTGTCCGGAAGGAGATGGTGGCTTGGTCAGCGTTGAGCGCCCGTGGCGGTCTTCCGTCAGTTGCCCGCGACGCCAAGAAGCTTCGGCTGAACACCATCTACCTGGGTGGGGGAACGCCAACTTTGCTGGGCGGCGAAGCGATAGCGGCGTTACTATCGGCCTGCCGAGCGAGCTTCCAGGTAGAGCCGGATGCAGAGATCACGGTGGAAGCCAACCCCGGCACCATCGATGTAGCGCAACTCAGATCGATGCTGGTGGCAGGCGCCAACCGGCTTAGCATTGGCGTGCAATCCTTCAACCCAAACCTCCTACCATTGCTTGGCCGGAACCATACGAGACAAGATGTTGTCGGCGCCTACCGGGCAGCCAGGAAGGCCGGCTTCGACAACGTTAGTCTCGACCTCATGTATGGCATCCCAACGGAAACGCTTGAGGACTGGGAAAAGGACCTGGAGCAGGCCGTCGAGCTGGAACCAGACCATCTATCGCTGTACGGCCTGAGTGTGGAACAAGGGACCGCTCTTTGGGCGGAAATAGACGGCGGCCGATTGGCCTCTCCCGACCCCGACCTAGCGGCCGACATGTACATCCGGGCTGACGAGCATCTGTCCCAACATGGCTACGACCATTACGAGATCTCCAACTGGGCGAGGCCGGGTAGGCGCTGTCGCCACAACCTGCTCTACTGGCGCAACCTTCCCTACATCGGCGTTGGGGCAGGAGCGCACTCTTCTTTCTGCTCCGTCCGGCTGGCCAACGTCCGCGACCCAGCCGAGTACATCGCCAGGCTCACGCCTGCCCTGCCGGTCTGGGGCGAGACCCGAGGTTCACGCTCTCTGGATTCCCCGACGCCAAGGGGAAGGCACACGCCGGAAACGCCGGCAGCGCCATCTTTCGCCCGGTCGGCTGTCGAGTCGTATCTCAGCCAGCAGTTCCTTGCCGAAAACGGTCTTGCAGTCGTCGAGGAAATCGTGGACATCGACCAGCCGACGCAAATGGCCGAGACGGCCATGTTAAATCTCAGGCTGTCCGAGGGCATCGATGAGCATTCGTTTTGTCGTCGCTTCGGGGCCGATGTTCGCCAAGCGTTCGGGCGAGAGATCGAGGAGCTGGAGAATCTGGGCCTCCTCGCCGGTCAGGGGGGAGCCATAGTCACGACCCCCCGGGGCAGGTTGCTCGGCAACGAAGTATTCATCAGGATTCTATCGGGCCGGTTCGTTTGACAAAGGGCTTTGCCATCCGTATACTACCGTCGAGCTCTTGACGGGCCTTCGACAACTTCGTCATTTGCCGCCGCTTTCTTCTTGCCTGGCGAACGGGCCGGGCGGATTCAACCGGGAGTCAAGAAATGGCCGACGCTCCAATCACCGGGGATCTGATCCACCAACTGCAAACGGAGATCGAGGAGCTGCGAGCAGCCAACGCCAAGCTGCGGGAGCAGACCGACCAGCGGCTGTTGCTGCGGCTCGCCGAGCTAGCCGCCCTTCGCAAGGTGAACCACGCCACCAATAGCTGTATGCAGCTCGATGCCACTTTGAAGCTCATCGTCGAGACCGTTGCCGACGTGATCAAGGCGGACGTGTGCTCGATCTTCCTGTTCGAGAAGGACGAAAGACTGACGCTACGAGCTACGACTGGCCTCAATCCGGACGCCGTAGGACAGGTTTCGGTGCGTCTCGGCGAGGGAATCACCGGCATCGCCGCCAAAGAAGGCCATCCCATCGCCCTGCGCGACGCCTGGTCTGACCCCCGTTTCCACTACGTCGCCGGCCTCCGCGAAGAGCCCTACCGCTCCATGGTTTCCGTGCCGATCATTCTGTTTACCGTCGAGAAGCTCGTCGGCGTGCTCAACATCCAGGCGCTGGCGCCCACCGATTACAGCACCGAGGAGATAAGCTTCCTCGAGACTGTAGCCGGGCAGGTAGCCATTGCCATCGAGAACACCAGGCTTTACGCTCAAACCGACCTGAAGCTGCAGCAGAAGGTGAGCGAGCTGTCCACTTTGCAGCGGGTCAGCCGCATGATCGCTTCCACCCTGGACCTTCAGGAGGTATTGAACCTTATCGTCACTCAGGCAGTGGCCTTGAGCGGAGCGGATATGGCGGCCATTCTCCAATTAGAGGAAGACAGGCAGGAGGCCAAAACGGTGGCCGCCTTTGGCTTGGATTCCTTGCAGCTTGCCAGGTGGCAGGACCGCATCAGGGATTCGCGGGTGGGGGACTCCGTTTTCATGGCCAGGCCGGTGGTTATTAGCGATCTCCTTGCCGATCCTGGAGCCGATGCCATCTCCTCTCTTGCCGAGGGCGAGGGATACCGATCGGGCTTCTCCGTGCCCCTAAGCGCTAAGGGCAAGACGCTGGGCGCTCTTCAAGTGTTCACCCGTAATCGCCACGAGTTCAGCTTCGACGAAGTCCAAATGCTGTCGAGCTTTGCCGATGAGGCCGCCATCGCCCTAGACAACGCTCGCTTGTATGATCAGGCCCAGCGCAACCTGAGCGTAAAATCGGCGCTATTGGCCGAGATGCACCACCGAGTGAAGAACAACCTCCAGACGGTGGCAGCGCTGCTGTCTCTTCAGGCGAGACATTGCAAGTCTGTCGAGATCGCCAGTCCTTTGAAGGAAAGCGTCGGTCGGATCCAGAGTATCGCGTCGGTTCACGATTTGCTCTCTCGGCGGCAAATCGGAATCGCTAGCGTGGCCGATCTGGCCAAGACCATTATCGAGGCAGCTACCATAAACTCTGCTCGACCTGGCGTTCGAGTTAATTACCGGGTGGTAGGAGGAGAGGTAACACTTAGCTCGCGTGAGGCGACTGTGTTCGCCCTTGTCCTCAACGAATTGGTGAGCAACGCGATCGCCCATGGTTTTGCCGGGAGGGGAGAGGGTAGCTTCCAGATCACGGCATCTGTATCTGGCAGCCGGATAACTGTAACGGCTTCGGACAATGGGAGGGGACTGCCTCCCGGATTTGACTTTCGCAAACAGGCGGGTCTAGGCCTCCAGATCGTCAACACCCTCGTCGTGAACGAGTTGCAGGGACAATTCAGTCTAACGACAGACGGTGGTACGGTCGCCACCATTGTTTTCGAGCTGGACTGCTCCTTCGCAGGAGAGGCACGCTCCGCCTAGCAGGAAGATCCCGTCAATGCCCGACTTCGTCGTCTTTGTTCCAACCATTATTCTCTTGGTCGGCGCAGCGCTAGCGCTGCCGGCAGATCTGCTGCCCTATCCGGCTGCTAAGCGCTGGGTTGCCGTGGGGGCCGTCGGCATCTCGCTAGCCATCGTGCTATCTCTGGCACGGAAGGCATTACCATTGGAGGCGACTCTCTTTACCTGGCAGATAGGGTACGAGCGTCTGGCGCCGGTGGTCTATGGCTACTATCTGGACGCCATCTCCTACGGGGTATTGGTCATTTCGCTCTTTGCTGCCCTTATCTTGGTTCTCTACGCCACGCATTACGTGTCGATCGAGCCAAAACGCCAGTTGGTATTGTGCTCCCTGGTTCTGATCACCGCTGCCGCTTTCGTCAATCTGCTGCTCGCCGGGAACGTCCTCGTCGCTTACGTTAGTCTCCAAATATGGATAATCGCCAGCGCCGCCTCCATAGCATTCTGGCATCACGGAGGCGCGACCACGCCGGCCGTCGTCCGGTCGTTCCTTCTCGCCAGTCTCCCATCCACGGGCGTTCTGGTCGGCGCCGTCGCCCTGTCCGGTCACGGCGCCAGCCTCGGTTTCCAGCTCGTAAGCCCCGGCGGCGCTTCCTGGATTCTGCTCCTGGGGTTCCTGCTCTCAGCCACGGCCATATCCCACCTTTATCCTTTTCATCCCTGGACGGCGGTGAAGCTTCGCATTCCCCTGCCGGCGGCGGCTCTTCTCGGACTAGTATTTGCGCCCTGGGCAGGCGCCTATCTGCTGCAGCGCTCTCATTCCCTGGCCGGGCCGCAAACCGAGGTGCTGGTGCACCAGAGCTTGATGGCTGTCGGCGCCCTGACGATGGTGGTGGGCGCCGTCTATACCCTGAAGCAGACGCATCTGCGGGGGATCGCTATCTTCCTGGCATCCATCCAGCTTGGCTATGCCTTTCTCGGATTTGGGATAAACACGCCGGCCTCTGTTGCTGCGGCCCTTCTTATGCTCGCCAACAGTACCTTTTCCACCTGTGGCCTGATGATCTGCGCCGGAATTGTCGAGCGGTCCACCGGCACGGGAAGCGTCATCAAGCTTGGTCGGCTGGTCAATCGCGTGCCGCGCACGACGCTGTTGTTTGCCGTTTTCTCCATCTCGCTGGCCGGGGCCCCGTTTCCGGCTCTGGGGTTCTTCGCAAAATGGCTTATTTTCGGGGCAGCGGTCGAGGCGCACCATGTCGCCTTTGCCATCTTGACGCTGGTGGTCGATTTTCTGGTCTTCGTTACGCTGCTGCGGGCCTTTGATTGGGTGTTCTTCCGACGGCGCTACCAGGGCGCGACCGGTGGCGGCGAAGGGAGCCGAACTCTTATTCTTTGCGCCGGATTACTGGCCGTCCCGGTCGTCGCCTTTGGCGTGGTGCCATTTGTGCTCGTCGGCTGGCTCGTCAAACCAGCCACCGCCCTGGTCGTGCATGCCTCTGCCGCGACGGTCGAGATCCCGCTGCCAACGGGACTGCATTCTGCCGGTTTTACGAGCTCTGCCTTTACTTTCCTGCTGATGGTCGTCCCAACGTTACTCGGCTCGATAGCCTATATGTTCGGCGGACTGGGATCAGGAATCGGCGGTCAGGCCCCCACCCTATCCCTCTCCCAAAGGGCGAGGGAAGGGACTGGCCACCGGCCACTGACCCCTGACCGCCGCCCCGGCTGGTTTCCCAGGGTCATCAACACAGGTGGCCTTCACAATGCAGGCTGGCGGGCGCTGCTGGGAGCGGGTGTCGCCTTGCGGAAGCTGCTGTCGCCAGCCGACACGACCTACAGCCCGATGGCGATTCTTCTCGCCGCCCTTGCCGTCGTATTAGCGCTACTGGAGTAACCTATTGAGTCTGACATCTCTTGCCGTAATAGCTCTTGTCCTCTGCGGTGCAGTTACCATCATCAGCGGTGACTGGCGGCTGCGAGTTGTCACGCTCGGCTTCCAATACGTGGCAGTCTCCGTGCTCATGGCGGTCGAGATAATCCCCGCCCTTGGCTTCGTTCGCCTAGTCGCCGGGACGGTTACCGCAACTATCCTGCTCCAATCTTTCAAGCGTTCGCTACGTCGTTCCGGGCAAGCCCCTCCTGAGAAACCTGGCCTGACCGCATCGCCAGGCCTGTTTCTCAGGGTCGCGGTCGTCCTGCTGTCAGTTATCACTAGCTTTGGCTTGGCCCAGTCCTATCCCATGCCAAACTTCCCGCGGGACATCACCATCAGCGCCTATTGGCTGGTGTTTTCGTCGATCTCTTCTCTGGTCCTGTCGCTAGAGGTTACGCGCGCTGGCTTCGCGCTGCTGATGCTGGAGCTTGCAGCCTCCCTGGTCGCCGGCGTAATGGTGGAGACGGCGAATCTCGCCAGATTCCTGCTCGCCAGCTTGTCTAGTATCGTCCTCGCCCTGGCTATCGGGTACCTCATAGGCCTGGAACAACACGTTGCGCTTTCCGAAGAGGTGGAGCCGTGAGACTCTTGCTTCTAATTGCGCTACCATTCGTTGCGGCCGCGGTCGGCCAGCTTCTCGGTCGTGTTAGGGTTCTCGCGGCGGGCCTGAGCTTCGTCGCCCTCTTTGTCGAGCTAGCCCTGCTGCGGGGAGTCGTCCCCGAGGATATCTTTTCCTTCGGCACCATGACCCTTGCCGTTAGCCCCATCGCCCGTCTACTATTCACGCTGTTCATCGTTCTTGTGGGAATCATGGTCCTCTACAACTACGGCTCGCGCACCGATCATCTATCGGCGGCCGCGTTGTCCATCCTAGGGGCTGTCGCCTCCGTGCTGTTCCTCAATAACCTCATCCTGATAGCGTTGCTGATCGAGTTAACCGGCGTGGGTATCGTCTTGTTTCTTGGCAGGCAGAGAGTGACGCAGGGGGGAGTCGACGCTGCTGTGAGATATCTGGCCGCCGCGATAATCGCTTCGGTATGCCTGGTCTTCGGCTTTCTTCTCGTGGACTTCTACCGTCTGAGCGCTGAAAACGCGCTGCTGGCGCGACTCGTCCTCGCCCTTCTGATCGTCGGCTTCGGCATACGCCTGTGTGGCTTTCCCTTTCATTTCTGGCTGCCTGACTTCAGCCACAATGCCCCGCCGATGGTGACTGGCCTTTTGGTTTCCATATTAAGTCTGGCGGTTCTCTCCTTTCTCATCGTCGTTCTCAGCACCTATCCCTGGCTGCTGGCCGAGAGCGAGACCAGGGCTTTGCTCAAACTGGGCGGCATGGTTGGGGCGCTGTTGGGCGCGGCTGTCGCCCTCGGCCAGCCTAGCCTCAGCCGCGTGCTGGCCTATGGCATTGTGAGCGAGATGGGATTGATAATGTTTGCCATCGGGACGGTTTCGAGCCTTGGATTAGTGGGGGCAATCTTCGAGGCGGTGACGATGGCGGTGGGCGCGCTGCTGCTGTTGATGAGTGTGGGGGTTGTGCTGAAATGCTGCGGCGAGATCAGCCTCGCCAAGCTGGGCGGGCTCGCCTCGCGGCTTCCCGTTGCTACCATCGGCTTCGTCGTCGGGGGTCTCTCGTTGGCGGGGTCCCCACCTTTCGGGGGATTTGCCAGCCGCTGGGTCCTATTGAGTGCGGCCAGGCAAGCGCAGGGGGCGCGCTCCGTGTGGATCATCGGAGTAAGCGTTCTGCTGCTGCTGGCCTTTGCCAGAGCGCTCAGGCACGGTTTTCTCGGCGAAGAAGTGGGGTCGCGGGTGAGCCGCGAGCCGTTCTTGCCATCGCTGGCCATAATCGTGCTTTCTCTAGCCATCCTCGCCATTGGCCTCTATCCCGCGCCTCTCTTTGATCACGTGCAGGCCGCGCTAGCCGGCATCAGCCTTACCAAGTCAGGGTAGCAACCGCATAGTCATCGTCTGGAGACTCGCTAACGCCATGGCCGTTATTGGGCATGGCTCTGGTGATTGCGGCTCGATTTGGACGTGTGGTATACTTTTGCTGGGAATACGGGAGGATCTCTGGGGAGAAGCCGGCCTTATGCACGTGATTGGCACCGCAGGACACGTGGACCACGGTAAATCGACGCTGGTGCGGGCGATGACCGGGATCGACCCCGATCGTCTCCAGGAGGAGAAGGAGCGGGGGATGACCATCGACCTGGGCTTCGCCTGGCTGAGGCTGCCCAGCGGTCGCGAGATCAGCATCGTCGACGTGCCGGGACACGAGCGGTTCATCAAGAACATGCTGGCCGGCGTTGGTGGCATCGACCTCGCCCTGCTGGTTATCGCCGCCGACGAGGGCGTGATGCCTCAGACGCGGGAGCATCTGGCTATTCTCGACCTCCTCAGAGTCAAGAGCGGCACAGCCGTCATCACCAAGAAGGACCTCGTCGACGAAGAGTGGCTGGAGTTGGTGGTATCGGACGTTCAGGACGTGCTCAAGGACACCCATCTCCGCGCCTCGCCCATCGTCTCCGTCTCCTCCACCACGGGTGAGGGTCTGGCCGATTTGCTGGCTACGATCGATCGTTTGCTGGAGGCTACACCGCCAAAGAAGGATATCGGCCGGCCTCGCCTACCGGTCGACAGAGTTTTCACCATAGCTGGATTCGGGACCGTGGTCACCGGCACCCTGATCGACGGCAGTCTCTCCGTCGGGCAGGAGATCGAAGTGCTGCCCCGTCGCCTGAAATCGCGCATTCGCGGCCTGCAGACCCATAAGCACAAGGTGGAGGCGGCTTCACCCGGAAATCGGGTGGCGGTGAATATCGCCAATCTGTCCACGACAGATCTGAGCCGGGGCGACGTCATCGCATCGATGGGCTGGCTGGTTCCCACGACGGCGGTTGACGTCGAGCTGCGGCTGGTGCCCGATCTGAAGCATGTCTTGCACCATAACGCTCAGGTCACGTTTCACACCGGCGCCAGCGAAGTAACGGGCGTCGTTCGCCTGCTGGAGCGAGGGGAACTCGGTCCCGGTGAGACGAGCTGGGCTCAGATTAAACTTAGCCAGCCGGTCTCCGTGGTCAAAGGAGACTTCTTCATCATTCGCTCCCCCGACGACACTCTCGGTGGGGGTGAGGTCGTCGATTCGCACGCCAGGCGGCACCGCAGATACAATGACGCCACGCTCGACAGCCTTTCGCTTCTCCAGAAGGGAACTCCCGCAGACATCCTGTTGACTGCGCTGCGGCGAATTGAGCCGGCTGAGGTGAGAACCGTGCTCGAAGGCGGCGGCCTGCCCAAGGCAGAGGCCGCCTCTGCCCTTCTCGAGATCGTCAAGGACGGGCGGGCGCTCGTTCTACCGGCGTCTCCGGCGGAGATGCCGTCGCCAACCGCCTTCGTAGTGTCGGGAAGCGGCTGGAGCGAGTTGAAGGGAAAGGTCGCCAGCCATATGGAGGCCTACCATCGCCAGTTCCCCCTAAGAAGCGGTATGGCGAAAGAGGAGCTCAAGAGCCGTCTCAAGTTTTCCTCCCGCCTTTTCGGCGATGCTCTGGCGAGATTGATATCCGAGGGCGCCGTCGTGGAAGGAGAGACCAGCGTCCGCGCCCCCGGCCACGCGGTGCGCGTATCTCCGGCCCAGCAAGCGATTCTCGACCGGTTCCTCGACAGCGTCGAGGCTAACCCCTATTCGCCGCCCGGAGACAACCTTCCTGAGCCGGAGCTTCTCTCCCTTCTCGTCGAGCAGGGCAAGATAGTCAAAGTGGATGAGGGCGTCTTCTTCGCCGCCTCGGCCTATCGGGACATGACCGACAAGATAGTCGCCACGATCAAGACCAGCGGCAAAGTGACAGTGGGGGAAGTTCGCGACACCTTCCACACCAGCCGGAAGTACGCCCTGGCCTTTCTCGAGCACCTCGACGAGAAGCGAATCACCCGCCGGGTTGGCGACGACCGAGTTTTGCGATAGGGCAGTTGCTGAAAGCGACATAACTTGTTCGCCTGATGGGGTGAGGAATGGATACGAAAGAGCGGATACTCAGAGAGATTGACAAGGTGCCCGAGAAGTATCTGGTAGAGATACTGGACTTCATACGCTTCTTGGGGTCGAAAGCGATCGAAGAGAAGATGGAGACCGCATTGGCGAGCGAAACAGCTCTCGGAAAGGACTGGCTGCGCCCCGAGGAGGACGAGGCTTGGCAGGATTTGTAAAGGGAGACGTGGCTTCGGCTTTCCGAGCAACCGGATGATCGTGAACTCAACGGAGATTGTTCTAATCCGCCACGGTCAGACAGAGTGGAATCGCGTCGAGCGATTTAGGGGCCGGGTGGATATCCCCCTCAATGCGACTGGAGTGGCGCAGGCAGCCGCCGTGGCCAGTCGGATCGCCCGCCAGTTCCGGCCAGCGGCCATCTACAGCGGTCCCCTGAGTCGGACGGTCAGAACGGCCGAGCCGGTTGCCGAGGCCACCGGCCTGACGGTTCAGATCCTCCAAGGCTTGATAGACATCGACTGTGGCGGCTGGCACAGGCTGACCCCAGAGGAGGCGGAAGCCAGCTATCCCGAGGAGTACGCGCTATGGCTGAGCAAGCCACAACTGGCGCACATCCCTGGAGGCGAGACTCTGGACGCAGTCAGGGCCAGAGCGATGGCGGCCCTTGAAGAAGTAGCCGAGGCGCACCGGGGGCAGACGATAGTCCTGGTTTCCCATAAAGTCGTCTGCAAGGTCCTGCTCTGCGCCGTTCTCGGCCTCGACAACTCCCATTTCTGGAACATCGAGCAGGACAACGGAGCTATGAGCATTCTCGAGCATCTTGCCGGGACTCATCTAGTCAAGCTCATGAACGACACCTGCCACCTGGATGGCATCGTCTAGCGGTCTACGGAACTCCCGCCGCATAGCTACCAACCCATCTTACCCACGGAAGGCCGATGGCATTTACCAATCGCTGATCTGCCGTCCATAGGTCGCAGCCCAACCTAGCTGCGAGTGCAAGATATTGCGCATCGTAGGCTTTTGAACGATTATAGGCTTTAGCCATGGCCCACGCATCAGCTTGCAAGCCGTCTAGGTCTGCTGATCCGACGGGAAGTCGGAGAAAACGCGAGAAAAGGGTCTCCCCTTCTTCCGGCGTAATATGGCCAAAGTATACCTTTCCTCTCAGAACGGACGTGACTTCGGCGAAGAATAGAGGTGGAGCAAGGATTTCGGTGTCTCGCTCGGCCCAATCCTGCCACAACGCTTCGGCTGTCGGCGTCAGGCTTTCCTGCAACAGCAGCATTAGAGCAAGGCTGGCATCCACGCAGACCATGCCCGGCACTAGGGGTGGCTCTCACGGTCGCGATCCAAGTCGCCGAGAATGTCGAAATCCTTGCCGACACGCTGGCGAATACGCTCGCGGATCACCTTGATTTCGTCGAGCAGAGCCAGCCGTCTTGCCTTTTCTGCGTCCCCTGTCGAACAACCGCAACGGGCCAGATCCGACCTCTTGATGAACAACTGGTTTCCCAGCTTCTGAGCCGGTAGTTTTCCACTCCAAACCCACCGCCGGATCGTCTCTGCTGTCCGGTGGCACTGCTGGGCTGCCTCTCTGACCGTAAGCATGTTATCCATCTCAATCGTCACAACATGAACCTCGCGTTGTAGTCTACTACATCACTAAGTCTACACCATCCATGCCCACGCCGTCAAAAGTTGCGCCTGCTGTCCGGTAATGCTATAATCACGCCTGACAAGAGAAATAGGGCGATGGAGACCGCCCGAGCCAGACGCCGGATGGTCCGGCCCGGCCGAACCGTTCTTCCCCGGAAGGACTGATGGCTCCTGATTTGAGTTTACCGAGAACTCAGACCGGGGCTTTTTTGTGCCCCCTATGACATTGTTGGGAGGACAACCTTGGACAACAATCTCATCGCCGCTAGTTGGCTCGGTCTGGCCCTCGTGGCCGGACTCATTTCCTTTCGCACCGGCGTGTCGGCTTCTCTCGTCGAGATCATGGTGGGAATCGTCGCTGGCAACTTCCTCGTGATATTCACCACGCCCGTCCCCGAGTTCATTAACTTCCTGGCGGGCTTTGGCAGCATCCTGCTCACCTTCCTCGCCGGAGCCGAGGTCGACCCCAAGGTGCTCCGCTCCAAGTTCAAGGAAAGCTTTCTCATCGGCTTCTTCTCCTTCCTCGCTCCGTTCGTGGGCGCGTTCGCCTTCGCCTATTTTGTCGCCGGCTGGGACCTGCGAGCGGCGGAGATCGCCGGCATCGCTCTGTCGACTACCTCGGTGGCAGTAGTCTACGCCGTCATGGTCGAAACGGGCCTCAACGCCACCGAGCTGGGCAAGATAATCCTTGCCGCCTGCTTCATCACGGACCTTGGCACGGTGGTGGCTCTCGGCCTGCTCTTCGCCGGCTTCGACCTCCGTATGCTGATCTTCGTGGCCGCCCTGGCTCTGGCCCTCGTGTTCTTGCCGCGGTTCACCCGCTGGTTCTTCACTACCTTCGCCGGACACATGAGCGAGCTCGAATCGCGCTACATCTTCTTCGTTCTGCTGGGGCTGGGAGGCCTGGCGATACTGGCCGGCAGCGAGGCGGTGCTTCCCGCCTACCTCGTGGGCCTGGCCCTTGCCAACGTCTTCATGGCCGACCGGGCGCTGGTCAGGAGGGTGAGAGCCATCGCCTTTACGTTCTTGACGCCCTTCTTCTTCCTCAAAGCCGGCCTGTTCGTGTCCATCCCCGCCGTTCTGGCCGGAGCGGGCATGATCGGCCTCCTCCTGCTGATCAAGATGGCTACCAAGTTCGTCGGCGTGCTGCCCGTCACCCGGATCCTCCGGTTTGGCCCGAGAGACGGCATGTATACGACCCTCCTGATGTCCACCGGTCTCACTTTCGGCACCATATCCTCGCTTTTTGGTCTGAGCCATGGGATCATCGACCAGAGCAAGTACACCTTCTTGGTTACCGCCGTGATTCTCAGCGCCATCGTGCCAACCCTGATCGCTCAGGCCTTCTTCCGGCCGAAGATCCCCACAGCTGGCGGGGCACTTGGCTCCGAAGCGGATGTTGACGGCGAAAAGGAGGTGACCGCCATTGCGATCGCTCATCAAACCAAATAGTGGCCCAATCTGGCATCTGGCGCGATTTCGCTGAAATGGCTATAATCGAAGGTAAGGAAGCTTGGTCGAAACACGGGATAAGCATGAGCGGGCAGATGAGGAGCCGATCGTGTACGGGAAGATTCTCGTAGCCTTCGATGGCTCGGAAGGCTCGTGGCGGGCGCTACGGGCGGCAATCGGCTTGGCAAGAGACCAAAGCGCCGAGCTGTGGGCGCTTTCGGTTGAGGAGCACTTGCCCCATTACGCCGCGGCCATCGGCGAGTTCGAGGAGGCCAGGGCCGAGAAGAACGAGTACTTCCGGAAGCTGCACGGCCAGGCAATCGAACTAGCGGAATCGGATGGCGTCCGCTTGCAGTCGGCGGTCCTACCGGGTCACGCCGTCCAGACCATCGTCCGGTTTGCCAGCCAGGGTGGCTTCGATCTCATCGTCATGGGCCATAGCGGCTATTCCGGCGTCTGGGGCGCCTTCCTCGGCACCACCACCGACAAGGTGAGCCGCCACGCCCCGTGTTCTGTGCTGATAGTCAGGTAGGGTGTCCCCAGAGGAAGAGCGCCTCGCAAGAGCGCACAGTAAAGACGCATCGAACTACTGCGGAGGGCGGTGTACAGGCCGTGGTTGCACCATCTGAGGTTATCGATCTAGTTGAACGCTTCGACACACATCGCGAAACGTACCGCTCAGGCCATTACAATGAGGCCCAGGTTCGGCAGGAATTCGTTAATCCTCTGTTCAAGGCCCTGAGCTGGGACATCTACAACGAGCAAGGCTACGCCGAAGCCTACAAGGACGTAGTCCACGAGGACTCGGTGAAGGTGGGGACCGTCACCAAGGCCCCCGACTATTGCTTTCGCATCGGCGGGACGCGCAAGTTCTTTGTCGAGGCCAAGAAGCCTTCTGTCCACGTAAGGGACGACGCCAGCGCCGCCTACCAAGTGAGGCGATATGCTTGGAGCGCCAAGCTTCCGCTCTCCATTTTGACCAACTTCGAGGAGTTTGCCGTCTACGACTGCCGGCAGAAGCCGAGCCACACCGACAAGGCCGCTGTAGGCCGGGTGATGCTGGTCAGTTGCAGCGATTATCCGAACCGGTGGGACGAGATTGCTGCCATCTTCTCGCGAGAGGCAATTCTCAAAGGCTCGTTCGACAAGTACGCGGAATCGAACAAGGGCAAACGCGGCACGGCGGAAGTAGATGACGCCTTCCTTGAAGAGATAGAGGTCTGGCGAGCCAGCCTGGCGCAAGACATCTACCGGCGCAATCCCCGGCTGACAACGCGAGAGCTGAATGCTGCCGTGCAAGCCACGATCAACCGAATAGTCTTTCTGCGGATTTGCGAGGCCAGAGGCATTGAGCCCTATGGTATGCTTCTCGCGCTCACCAACGGTCACCAGGTCTACGAACGGCTCTGCCAGCTTTTCCGCAGCGCGGACGAACGCTACAATTCCGGCCTATTCCACTTCTGCCAGGAAAAGGACACCCCTGAGCCGCCCGACGAGTGGACGCTCTCTCTCACTATTGACGATAAACCGCTGAAGGACATCCTGAGAAGTCTCTACTACCCGGAGAACCCCTACGAGTTCAGCGTACTTCCGGCCGACATACTTGGGCAGGTGTACGAGCGATTTCTCGGCAAGGTGATATTGCTCACGCCCAGACACCAGGCAATCGTAGAAGACAAGCCGGAGGTAAAAAAGGCCGGCGGCGTCTTCTACACTCCAACTTACATAGTTGATTACATCGTGAAAAACACGGTCGGCGAGTTCCTGAAGGGCAAGACGCCGAAGCAGGCGGCAAAGCTGAAGATTGCCGATATAGCCTGTGGCTCTGGCTCTTTCTTGATCGCGGCCTACCAGTATTTGCTCGACTGGTATAGGGATGCCTACGTCAACGAGGGGTCACAGAAGCACAGGAAAGAACTCTACCAGACGGTGGGCGGGGGCTGGCGGCTGACGCCTGGGGAGCGGAAACGGATTCTGCTCGCTCATATCTATGGCGTCGACATCGATGCTCAGGCCATTGAGGTGACGAAGCTATCCCTACTCTTGAAGGTACTCGAGGGTGAGTCTGGCGAGACGATTGCCACGCAGTTGCAGTTCTTCCGCGAGCGTGCATTGCCTAACTTCAGCAGCAATATCAAATGCGGAAACTCGCTCGTTGGCCCGGATTTCTATCAAAACGCTCAAATGACCTTTCTGGACGCAGAAGAGCGCTACAAGGTAAACGTGTTCGATTGGAGAACAGAGTTTCCGGACATTTTTGATCGCGATAACGGCGGTTTTGATACAGTTATCGGCAATCCCCCGTACCTCAGGATTCAGGGCCTTCAGCAGAATTATGGGAAACAGATCGACTACTTCGCTACGCACTATGAAAGCGCGGTCAAGCGTTTCGACCTTTATCTCCTTTTCGTGGAAAAGGGGTTTGGTCTACTCAGAAAAGGGGGAAGACTCGGTTTCATTTGCCCGCACAAGTTTACCAATTCTGACTTTGGGTCCGGTCTTAGGAAATTTCTGATAGATAATATGGGAATGGAATCTATCACAAGTTTCGGAAACAACCAGATCTTCAGACAGGCCTCAATCTACACCGGCATCCTGCTCCTCAGCCGAGCGACCAACTTGAGATTTGGCTATTGCGTATTCAATGACATGTCAATCACCGAGGTTCCAAAGCGTCTCTGGCAATTGTCGCCAGCCAGCTACGCGAATTACGATCTGGCTGGTTTTTCTGAAGGTCCCTGGACCCTTGCAGGCAAAGGAAAAGCGACGGTTCTGGAGAAGCTGCCGCAGCGATCGGTGGCGCTGGACGATATTTGTGATCAGATACTTGTTGGCGTCCAATCCGGTATTGATAGTGTCCACGTTCTAGCAGCAGTCAACGCGACAAATGATGGGATTGTCAGACTGTTTTCGGAAAGGGCGGGGGCTGAGGTACAGATCGAAGCTGGGCTACTTAAGCCATTCCTCACAGGCGAGGATGTTCATAGATACCAACAGCCGAGGCATTCTCACTATTGCGTTTTTCCGTATTATCTGAAGAATGGCCAAACGAAGATTCTCGAGGAAGGCGAGCTGAAGGAAAGGTTCCCTTTGGGATTTGCCTACCTCAGGGAATACCGTAAGGAATTAACTGAAATACGGATTCGGCAGAAGACGAATCCACGGTATTGGTACTCCTGCCACAGGAGTCGCGATATGAGGGTGTTTGAGACCGAGAGAATCGTCACCCCGGAGATTAGCCTTGGCTGCAATATGACTATTGCCGACTCTGGCACTTACCACAACACGAAGGTCTACAGCATCGTGCCATCGCCGCAGCACGAGGCGGACAAGTATTACCTTTTGGGATTGCTAAATTCAAGATTAATGTGGTGGTGGATCTCAAATACGGGCTACGTGCTCCGTGGTGGTTATTATGTGTTTAAGACTAACTACCTCGCTCCGTTTCCTGTTCGATGTATTGACTTTGCGGTTGCGTCCGATATTACCTACCGGTCTAGGATGGTTGAATTTGTTCAGCAAATGCTCTCGCTCAAGAGGGAACTGTTGAAGGCGAAGACCAGTGAGGAAAGACGGAATTTGGGGCGACAGGTAGAATCCGTTGATAGGCAAATCGACCTTGTGGTTTACGAACTGTACGGCCTGGCTGATGCTGAGATCACGACGGTAGAGGGCGCCAGCCCTGGGGAGGCAGGTGCAACCAGTAACAGTCTTGACGTCGAAGCGGACCCAAAGGACGAGCGGATGTCGTCTCCTTGATTCAGTTTCCGCTCTGGCCATTAGGATACCAGATGTGGCCCTGAGGGGCAGGATGGAATTGCTTCATAGCATTTCGTCATGGCTGACTGGGCATGCTACTCCTGTATTTGCTGTGAGCGTCATGAGGCGCCCATTGGGTCGACCAGGTCCATTGCTGACTTGAGTAGATACCCGGTTGACTGAGGGCTCCCGTTTCCTTATACTTGCCCTACTAAGCCAGTGGGAGTCCCTTTCGTGACGTTGGATCTCGAACGAGTAACCTCGCAGATCGAGGCGATGGCCGACAACCTGCTTCAGACCGCTCCCATGCGATCGGACAGGGTTGCCGGAGCTGTCGGCATCCTCCGGGAGCAGGGCCAGCGGTTGGACCGGCTCAAGGCCAGAATTGGGATGAGCAAGGGCAAAACGACCTGGCTCGTCGCTGGCCTGAAGGAAGGCTTGGATCATGTCCATCAGCCGGCCACGCCACCGGGCGAGTATGTGGCCGCAGGGGTGGATGGCTCCCAGATCGGCCTGGACCGGAACAGCCCCGTCCAGTGCTGCCTCGTCAACGTCGGCGTTTCTCTGCTCCAGTACGGCGCGCAACCGGAGGCTCGCCTCGAGACCATGCCCGTCCTCTACTTCCGCGACGAGGACCTGTTCATCGACAGCCCCGCCGAGAGCCACGTTCGCCAGCGATTGGAGGGGCCGGTCTTCGCCGCCAAACGGGAGATCGTCGCCCTGCGGTTCCTTGTGGATTGGGTGAGGGGAGCCGCCCCGGAGGCGCCGGTCCTGGCCCTGCTCGACGCCAGCCTGATCCTCTGGCCGCTGGCGGGCAAGAACATCCCCGATTTCGTCAGGGACCGCCTGGTCGGCGAGGAGTTCCTGCCCTGCCTCGACGAGCTGAAAGAACTCGGCGCCAGGCAACAGTTGGCGCTGGCCAGCTACATTAGCTCGCCCGGGTCCACGGACGTGGTCAACGCCCTGCGCGTCGGCATCTGCCCTCATGAGCCGGCCGACTGCAATCGCCACTGCCCGCCGGCCAAGGGGAAACAATGCAGCCAACTGGACGGCATCCAGGATCGCGACCTGTTTGCCGCGGTGCTGGCCGAGGGCGCTCGCTCGGAGGTGTTCGTAAGTCCGTCCTCCATCGTTCAGAGCTATTACCGGGAGCACGAGGTTGATTTCTATTACGTCAACGTCGGCCCGGAGATCGCCCGTGTGGAGGTTCCCCTTTGGGTGGCGAAGGACGATGTGCTCCTCAACTTGACGCATGCCATCGTCGTGGACCAGGCCCGCCGCGGCCAGGGCTACCCCGCCGCCCTCACCGAGGCCCACGAGAAAGCGGTGGTGTCGGCGGCCGACCGGGAGAGCTTTTGGCTTCTCGTGGAGGCCGAGCTGGGACAGAGGCGGCTTACGGGTCGTTCTTCGGAGAAGAGCCGGAGCAAGAATATCAGAGGAGTATGAACAGTGGCCCTGAGGGTCGGCGAGGTCATCGAGTCCAACACCACCGGGTTCATCGCCCAGTGCTACGAGTTGCACGCCGCTCCAGCGTTTGGCAGCCTGGTGCGCGTGAGTGACGGTGCTCTGAGCACATACGGCCTGGTCTACGATGTCACCACCTCGAGCATCGATCCGGGCCGGCGGCCCATCGCCAGAGGCAAGGACGAAGAGGACGAGGCGGCCGTCTTCCGCAATAATCCGCAGTTGGCCAAGCTTTTTCGGACCGACTTTACCTGCCTCGTCGCCGGCTACGGCGAGGCCGGCCGCATTTACCATTTCCTGCCGCCGGCGCCACCGCGGGTTCACGCCTTCGTTCACATCTGCACCCTCGAGGAGGTCGCCGACTTTAGCGGCTCTCTCGATTTCCTCGCCAACCTCGTCGCCCCCGGCTTTCCTGGACCGGGAGACGAGCTGGCCGGCGCTTTCCTTCGACTGGCGAGCAGGGCGCGGGCGGACGACGGCTTTCTCGTGAGGGCGGGCAAGGAGCTGGCTGTCCTGCTATCCGGCGATCTGCGCCGTCTCAACGCCATCTTGCGGAGGATGAAGCCATGAGCGAGTTCGAACCGGGTCGGGGCAAGCGGCTGGGCATGGTGGTTGGCGGTTCTCTTCTCGATGGGATGGCCGTCCGTCTGGATAGCGGCGACTCCGTAGAGGACATGGCCGTGGGCCGCTACGTCGTGGTCGAGGGGCGGAAGAAGAAGTTCTTCGGCATGATCACCGACGTCACTCTGGGAACCATCGACAAGCAGATCGAGATAACGCCGCCCGACATGGCGGATCCCTTCGTGGCGGAGATCATCGCCGGCGCCTCCACCTTCGGCACCGTCCACGTGGCGCCCATGCTCACCCTCGGCCTCGACGCCGTGAGCATCCTCGATGGTCCCCAGCCGGTCAAGACCGTGCCGTCTCATTTCTCTGAGGTGAGGGAGGCCAGCGAGGAAGACGTGGCCCTGGTGTTCGGGCGCGAGGACGCCAGCCATTTCTACGTGGGCACGCCCCTGGACATGGAGACCAAGGTCTGCCTCGACCTCAAGCGGTTTGGCGAGCGAAGCAGCGGCATTTTCGGCAAGAGCGGCACCGGCAAGACCTTTCTCACCCGCATTCTGCTCATCGGCCTGGTGCAGAAGGGTGCAGCGGCCAACCTGATCTTCGACATGCACAACGAGTACGGCTGGGAGGGAAGCTCCGAGGGCGAGCAGACCAGAACCGTGAAGGGCCTGAAGCAGTTGTTTCCCGCCAAGGTGGCCGTCTTTACCCTCGACGAGGAAAGCTCGCGTGCAAGGAAGGTGCTCACCGATTTCACGGTTCAGATCGGCTACGACCAGGTCGAGCCGGAAGACATCGAGATGCTCTCCGAGCTACTGAGACTCTCGCCAAGAGCCATGGACGCCATTGGCTTCCTCCTCAAGAAGTTTGGCTCCAGTAGATGGCTCGAGGCATTCCTGAGCATAGAGTCGACCGAGGAGAGGGACGAGCTCGCCGAATCGCTGGGGGTCTACTCGTCGACCTTGCGGGCCCTCAACATGAGCCTGAGCCGGCTGCGGCGACTCAAATTCCTCGTTCCCAGAACGGTGGAGGACTCCGTCCAGATGATTCTCGGCTATCTCGACCGGGGCCAGAACGTGGTCCTCGAGTTTGGCCGGTACTCCGACCTCCTGGCCTACGTGCTGGTCGCCAACATCCTCACCCGGCGCATCCATAGCCGGTACGTCGATGCTACCGAGCGGGCTATGGGCGACAAGAACCAGCAGCCCCGCCAACTGGTGATCACCATCGAAGAGGCGCACAAGTTCCTCAATCCCGGCGTGGCGAAGCAGACCATCTTCGGCACCATCGCTCGCGAGATGCGGAAGTACAACGTCACTCTTCTAGTCGTCGATCAGCGTCCGAGCGAGATCGACGAAGAAGTGATGTCCCAGATCGGCACGCGGATAACCTGCCTGCTCGACAACGAAAAGGACATCGACGCCGTGCTGACGGGGATCTCCGGCAAGAACGAGCTGAGGACCGTGCTGGCCAAGCTGGAGACCAAGCAACAGGCCCTGGTCGTCGGCCATGCGGTGCCCATGCCGGTGGTCATCAGGACCCGGGACTACGGCTCGCCGGAGTCGTACCGCGACCTGGGCTTCGCCTCGGCTGCCGAGCTGCGGCGCCGGGCGGACAAAGACAACGACGACCTCTTCGGCGACCGGTCATGAGGCGTGCAGCGTGCAGTCGCGGGAGCAGTCGGGACAGGACGAGTCGCAGGGCTCGATGTGAATCGTCACCGAACTGTGCGGCAACCGGGTCATGATCTCCCCCTCCAGATGGTCGCAGAGGTCATGGGCTTCCTGGACGCTTTCGGTTCTGGGCAGGACCAAATGCAAATCCAAATGTCGCTCGCTTCCCGCTTTCCTCGTCCGCAGATTGTGGAACCCCAGCAAATCCCCGTAATGGGTGGCGATGATGGCTCTAACCTGCTCCTCTTCCTCGTCCGGCAACTTTATGTCAAGAAGCCCTTCCACCGATTTCCTCGTCATTTGGTAGGCTGCCCGCATGATCGCCACCGCCACGAGCACGGCGATGATCGGGTCCAGGGAGGGACTGCCACTGATCTTCACGGCGACGAGGCCGGCAAACACGCCGGCGGAGGTCCAGATATCGGTCGATAGGTGCTTGGCGTCGGCCTCCAGGGCGAGGGAGTCGGTCCGGCGCGCCGTCCGGTAGAGGAACCGCGAGACGAGAACGTTGGCCACCACCGACACCAGCATGGCGCCAATCCCGAAGTCGAGGCGCTCCAGCCCAGACTGGCCGAGCAGCCTCTCTCCCGCTTTGTAGACTATCAGTATTGCCGCCACAAAGATCAGGGTGGCCTCCACCGTGCCACTGACGTTCTCCAGCTTGCCGTGCCCCCAGGGATGGCCCTGATCGGCGGGCTTCTCCGCTGCCCGGAGGCTAAAAAAGGCGATGACGGCGGCCAGCAGATCGATGCTGCTGTGAATGGCCTCCGAGACCACGCTAATGCTGCCCATGGCCAGTCCCACGCTCGTCTTAAGCAACACTAACGCTAGATTTGATGCGATCGATATCGCCGCTGCTCTGCTTTTACTTCTGTCCATCGTTACCTCCCCCAAAGAGGGGCGCTTAGGTAATACTAAACAAAAACCCGTGGACTACCTCCGTCAGCAAGAGTCTTGCCTGACAGAAGTGTTCCACGGGTACCTCCTGCCCGTTCAAATCGCTTGGTTCGCTTGGGCACGGCGTCAGCGAATATTCAGCGAATAAGCGAATACCCTGCCCGTACCCATCCGCTTATCCGCTGCCCCCATCCGTTGACGCCACGTCCCCCCTGACCGCTGGCAGCTATCTACCGCCCCCGCGCCAGAGCTTGACGATCGCCCGTCCTTCTGAACAACCGTCCCAGCTCGCCGTTTTCCCAAACCACCAGCAGCATGCTGGCGTTGAAGATCGAGCTGTAGGTGCCACTGACGATACCCACCAGCAGGGCCAGCACGAAGCTCCTGATGGTCACGCCGCCGAACAAGTAAAGGGCGAGAAGTGTGAACACCACCGTGAGCGAGGTGTTCAGAGACCGTCCGATGGTCTGTAACAGACTATGATTGACCACTTCCTCGAACGTGGCGTTGACTCCCCGCCGCAGGTTCTCCCGGATCCGGTCGAATACCACGATGGTGTCGTGCACGCTGAAACCGATGACCGTAAGCAAGGCCGTGATGAACATCGAATCGACCTCGATGTTGAAAAGCTTGCCGAGGATCGAGAATACGCCCACCACTAACAGCGCATCGTGCAACAGCGCTGCGATGGCGCACACGCCGTAGCGGAAAGGATTGGGAACCTTGCGGAAGGCCCAACTTATGTAAATCAGTATGCCTAGCGAGGCCAGGGCAACCGCTATGGTGGAGTTGCGCACTATCTCGGAGGCGATTATCGGCGATACCGTGTCAAAGCTGGTTATCTGGACGGGCCCAATGTTGGCGGATAGGGCGTCCACGATTGCCGCCTTCTCGCCCGGTTGGGTGACCGCTCCCTCAGCGTCCCTCGCCTCTTCGGCGAGCATACGCGTTCGAACGAGGAACGTGTTCTCTCCGCTGTGCTGGATGACCGCGTCGGCGTGGCCGATCGCCTTGAACTCGTCTCGCAGCGCCTGCTGGCCCACCGGTGGCCCGTCGAACCTTAGCGTCATCATCGAGCCGCTGGTGAACTCGATCCCGGGCTTGAGCGCCGGCGGGATGAACAGCGAGATGACACCTGGCACGATGATCAACAGCGAGATAAGAAAGTACCAGTATCGTCTGTTAACTATGTTAAGCATTTAGCCTGCCTCAAGTTGCTATCTCAATTATTATCGCGCCGAGACCTCTGGTTCGCCAACAAACCCCTGGTCTTTCTCCAGACCAAACAGCCAGCCGCTCGGCATAAAGCCGGAGTCGATGATCGCCCTCAGGAACGTTCTGGTGATGGTGATGGCCGTGAACATGCTGATCACCACGCCGAGGAACAGGGTCAACGCGAAGCCCATGACCAGACTAGCACCAAAGTTATTGCCGAACCAGTAGAGAATGCCACAGGTTATGATGGTCGAGACGTTGCTGTCCCGGATGGAGGTCCAGGCCCGCCCGAACCCGGCTTCTATGGCGCCGGCGAGAGTCCGACCCGCTCGCAGCTCCTCCTTCACCCGTTCGAAGATCAGGATGTTGGCATCGACGGCCATACCGATGCTTAGGATGAAGCCGGCGATGCCGGCGAGCGTTAGGGTAACCGGAACCAGCTTGAAAACGGCCAGCACGAACAGCGCGTACATCATCAGCGCCACGTTAGCCAACAGACCCGGAAGCCGGTAATGGACCAGCATGAAGATCATGACGATCCCCAGACCGATGGCGCCCGCCGTGATGCTCTTCTTCACCGAGTCGGCGCCAAGGGTAGCGTCCACGTCTCGCTGAGCGATCATCTTGACCGGCACCGGCAACGCGCCCGAATTGAGCTGGATGGCGAGCGTCTGGGCCGAGGCAACCGTGAAGCTGCCCTCGATGATGCCGCTGCCTCCGGTTATCGGGCTCTGGACGGCAGGCTCGGTGATGATGTCCTGATCGAGGAAGACGGCGATCCTGCCTCTGGTTGGATACAGTCGGGTGGTGAGCTCCCCGAAGATCTGGGCGCCGCGATCGTTTAGCTCAAACGCCACGATGGGTCCCTTGTTCGGGTCGATGTTGACGTAGGCCTTCTTCAAGTCTGCGCCCGTCAGGCCGGTGGGTTTATAGACGATACCGCCCTGTTCGTTTGTCTCCCCAGTTCTTTCCTTGAACTCCAGCGAGGCCGTTTGTCCGATGAGCCTCTTGGCCTCGTCGATGTCCTTCACGCCCGGAAGCTGGACTGCCACCCGGTTGTCGCCCTGCAACTGAACAACCGGCTCGCTCACCCCGTAGGCGTTGATTCGCTTTTCGATGATCTGGAGCACGCCCTTCATGCGGTCGCCCCATTCCGCCCTGGGCACCTTGTCCAGATCCGCTTCCAACGTCATGAAGGTCCCGCCCTGAAGGTCGAGACCAAGGCGGGTGCCCTGCCGGTCGAAGGTGAAATCTCCTAGACGTAGATGGACGCCCCGGCTCTCCGGCCACGGCAGGATGTTTGGCAAATAACTGGAAGGCTTCTGCGGCCAATCAACCCACAGCGCAAATATCGTGAGTATGATAATGCCGACGAGGATTTGCGTGTTCGCCTTGCGCACGAGCTTCTCCCTCCCGGAATTAGAAAGACATCATCGATTATAGCCAGATTGTGAAAGATTTGTCAAATCCAACCGATGCCACGCCTGATATCCTGCTTTTGCGAGACCGGCCATCTTGAAAACGGGCGGGATTTGTGGTATAAGTAGGTCAGTACACCGATAGGGGGAAGGCCATGCCGTCGTGGTTGGGAATGCCCGAGCTGATCATAGTCCTCGTGATAATCATCATCGTTTTCGGTGTGGGTCGTTTGCCGGAGATCGGTGGCGCCATCGGCAAGGGGATCAGGGAGTTCCGCCAGTCCAGCTCCGGCTCATCGGAGAGCGAGAAGAAGGAAACCAAGACGTCGAGCTAGAAAGCTATCAGCGGTCAGGCGTCAGCCGTCAGCTTGACGAATGTGAGCCGTGATTTGCGCGATACGGTTGATTGCCTGAAGTCAGTCCGGAGGTCACTGGGACCACGGTTCTCCTGGCTGGTCATGAGCATCTGCAAGACATCCCCCCTCCTTCGTCCAAGGAGCATGTGTTTGCGCAAAGCCGACGGCATACGGTATAATTAGGGCGCTTCCCATAGAAGCATGGGCCGCTAGCTCAATTGGCAGAGCAGCTGACTCTTAATCAGCCGGTTCAGGGTTCGATTCCCTGGCGGCTCACCAAGCTCCCGTCAAGTGGAATAGAGGGCAACGGTGATGCCATTCCATGCTAGCCAAGTGGGAGCGAATCAAGTGCATCGTATCGGCCACAGGGCGTTTGATCGGCGAGTGGGGTTTTCCGAATTGGTAAGCGACTCCGGACATAGGACCAATTCGGAGGCTGCGAGGTGAGTCCGAGGCTTCCCAGGATCACTGCCGACGAATTAGTTCGAGCACTGAAGAGGGCTGGGTGGTACGAGCACCGCAAACCGGCGCTCACCTCGTTTTGAAACACCCTTCCCGGGCCGGGCGCGCCGTGGTCCCTCGGCATGCTGGCGTAACCATCCCGCCAAAAGTTCTCGCTTCCGTCTTGGATGGTACCGGCCTAACAGCCGACCAGTTTAGGGGGCTATTGTAGACAGGGGGAAAGCGTGAGACAACTCGAGTATACCATAATCCTGCACCCAGAAGTCGAAAAAGGCGGCTACTGGGTTGAGATTCCCGCCCTCCCGGCCTGCATCTCCTACGGCGAAACCCTAGCCCAAGCCATCGACAACGCCAAGGATGCCATAAAGCTCTACGTGGAGAGCCTCATGGAGGACGGCGAACCCGTTCCTGAAGAAACCGAACACCCCCAGGCTCTTGTCGTCAAGGTCGCCGCCTAGAAACCCAGCCGAAAAGTCTTGCTGGTTTGGCTGATATGTAGTATAATGCGTCCTAACATGCGAACGGAGGTTTGGTATGTTAGGAAGGCATTCTATGCAGGGTGGATTGTTTGAAGCGGACTATCTTCATCTCG
>JACPQF010000048.1 GCA_016190625.1 Chloroflexota bacterium | reverse complement strand
AGGCGAGCCTCGACCCACTGGTCACCATTAGCCCGGAGGGGAAGATCACCGACGTAAACGAGGCAACCGTGAAGGTGACAGGCATTCTTCGCGATAAGCTCATCGGCACCGATTTCTCGGACTACTTTACCGAGCCCGGGAAGGCTCGTGAAGGCTACCGGCAGGTGTTCGAAAAGGGCTTTGTCACCGACTACCCCCTGACGATTCGCCACAGGGACAGAAGATTGATCGACGTCCTCTATAATGCCTCGGTCTACAGGGACGTACGCGGCAACGTCCTCGGCGTCTTTGCCGCTGCTCGCGATGTAACCGAAACCAACCGGGTCATGCGCGATTTTGCGGAGACGAGGAACTTCCTCGATAACATCTTGGAAAGCTCGACCAAGTATTCCATTATCGGCAAAGACCTGAATCGCCGCATCCTTTCCTGGAATGAGGGCGCCCGCCGGAACTACGGTTACACGGCGGAACAGATTATTGGCAGAGACTCGACCATCCTCCATACGCCTGAAGACATCAAGGCGGGAAAAGTAGACAGACTGATGGAGACGGCTTACAAGCAAGGTTTGGCCGAAGGCGAGTTCACTCGTGTCCGGAAGGATGGCACCCGCTTCGTGGCCGCCGTCGTCGTCACGCGTCGCAACGACGCCGCCGGCAATCCCATCGGCTTCCTGCTGATGAGCAACGATATCTCGGAAAAGAAGCAGGCGGAAGAACAACTGCGTCAAGCTTCGCAGTATGCTAGAAGCCTCATCGAAGCGAGCCTCGACCCGCTGGTAACGATTAGCCCGGAAGGGAAGATCACCGACGTCAACGAAGCTACCGTGAGGGTCACGGGCATCCAGCGTAACAAGCTCATCGGCGCCGACTTCTCGGACTACTTCACCGAGCCAGAGAAGGCGCGAGAAGGATACATGCAGGTCTTCGAAATGGGCTTTGTCACCGACTACCCGCTGACGATCCGCCATCGAGACGGAAGATTGATCGACGTCCTCTATAATGCCTCGGTATACAAAGACGTTAATGGCAACGTCCTCGGCGTGTTTGCGGCGGCCCGCGACGTCACGGCGCAAAGGCAGGCGGCCCAATATGCCAGAAGCCTCATCGAGGCGAGTCTCGATCCGCTGGTCACCATCAACCCCCAGGGGAAGATCACCGACGTCAATGAGGCGACCGCCAAGGTGACGGGTGTGCCCCGCGACAGGCTCATCGGCACCGACTTTTCGGACTTCTTCACCGAGCCCGAGAATGCCCGCCGGGGGTACGAGCAGGTCTTCTCCAAAGGGTTTGTCACGGACTATCCGTTGACCATCAGGCATAAGGATGGCCGGCTCACCAGTGTTCTCTACAACGCCTCGGTATACCGGGATGTGGCCGGAAACGTTCTCGGCGTGTTTGCCGCGGCCCGCGACGTCACCGCTCAGAGAGAAGCCGAGGCGAAGATCACCGAACAGCGGGCCCGCGAGGAGGAGAGAGCCAGAGAGCTCGAACGGCTGGCGGAGCTGGAGCGGTTTCAGAAGCTTACGGTCGGACGGGAGCTCAAGATGATCGAGTTGAAGAAGGAGAACGAGGAGCTCCGAAGAGAGAACGATGTGCTTCGGAAGACGGCATAGTCTTAGAGGAACGGACCATGACCACCAAGGCCACTAAGACGTCGGAGGCGACAATGGTCCTTCAACAGAAGGACGGCGTCGAGGATTACACCAGGGTGGTGCTCAACATCCTCGAAGACTTCGCCAGTGACAAGGACCGTCTCGAAGATATGCGCCGCGCCGTGGTCAATATTCTGGAGGACTTTACCGCGGAGAAGGGCCGTCTTCAGGAGACGCAGCGGGCCGCTCTCAATATCATGGAGGACTTCGCGGGTGAGAAGATCCGGCTCGAAGACACGCAGCGAGCCGCCCTCAACATCCTTGAAGACTCTGCCGAGGAGAAGACCCGGCTCGAGGAGACACAGCGGGCTGTCCTCAATGTCCTTGAAGATTCTGCCGAGGAGAAGGCCCGGCTGGAACACGCGCAGCGGGCCGTCCTCAACATCCTTGAGGATTCTGCCGAGGAGAAGACTCGGCTCGAACACACACAGCGGGCCATGTTGAACCTTCTCGACGATTTCGCTCTCGAAAGAGAAAGGGCGGAGGCCGTGAACCTCCGGCTTCAGGAAACGGTCGATTCCCTCCGCCGGGCGAACGAGGCGGCCGACGCCGCCAATCGGGAGTTGGAAGCGTTCGCCTATTCCGTATCCCACGACCTCCGAGCGCCGCTAAGGAGCGTTGCCGGCTTCAGCCAGGTGCTTCTGGAGGACTACTTCGACCGGCTGGACGAAGAGGGAAGGGATTCGCTGCGACGGATCATCGCCGGGACCCAGAAAATGGGGCAGCTCATCGACGACCTGCTGAACCTGTCCCGGTTGACGAGGGCCGAGATGAAGCTCCAGCCCCACAATCTCAGCGCCATGGTGAAGAAGATAGGGGAAGCGAAGAAGAAGGCGCAGCCCGAGCGCAAGGTAAACTTCAGCATTCAGGAAGGTCTCTTCGCCGCCTGCGACGAGCATCTCATGGAGGTAGCGCTCGAGAATCTCGTCGACAACGCGTGGAAGTTCACGGGGAAAGTTGAATCGCCAAGAATAGAGTTTGGGTCGATGGAGAAAGACGGTGTGATCGCCTATTTCGTGAGGGACAACGGCGCCGGGTTCGACATGGCCTATGCCGGAAAGCTTTTCCAACCCTTCCAGCGCCTCCATGGCATGACCGAGTTCCCCGGCACCGGCATCGGGCTGGCCACAGTCAAGCGTGTTATCGAGCGGCATGGCGGCAAAGTATGGATTCAGGGCGAAAAAGGCAAAGGTACGACCGTATACTTTACCTTATAGAGGGAGCCGGAGAATGAAGCGACAACACATACTTCTGGTGGAGGACAACCCGGACGACGTGAAGTTGACCCTCAGGGCCCTTGACAAGGCCAGGATATCGAACAAAGTGGTCGTCGTGGTGGACGGGGCTGAAGCGCTGGAATACCTCAACGGCACCGGCAAGCACGCCGGCCGCGACCCGCGCGATTTGCCGCAGGTTATCCTGCTCGACCTGAAGTTGCCGGGGATGAACGGCATCGAGGTGCTCCAGCGCATCAGGTCGAATGACCAGACGAAGCTGCTGCCCGTGGTCATTCTCACGACGTCGAGCGAGGAAAGAGATATGATAGAAGCCTACTCCCTTGGCGCCAACAGCTACATCCGAAAACCCGTCGATTTCCAACAGTTTGCCGAGGCGGTGCAGCACCTGGGACTCTACTGGCTCGTGCTAAACGCGGTGCCTTGGCAAGATGGATAATGTGAAGGGCGAATCCTTCCGCAGAAGGATTCGCCCCTACGGAGTACAGATTAGTGAAATGGCTACTGGTTGACAAATGGGTAAAGAGCTAAGGGTTCTCATCGTAGAAGATTCGGAGGATGACGCTCTCCTCCTACTCCGCGAAATTCGGAAAGGAGGCTTCGACGTCAAGTATGAGCGAGTCGATATGGCTGCTGCCATGAGGGCGGCGCTGGAGCGGCAAGATTGGGAAATTGTCGTCTGCGATTACGTGATGCCGGAGTTCAGCGGACCGGAGGCGCTCAGGCTATTGCAGGAAACGGGCGTCGACATCCCCTTCATCGTGATATCCGGCAAGGTTGGCGAGGAGGTAGCCGTGGAGATGATGAAGGCCGGCGCCCACGACTATCTTGTCAAAGGCAACCTGGCGCGCCTCATTCCCGCCATTAACCGGGAGCTGCGGGAAGCGCAGATAAGGCGGGAGCGCCGGGAGGCGGACGAAGCCCTGCGACAGGCTCACGCCGAGCTAGAGCTCAGGGTCAAGGAACGGACCGCCGAGCTGGAACAGGCGAACAAGAACCTGCGAGACTTGCAGCGGGCGCGCGACGACTTCGTCAACGCCGTGTCCCACGATTTGCGCAATCCTCTGCAGCTCATCCAGGGGCACGCCCAGTTGATCCAGCGGTCCGCCGGGCAGGCTGACCTGGTGAGCAAGGGAATCGAGGTAATAAGCACCAGCGCCAAGCGCATGAACGCCATGATCCAGGACCTCGTCGACTCGGCGCGGCTCGAGGGTGGGCAGTTGCGCCTCGAATGCCAGCCCGTTGACTTGCGGCCGTTCGTCGACGAGCTCGTGGGCCGTCTGGCGGGAATGTGGGCAGAAGGACGCCTCGAGTCGAAGATTCCCATGGACCTGCCGGAGGTCGACGCCGACCCGGATCGCCTCGAGCGAATCATGCTGAACCTGCTCACCAACGCCCTGAAGTACTCGCCGGCGGAGGCCACCGTCACCGTCTCGGCGGCAAGGGAGAAGGGCATGGTCAAGGTCTGGGTGACCGATCGTGGGGAGGGGATAGCGCCGGAGGATCAGGCGCACATCTTCGAGCGGTTCTTCCGAGCCAGCGGCCAGAAGGTCGGCGGGATCGGTTTGGGGCTTCATATCACAAAAATGCTCGTGGAGGCCCATGGCGGGCGCCTCTGGGTGGAGAGTCCTTCCGGTGGAAGGATGGGAAAAGGAAGCACCTTCTACTTCACCCTACCGAAAGTGGCCGCGAAAGGCGCAAAAGCGAGGGGGGCTTTCGCTGATTCTTAGCGTCGTTTCGCGCTTTTCGTGGCCCAAGCGTCTTTCGAGGTCGCAGGGCCCGTCTAGCGCCACGACATGACAGCTATCACTCCGCGCACGCTTGCTATGAGTAGTTGCCTATCCAAACGACATGGGTATAGGTTGGCCCTGACCCTGCGAAGCGATCAATCCGTCAGCGTCGCAAGGTACGCAGCTCCCAACCTAGCAAGATGAGCAGCAGCGTTCTGGAACTCGTCCAGATGGTCTTCCTCTTCCTCCGCCAGCCTGGCGAAAAGCGTCGCAGAGACGTGATCTCCTTGAAGCCCAGACTCCTGCGCGGCTCGGTTGTACATTTCGATGGCCTGCTGCTCCAAGCCGATGTCGGTTTGCAGCATCTCTGAGATCTCCTGCTGCTGATTCGCGGGCGCGTCTGGCTTGGTCGTAGGAACGCCTCCCAGGAAGAGTATTCGCTCCGCCAGCGATTCTGCGTGCTTCATTTCCTGAATTGCGATGTTCTTGATCTTCAAAGCTAACTTGCCGTACCCTGAGCTCTCCAGCCGGTAGTGTTGGGCCATGTACTGAATAATAACCGTCAGCTCCCTAGACCTGGCTTCGTTCAGCAACTCGATTACGTTCATCAGACTACCTCCCCTTGCTCATTAACTTGGTGAGTCCAAATGCTCCGCTGGTGCAACAATAGCCGTTTCTTCGATGTTCTTCAATTCCACGTGCCGCATCGATGTCCAAGGGAATCGCAGCATCTGAGACGACCCTGCTATCGCTATTGATCGCTTGATTATACTGCATTCATATCATCTGTGATAGTAGCCGGCCGGCTCCGGAATCTGCTATACTGCCTTTTGTCCTCAGAGGGGTGTCTCCATGAACGATTACTCTCACATTGAGCGGCTAGCCGACGAGTTCTCCGGCCCATTCAGTCGACCCGTGACGATTGTGGTCTTGTATCATGACGGCGGTAAGTTAGTTGGCTCACTCCTCCACAGCCTCGACCAACAGACGTATCCCAAGAGTCTCATGGAGATCATCGTCGTCGACGATGGCAGCACTCCTCCCTTCCTGACAGGTCAACTCCCAGAGCGAGTGGCAGGCGTTTTGCAGATAGTCAGACTGGAACACCGTGGGTATCGCCTGTCAACTATGCGAAACGAGGGAATATCGCGAGCGGGAGGCGAAATAGTACTGTGCGTCGATCAGGACATCATCTGTCCCCCGTGGTGGATAGCTTCCCACCTTCGCTGGTTCCACGTGTCTAATTCCGTGGCGACTTTCGGTCTGAGGAAGTTCGTCGATACCGCGGCCTTCCCCGACGCTGGACCCATCGATTATTCCTCGTGCTCTGAAGGCCCCGAAATCGCCAGCAGCTCGAATGATTTCTGCCTCGGCGACAAGCGATGGCGAGAGGTGGCATTCATCAAAGCGCACCCTTTCCCGGCCAACTGCTATCATGGCTGCAACATCGCCTTCGATCGCTCGCAGGCAATCGGCGTGGGCATGTTCGACGAAGCGTTCAACGGCTTCTTCGGCTACGAGGACATCGAGTTCGGCCACCGGCTTTGGCAGTCGGGCGTCTTCATGGTCTACGAGCCGGCGGCGACTGTGATACATCAGGAGAATATCTCGTTCACGACAGAGTACAGGCGCAGCAACAAGCCTATCAACCGGCGGCGACTCTATGACCGTGTCCCGGGCTTGGAGCAATTCAGGAATTCACTTTCTAAATAACAGCTTATCCTTCGGAGGCAAGGTATGATTAAGGAGCACGATAGCATCGTACTGACACAGGACCTGCTCGAAAATGGCCTTGAAGGCTGCAACGTTAGAGCGCGGCGTTTGAGGAAGTCGGCCTTGATCGGGTCGCGCCTTGCCATCTTGCCGGCCGCCTGGTCTGCGGTAATTTGGCGGCAGGCAGCCTCATAGCGATTTGCCGCATGGCGCAAGAAGATCACGCCGAGGGCCGGCATGCAGTATTCGCTGGAAGTCGACTTGGAGTTGGCGCGGAGGTTGTCCGCCGCGGCCCAGAGGCTATCTTCGAGTTGGCCAAGGTTGTGCATCGACTGACTGTTTCCTTCTCTGGTACGGTGGGTGTCTCTTCGCTTCCTGATTCGGCCACATTCTTGATGCTGTTCGCTGGAATTAGAAGTCCTGCGACAGGCTCGACTGACAATACTTGCCGGATCGTTAAGGCATACAGGAACACCGGGGCCAGCGTAGAGATAATAGCACTTGCCTGGCAGCAAATCAAGCTATTTGTTCGGTGAATCACAAGTTACGATACACGTCTTTGCGGTGTCTTACCCTGAGGATCGTGACCAGCTTCTCGGCATCATCCATAGAAAAGAGGATTCGATACTCTCCGCTGTCCAGACGGTATGTACCTGGCATGCCTTTTAGCGGCTTCATGTCTTGCGGGCGCTGTCCTTCGTTGAGTTGGCTGAGCAGCCGATCCAGAGCCCTTTCTACCTGCCCGCTTATCTTGGCCGGCAGCTCTCGCAGTTCCTTTCTCGCGGAACGACGGACCACGATTTCGAACGGACTACCTGTCACGTTGCTCGTCACGCGCCTCGCGCATCTCTGCCTTTACCTGTTGCCATGAGTAGGTCTCCTCCCCTTCGGTCTCGGCTATCGCTGCCAGGTCCTCTTCTTCTTCCTGCTTTCTCAGCCAGTCCCGGAGCGCCTCCACCACGATTTCCTTGATGGACCGATCCTGTTCGATGGCGGCATGCCGGATCGCCTTGTACAGCGCCTTGTCGTCGAGACTCACGGTAAGTTTGACGGGCTTCTCGATAGATGTCATGTGTCTACCTCCCCGAAAACCATTGTATCACGTTGCCGTTTTGCCGTAAAGACGGGAAGACGCTGTAACATCTTGCTTGTATTGATGGGTGAGCAGAAAAAAGCGGTTCAAAGCTTGAAATTCACTGAGGCATTCGAGGTGCAGCCCATTCTCGAGACACAAACCGGGCCAGCTTTTTGGTGCGCTGCTCCATGCGTCGGGCGAACCGGCTTAGGGTCTGGAACCCACGCCAACTCCGGCGCCTCGGGCGGCTCGCTTTTGGACCATTTTGCGGCGGGACATGAGGTCGACGAAGGCTTCGAGACGGGTGACCATGCCGGCTTTGCCCATCTGCTCGTCGAGAATGAGGGTGAGCACGGGCATGTCGTGGTCCTTGACCACCCGGGGGAAGATGTTCTGGGCGATGATCTCCGGCATGCAGGTGAAGGGCATGACGTGGACGATGCCGTCGAAGCCCTCCGCCTTGTGAAGGACGGTCTCACCCAGCGAAGACATGGCATCGCCGGAGACGTCGCGACTCAGGTACGGCGAGGCCGCCTTCTTGACTTTCTTGGAATGGCTCAGGCCGATGGCCTCGAAGAATAGCCAGACTTTGCACCAATCGGTTAGATAAGCCGAGCGATGAATCTCCACGCCCCGGTACCCCAACTCCTCTTCGAGGTCCATGTTACAGAAGGAGTCGAGGGCCATAAAGAATTCGCCGAGAAAGCCGACCTGCAAGGGATTCGCGTTGGGCTTGAGGGGGATGGCGTCCAGCTCGCCAAACAGCTCTTCACGCACCTTCTTCAGAGCCTGGGGACTATGGGCGGCGCAGACGCGGTCGCCGCAGTCTCGCCAGACCTTGCTCACGGACCCCTTCGTCTTCTCGCGCGGCCGCAGGTGATGGACGTGGCGCTCGAGCGAGTCCATAAGCAGCAGTTGCTGCAAGCCAAACTTCACGTCGCCCAAGATCTGCGGCCAGCTCTTGTCCGTGCCCAGCACGGTTCTGATGAACTTGGCGAGGCCGACGATGCCGCCCTCCTGCCAGTTGAAGATCACCATCTGGAAGTCGTAGCCCATGTCTCGCAGCGCCTGTTCGTGGAGCTTGGCGTAATAGCCTAGACGGCAGAGCCCGGGTCCGCCGATGTTCAGCACCGTGTCCGCGCCCAGTTCGAGGCCCTCCAACATGTTGCCCAGCAGAATCTTGTAGGGAAGGCAAACCCATTCGGGCGAATGCTTGACCCCGAGGGACAACGTTTGCTTGCTAGACTTGGGGGGGACGATGCACTGAATCCCGTGCTTGTCGAACAGGGACTTAAGCGGTACCCAGCCTGAACCAGCGTGGGGGAAGGTAACGATCATTGGCAAGACCTCTAAACGTGACGTTCCTTAAGCGTGTCGCCCTGAGCCGCAGCGAAGGGTCTGGCGGGGGGTGGGGGCCCCCACCACCCCAGATTCTTCGCTGCGGCTCAGAATGACATTCTTCACGGAATTTGCCGGACGACTCCTCGAGACGATGTTCATCTGGCGTCCGTCCGCCAAAGGGTTACCTCCACGACCTCGCGATCGTCGCAAGCTACCTTGTAGCTGCCGTAGTCGATGTGCTTCTCGTGGCCCCGACCGGCGATAAGAACCGCATCGCCCGGCCTCGCCCGCTCCAATACCAGGCGAATAGCCTCAAACCGGTCGATGGTCCGCTCGTAGTGCGTGCCCGGAATCGCTCCCGCCTGCCTAGCGCCCGCCTCGACCTGATCGAGGATGCGCTGGGGATCCTCGTGGTGTGGGTCGTCGGTGGTGATCACGAAGAACTCGGACAACCGGCTGGCGACCGCCGCCATGACCGGGCGCTTGAGCTCGTCTCGCTCGCCGGGGCAGCCGAAAACCAGCAGGACCCGGCCCGCGGTCTGAGAGCGAAGAAAGCTCAGGGATTTCTCCAGGGCCGCCGGCGTGTGGGCGAAATCCACGAACACGTCGAAGGGCTGGCCGCAATCTACCCTCTCCCACCTGCCAGGGACGCCAGCAAAACCGGCGAGGCATCCCCGGATCGCGTCCATGTCTACCCCCAAAGAGGAGGCCAGAGCGATGGCCGCCAGAGCGTTGTAGACATTGTACTTTGCTAGCAGCCTGGTCGTCAAGTCCACCTCGCCTGAGGGAGAGATCAGGCGAAACGAGGTACCTTTGCCGGAGAGCTTGATATCCCCAGCGCGGAAGTCGGCGGCGGCGTCGATGCCGTAGGAGACAACCGGGCCCTTTGCCACCTGGCGAAGGAAAGCGAAGGAGCGGTCGTCGGCGTTGAGAACGGCAGTCTTGGGCACGCCCTTGTCAATCGATTCGCCCAGTAAGGCGAACAGCCGGGACTTGTCCCTCAGGTACTGGTCGATGTCCCGGTGGAAATCGAGATGCTCGGCGGACAGATTGGTGAACACGGCGGCGTCGTACTCGCAGGCCGCCACCCGGTCGAGCACGAGGGCGTGGGAGGTGCTTTCGATTACGGCGTAGTCCATGCCTTCGGCGACCATCCGGGCCAGCAACTCCTGGATCGCGGGCGCCTCCGGCGTGCTCTGTCCGGTCTCGTTGGACCAGAGGCGATCGCCGATCTTGAAATCCACCGTGCCGATCACGCCGGTGGAGTGGCCGGCGGCCTCCAGAAGCGAGCTGATAAGAAAGCTGGTGGTGGTCTTGCCGTCGGTGCCGGTTACGCCCACTACCTTGAGCCGGCGGGCGGGAAAGCCGTGCAGCGCCGCGCTGAGGAAGGCCAGAGCCTGCCGGGCGTTGGGCACGATCACGCGCGGCGCCGAAGAATACTGGTCACCCGCATCGCCTTCGACCGGCCGCTCGGCGACGATCGCCGCCGCTCCCCGCTTGAGGGCCTCGGGGATAAAGGTGTGGCCGTCCACGCGAAAACCGGGAACGGCGACGAAAACCGAGCCGCCGACAACTTGCCGGGAATCCTGCACGATGCCGGTGACGTCGGGATCGTCCTGGCCAACCGTCTGTTTCAGCGGCAGAGCGGACAACAGCTCGGAGAGCTTCACGGCCCTGCTCCCAAGTAGAAGAGTAGACCCAACTGGGTTTGTAAGCCGAGTTCTGTATCCGGAAAGCTATCCCGGATGGTGATCATCTATCTAGGATGGCAGTTACCTGACACCTCAAGCGACCAACCCGAGGACAGGACGGGCACGCCTTGTAGTCCTCCTATTAGGTCTTGCTCCAAATGGGGTTT
>JACPQF010000049.1 GCA_016190625.1 Chloroflexota bacterium | reverse complement strand
CTCCCGCATGTATCGCGTCACCGCCCGTGGCTGGAGGCTAATGTCTGCCGCTCTCGGTTTCCGTTTCGAGGCATTCCCTCAGGCTGCTCTGGCAGCATGATTCTCGCGGACAACGCGAATGTTGAAAAGGAATAGTATAACCACTCGAACTGCCGGCAGATCCTCCCGAATGCGCCGGGTGGCTTCGAGGCCATTCACTCCAGGCATGTTGATGTCCATCAGGACCAGATCCGGACCGAGCTGGCGCGCCAGGGCGATGGCCTCCTCCCCGTTCTTAGCCTCGCCCACCACCTGGAAGTTGGGTCTCGTGCTCAATAGGGCGGCCAGACCCTCTCGAAAGATTGGATGGTCGTCTGCCAGAACCAATCTAATAGGCATATCTCAATCCTCCTCGCTTACCGGCAACCGCACCGTGATCGCGGTGCCGCCGCCCGTGGCAGTTTCAATTCTCAGCTCCCCGCCGACCAACTCGGCGCGCTCGCGCATGATCTGCAAGCCAAGATGGCTGTCGTCGCCCTGCCCTTCCGTGAGGCTGAACCCCCGGCCGTTGTCCTCAACAGTGATACTGAGCCAGCCGCCGTCCCTGCGGATCTTGATCAGCGCCTCAGTCGCCCGGGAATGCTTCCGAACGTTGGCCAGAGCCTCTTGCACAATGCGAACAGCCTGCACCTCGACCGGTGGCGCCAGTTCGCCAACGTTGATGCCGGGCTCCACCTCGACGCCAATCGACAATCCCTCCCCCTGGTTGATTTGCACGGCAAACTCGTCGAGCATCTTCAAGAAGCCATGCTCCCCCCGAGAGGCGGCCCGCAATCCCAAGATGGCATGTCTCACCTCTGCATAGGCCATTTGGGCGACTTGTCGCAGGCGGGCAAGCCGCTGCTGAGCGTCATCCCACCGCCGCTGGGCGAGCAGCTCGGCAGAGGCCGTCGCCTGAGCGGTAATGTTCCCCAGCAGTTGGGCCAGGCCATCGTGCATCTCCCGGGCGAGCCGCTGACGCTCCTCCATGGCTGAGAGCGCCCGCACGCGGTCGTACAATTGGGCGTTGTTGATGGCTATTGCCACCTGATCCGCCAGCCCTGCCAGCAGCTTGACGTCGTTGAGCGCAAAAGCGCGGCGAGCCCGATAGCCCACCATCAAGACCCCAATGGTCTCTCCCCCAACCCCGACGGGAACGGCCAGCGCGGCCCGAAGGGAGATCTCGTCAAGCCAGCTTCGCACGGCCATCGTCTCCTCACCGCCGGCGGCTGCGTCCTCCACAACCACGGGCTGTCCAGTCTGGAAGATCCTGCCGAACAGCCCATCACCCGATTGTTGCGCATCGCGCCTGAGACGGTCGCTGGCCGCCCCGGAGAGAAACTGCCAGCGGATCAGTCCGGAATCGTCGTCGGCCAGTGCCAGACCGGCGATATCGCCCTTGAGAAGCTGAAAGGCGCGACGTACGGCAGTTTCCTTGATGGTACTCAGGTCGTGAAGCGACGACAGCGCATTGCTTATTTCGTAGAGAGCCTCCAGCGTCGTAGTGCGGAACGTGAGCTCGGCGTTCCGGCTAGACAACTTGGCGAGAAGACGATCGACCAGCACCAGCATCCCGATCGCCAGGAGCGAGTATGCGCGGTTGACAATCGCGTAGCTGAGGGGGCCAGACCCGGGATGGGAGACGAAGACGCCGAGAACGGTCAGAAAGCCACACGCGACGGCGATATAGACAGTGTAGCGCCGTCCTGGCAGCCACAATGACAGGGCCACGGGCGCCACGTACAGTACCCCCTGGGCGATACCCAGAGGTACGAACAGTCCAACCCCAAATATGGCGGCGACCAGAAAGAGGATGCCAGCGGCAAATATCCTGTCGACCGTCCTCATGAAATCTGCGACTAATCCCCCTGACAGTATTTTACGACGATCGAAGCGTTTCGAGCAATATAGAGCGTGAGCCAGCGCGACCTATCGGTTTGACCAGGGATTGAGGCTAGCCGACGCGATCGGCTTGGAACTGGCGGTTCTTGCACGGACAGATCTAGCCCGATGGACGTTCCCAGTTTTCCCCAAAAGAGAGATAATAACCTTAGCAGAGGTTCGGGCCGTGGTGAATCGAGGCGCTGCAGTCGCCGTAGGTACGCGGCCTTGACCTTGCTACATGAAGGAGTCGACAACTCGATGAGAGGCCGCAATGAACTCGCACCAGGAGGATGGTCCTTTCCCGAGCCACGCCGTCGGTCGCGGAGCGGGGACGGCGCCCTAACCACGATCAGGACCATCGCCGGAGCCGCCAGTAGCCTTCATCCTGCCAGTTTCACTTTGGTAATGGCCACAGGTAGCGTCTCCCTGGCTGCCAGCATGTTGGGAATGGCTTCAATCGCCACCCTGCTGTTCTGGCTGAATCTCGGGGCGTTTTCTTTTCTCTGGTTGATAGCTCTGTCGCGCCTCTTCCAGTCTTCGCGCGGCTTCTTTTCCGATCTGTTCGACAGCATCCGGGGTCCTGCCTTCTTCACCGCCGTCGCTGCCACTGCGATGATCGGCAACCAGTTCATTCTGGTCATGGACAACTCTCTAGCTGGCCTGGCCTGGTGGTTTGCCGCCCTCTTCGTTTGGATGTGCTTGGCTCAGTTGGGCTTTGGCGGCCAGCCGCTGGCGGAGCCGGACGCCGATGTCCCGGAACAAAACAACGGAGGCTGGGGGATCGCCATCGCCGCCACGCAATCCGTGGCTACGCCGAGCGCGTTGCTCGCCCTATGCCTGAGTGGCGACCGGCCGGAACTGCTTGCGTTCGCCCTGGCGCTGGCGGTTGTCGCCAACGCCGCCCACGTGTCGCTTCTCGCCATCACGGTCTACCGGTCCGGCTTCGCCAGCATCTCGCTTGCAACCCTGTCGCGGAGCTTTGCCCTGCTGTTCTGGACCACCGGTATGTGGTGGTTGCCAGCCCGGGCCGCCATTGGTCTATCCGGGCGACTTTACCGGCGATTCCCCCTGACGAATCCCGTCCATCTGGGAGCGGTTTTCGCTCTGACCACCTATGCCATCTGCCTCACCCGGCTGGCCACCGTCATCGACCTGCCGTTCTCGGTGCTCATCGGCCGCCTAGTCATCTCTATCGCTCTTCTGGCCTGGTCCGGCGTTCTATTCGGCCTGATACGGGGAATTCTAAGGCGGTTGTGGGGAGCACTGGCTCCCGCGCCGGACGCCTCAAACGGGAACATGGCTCCCGAATCGGGAAGCGCGCTCTGAGCTCTGGCGATCAATCAACAGCTCGGCAAACCGGCGACCGAAAGATCCTCGTCGACGTCCTCCCAGTGGATTCCCGCGCCTCGGCCAATCAAGCGCCAGTTGGCCCTCTGTTCCGGGTTCGCATTTCGTAACCTCGGGTACCATTCCAGAGGAACGCTCAGTTCGCGTCCATCCGCCAATCGAACGTGGAGCATCTCGTAGTCAAACCAGACGTCCGACGCAAGTACGGGGGTCGCCCTAACGGGAGAAGTACTCATACCATTTCTCCAGAGTTTGCACCACTCACCAGATTCAATCATAGCACCACTTCCGCCCGTTTCAACCACCCTTGCCACTTTCATGCTGAGAAGAGCAATAGAGAAAGCGGCATGGCGAGCGCTGTGAGAAAGATGGAGGGTCAGAAACCCTCAGGACGCTCCAGCAAATGGCTGCGTCGCCCCGTGATGCCCAAGCGAACCGCGAAGGCCACTGGCTGAATCTGAGCCAGCTCCCCGACTGGCCGTGACTGGCAGGACACCAATCAATCGGTCATCGTGACGAGTTGCTACGCGGCCCATCGGTCGTTCGAGCAGCTCAGCAGCCGGGTCACGGCTCAACCCTGAAAAGCAAATTCACTCCCGTGCTGGCCAGAGCCTCATTGAGCTTTGATAGCTGCGCCGACGATGGGAGCGCGCCGTCTCCTAACTCCAGCCGGATCACAAATCGGAGGTTGAGCCCGGCGGCGGCCTTCAGAATCTCGCTCAGGCCTTCGACCAGGTCCTGGATCTCCGACGGTTCCAGCTCGGCCTCGGTAAAGAGGCGACGGGCGGGCGGCGGTGGAACTTGTGGGGCTGCCAAGGTCGCGCCGGATGGCACTTGGACGGGGATGCGCAGGAATACCGCTCTCGCTCCCGACCAATCGCAGGGCCACGGGCCAGAATCCGGGGTACGCTCGATAAGACGGCTATGAATAGCGCCGTCAATGGCCGCCCGCACCGTGAACCAGGGCAGGGTCTTGCCCGCGCACGCAGAGAGGGCGCCGCTGACACTCGCCGCGGAGGCCACGGAATCGGTCCAGGCAGCCGGAAGATTCTGCGCCAAGACAGCACTTGCCGGCAACTGATCAGGCGGCGGAAGCAACAATGACGAGTCGCCCAGCACGCCAAGGGGTATGTCTTCACGATAGATGCTGGAAGGCTCGGCGAGAAGCCACAGAATACCGGCTTTGACCGCCTCACGCACGGCATCCTCGACAACCTCCCTGCCGGCCCTTGGGATGGCAAAGGCTTCCGCGTACCCCTCGTGCGCCACTTTGCCAACGTGGGAGCCGTCGAAGAAGGAAGCTAGTTCGCCAAACGTAATCGCCGACGCGGCGGCTGGCCACAGCCCAGAAACAACCCCGGCAGCCAGCAGGCTCGCGTCGAGGCTCGTGAGCTCGGCGGCCCTTGGCAGCACGATTTCCAGATCGCGCTCCTGCAAGTCGGCTTCCGTGGGACGGGCGCGCCAGATGGTGCGCACGCTTTTGTCTGGCCGGACGAGCCGGAGGACGAAGTGGCCCTGCTCGGTGCCCAGGGCAAGAGTGTCCACGATGCCCTTCTGCCCCAGCATCTTGGGCAAATGGGGGAACTGGGCGAAGGCCCTGACGATATCGCTAGCCCGCCGGGCCGTCTCTCCGGCGCGCCAGAGGTCATACGGGCCGCCGGGCAGCAATGCCTCTGGGCTTAGGGTCGAGTCCTTGATTCGCGACCGGCTGTTCTTCTTGATGCACTCGAACAGGGGGTCGCCGTTCGGCACCACGCGAAAGGCTTCTATCTCCCCCCTGGCCGACACCGTGACGACGATGCTGTACGCCTGCAACACGGCATCGGGAATCGAGCCTTTCGCCTTCTCCGCGTTTCCGGCAAGGAGAACCTTGCGCGTGTCGTCGAAAGCCTTTGCTTCGTCCAGCTCTGCCACGCTCTGCCAACCCAGGAGGTCGCGCACCTTGCCCCGGGCAGCGTCCAGACCCGCGGGCGCCGGCACAACCGCCAAGATGGCGTTTCGATACACCCGTGGCCGGTGCGCCGTCGTGGTTTCCTCTATGAAGCGCCTGGCCTCCGCGCTCGGCCGGTCCGCCTCCGAGGCCGCACTCGGTCCCAGCACCACGTAGTGGAACTCCCCATCGTCCTCCACATCGCGGGGGCGCGCCGGCAGGTTGTGCACCTTGGTGCCCGCCTTAGAAGTGACCTGAGTGAGCCGTCTCTCCTTCTCGATCGCCTCCCGCAGCCGGAGGTCGACCAGATCGACCGGCACCCGGGCGCAGGCGTCGTTGTGCATTTGCCGTAGATTGGGTCTGGACCCCAGTCGCCACGACTTGGGCAGATCCCTCACGGCCACCGCTCCGTCTGCCGCGGCGCCCTCGGCCAGAGCCGCCTCGTCGAGGAACCACGAAACCTCCCCCCAGCGTAGCAGTGCTTTCTCCAGCTCGATCCTGTCCGGCTTGGTGGCGCCCAACAGGAGCATCATATCCCTCGTCAACGCCCGATGGCCGATTGGCTGGGAGTGGAGAAAGGTGATCATGACTGCCTGCTCGACTTCTCGACCCCACAGTGCGGGAAACTCCGCCTGGATGTCGCGCGCCTTGGCTAGCTCGCCCGCCAAGATCGCCGACCACACCTGACTCCTCCCTTCGTATTCCTCAGCCGAGGCGACTGACGCAAGCTCGGCAGCGGCGTCGGAGAGGCCGGTCTTGTCGGGGGCGGCCAGGAGCACGTTTGCGCCAACCAGCGGGGCCGTATCCCAGCTCTCGGCAGCGCGGAGGGCCATGGCGAAAGTGCGAAGGACGCCTCTGGTTCGCTGGAATCCCTGCAACTGCGTCCACTTGGTGTAGAGAGCTTCCGTCAGCTCGGGATGGAAAGGGTAGCTACCGAGATAGCGTTCCTCCTGCGCCCGCCGGTCCCGGCGCGTCGAATCGTCCAGCGCCTGAATCCCATCCAGCGCCGCCATCACGGGCGCCCGAAATGCCTCGCGGTCGCGAATGGACTCCGGCGTGAAGAAGCGGCGACGCAGCACTTCGGCCACGTCTTGTTTCTCCACCGGCTGAACCCCCTCCTCCTTCTCCCGACGAAAGATGGCGGATAGCTCCAGCATGATCTCCTTGCCCAGCTCGTCGCTCTTCCGCGGATCAGTCGCCAGCAGCGAGGCCACCAGGCAGGCGCGATCGACCTTGGTGGCGGCCTGAGTCAGAGCCTGGAAGAAGTCCTGCAAGCGATGGCGCCACCGCTGGTCGAGCGCCGCCTTCTCGCGGGCGAACATGAGAACCTCGTCGATCAAGACCAGAGTGGCCAGCCCCTCGCTCTGGGGTCGGGCAAGCAGCTCGCGGACCAGGTTCTCCGCCGGCGGACTCTCACGCTCCCGGTCCTCGCCCTCGGCGTGGAGGTACCGCAGTCCCTCGGCCCCGGCGATCTGGAAGGCCATGACGCTCCAGGGCTGGCGCAGCCACCGGACGTCCCCCTGGGGGCTGCGGGCCTCCATGCCCCTCTCCGGGTCGAACTTGTCGAAGCAAAGGGCAACGACTCTGGCCTTTGGCGGCATAATGCCGCCGGCGTGCTGGCGAAACTCCTGAACCGCCGGCAAATCAGGAAGGCTGGCGGGGTCGTTCACGAGATGGTAGAGGGTAATGAGGGAGTGGGTCTTGCCGCCGCCGTAGGTCAGCTCCAACTGGCGCACGGCCCGGTCGTTCTGCCCCAACAGGCGCAGCATCACATCCTTGGCCAGCTCTCGCAGGTTGAGCGTGGGATAGGTTAGGGCAAAGAACTGCTCGGGCTTCTGGTACACCGCCCGGGCGATACCCATGACCACATCGTGCAGGTCTGCGGCGAAGATGCTCAGGCCGAGCTCGCCCGACCGCAGATCGTCCCGCAACTTTGTGACCTGGTGCCACGGCGCAAATCTCGATTCCGCCATTGAACGTTTCCTCCCTTGAGCCTACTGGCTAGGCCGAAATCTCCCTAGCAGGGACAAAGACCGACCCTTCCTCCGTCAGCTTGCGTAGCTTAAACCGAAGGAGAATCGGCAACTGCACTTGACCCTCGAGAACGGCTGCCAAGTCACAGCCGTCGACAAGAAAGAATCTCGGCTGCTTGCCCGTTGTGATAGCCTTTATGGCGTCAGCCGTGAATCCGTTGACGGATACGCAAACCCCACGCGTAAGCGCGGACTTGCCATCGATCTTACCCTTGAATATCAAAAGGTCTCCATGGGAGATGGGCTGGCTAGTCCATTTCGCCTCGACCAAGTAGGTTTCGTAGTCCAAGATGAACGAGCCGTCTATCTGCTCTCCCGTGACCCGGAAAGCGGATCGCGGTTCGAGGCCAAACAGACGAAAGAGATCGTTAAGCAACCTCTCCAGCTCAAAACCAACCGCCTGCCTATCGGGATTGGTGGCGAGAGAGTAATACCGGTCCCGCATTCCAAGCAGAGTTGTCATGCGAGTAGCTGCGGCTAGTGAACATGGTTCTCCCGCACCTTGGGAGGATTCAATCGGATTCTCAGGCTCGCCATGGCCGTCATCGGGCAAAGACTCTAAGAACTCCCTCGCCCAGAGTTCTGGAAATTTGAACCCTACCTGAACCAGCAACTTGTTCAGGTGCTCGATCTCGCCACGCTGAACAGTGCGCCCGTTCTTGTGCCTGTACGTCAGGCCCCTACGGACGATGGCGAGAATGAGGGGCTCAAAACACTGGGGTCGCTTATCGAGCGTATCTTCAAGTAGTCTGGAGATCGCTTGTGCTTTACTTCCGCCTGACCACAACTCACCGACGCCGATGTCTCGGGCGACGGTCTTGAATGACACGTGTCCACGCCATCGTTCATTTCCGGAGCCAGGCAGAAAGCTATAGAGATTGGTGGCAATCTGGGCAATGGCCTGAGACTGCTTAAATGTGACTGACATAGCTATGCATCTCCCCCCGGCACAATCATCCGCATCTGAGGATGAACGCCTCGACCCGTGACGTGATTCATAATAGTTTCCACCAGCACCACCTCGTCCTGCTGCCGGTCCTTGCGGGCCAGCTCGATCAGGGCCTGCAGCAGCTTGGGAAAAGCAGGATTACGCCTCAGCCCTCGATCTTCCAAGTAGTCATCCACTTTGCGCACGTCCCCCTCCCGCCAGAGGTTCATCATCCGGTGCACCTGATCGATGAGAGGCGCGGTTCGGCCCTCCGCGTCCGACCCCATGTTCTTGACCTTACGCTGGTCCCACCGCTTTAGCTTCACGTGGCTTCCACTAGTCGCAGACTCTTCATCTGTTCCGTCCTCTTCGTCTTCGTCCTCCTGATCCGCTGCATTCCTCCCGCTCGTGAAGCCAATAACGTCGTAGCGGTCGGCCAGATCCCGGTCCCGCAGGTTGCAGGATTGAGCATAGAGGATGCAAGCCCCGGCGGGCGCCTCGGCGAAGCCGAAATCGTGGCGGTGGAGCAGGTAGTAGATGGTGGGATTATCCAGGCCGGCCACGGCCTCGCCCTCGCCGTTATGCGAGAGAACGCGGCCCACCACGTAATCCACGACGATGCGGCGGACGGCGTGCAGGAATTCCGACACGGTGAGCGCAGCGTTGGGCTCGTCGGCCTTCTTGACCACAGGATGCTTGCTGTAGGCCTCCAAAGCGGGTCCGGTGGCCGCCCAGACGAAGTCCGGCCCTCGAATGCCAGCGTCCCAGAAGTCTCGAAGACGGTCGTATATTCGTTCCCGCATCTCTTCCATCACCCGATTATCCCAACCGGGCTTAGCCGTTTCCGGACGCTTCCGGCACACCAGCCAGACTGAGGAGGATAGCGCCGCAGAGGTAAGGGCGCGTGTCCGGTTGCTCATCTCCGTCTGGATCGGCCAGCTTGCTGTCACGACGAAGCCGGCCCTTATCACCGAGGACACCAACGTCTCCCACGCATCTGGTTGCTTGTTGGCAAACACCACAACCATCCGCCCCTCCGGCTTCAGCGCTTGGTTAGCAGCGCGGAACGCGCGAAACATCCCTTCCTCATATGCGGCCTTGGACTTCGCAGCGTCCCCTGCAAACCTGCTAGAATCATCGATCAGTTCGCCGTCATTAACTTCGTGATCCCACTTCGGGGTCAACGGCGAAGAGAAGGCTGCGTCAAATTCCGGTGAGAGTCCAGCGAGCAGCCGTCGAAGCCATACGTAGAAGAAGTCCATCGTATCCGAATAAGGAATGGCATCATAATAAGGAGGGTCAGTAACTACCGCATCAAGATTGGACACAGGCAGATCGATTGCGGATTGCTGTAGAGACAGCGGAGGCAGCATGTCGGCAGGAAGCGCCATTGCAGTGGCAACAGACTTTGCAAGCGAATGCAGCATTGAACCCCAACTGCCAGAGGCGCCGCCCATAGGCGATGTCTCAGCGAAGTCCCATTTCATGGGCAGCGCGAACCGATTGAACAGGTGGGTAATCTGCTCATTCTGTGTATACCAAGAACATCCGCCGTTGCCGTAATCTAGAAGCTTTCCAATCACACAGGTAATATATGCGTTGATCGCCTCAATCCAATTCGGGGGATAATCGGCCTCGCGAAGGGCCTCACGGGTGTGACGAGCATGCCTCACGAAAACCCCGAGCGCAGTTAGTTGACGCGGGGTGAACAGCTTGTACCATTGATCGAAGCCGTATAAGGGCATGCGGAATCCCAACGCCTCTTTGCTGGGCAACGGTTCTGCGGGTATTCCAAATGGTATCTCTTCGTAGAACTCCTTCAAGCGGTTAGCTGACTCATTTGCGGCAGCCAACTCCACACTGACGGGGAGTCTATACTCCTTACCGTTAGGACCATCTACCACTACTGCTGTCATCTGGGTGCCTAGACAACCGGCCTTGCCCTCTGCCTTGATGTCATCCATAGTCATGGCAACTGTCCCTGGGCCACCGCACGATGGACACCATGCACCAGAGCGAGACATGGTTCCGTGCCCCACTCTCTGATCGTAAGCTCGCTGCTCGGTGCCTCTTTCCCCTACAATAGGCTCTGGTACCACGTCGAAGTGCACACGCGACTTGTCGGGTCGCGGCACCATCTTCAGCCGGTATCGCTTGCTCCCTGCGCGGCAAAGCCACAAAGTCTTGAGCAATGGCAAGGCAGCGCGACAGTTCTTGCATGTGACAGTTCGAGCCCAGAGGTAAGCCACGGTAGGCTTGCCCTCAACCATCGGATAGTAGGGATACAAATCGGCCTTCGCTCTTTGAAGCACCCAATGGCCCCACGCCCGAACGTGCCAAGATAAATCGGCCTCGGGCGGCTCCAGCATGCTAGTCTGGACCCCGTCCGACTTGCCGCTGAGTCTCTTCTTGCTGCCCCCACTGGAGTTCTTGAGGAAGTCCTCCATGAACTCGGGCCATTCGAGCGCGAACCGGGGCACAGGTCTGGTCTGGCCGGCGAGGCGCTGGGGGTATTCCAACGTACACTTGAGGATGAACCAGGCCACGGGATTGATGTCGATGGCCGTGGCCTCGCAGCCGAGGCGCATGGCTTCGAGGGGGATGGCGCCACCGCCGGCAAACGGATCGAGAACGCGAGGCGCTCTGCCGCCGTAGGCCTTCTTGATCTCCTCGCGGAAAACATCCAGATCCGGTCCACTCTCCCGGCCCCAATGCAGTATGCCGCCCTCCGTCTCCTCTTTGCGGACCGGAATATCGCGTCCGCCGACGCGTTTCGTGATATCCTTGGTTACTACTTTGCCAGCCAGACGCTCCAACAGACGGCGACGCTCGACGTCGTTGCCGGGATCGGGCAAAAGTGTGGCGATGAGCGCAGCGCGACAGGCAGCGAGGGGGCGGCGGGCCGGCCAGATATGGAGCGTGGAAATATGGCCGTGGCGAACGTTCTTCTCGTGCACGGAGTCCAAGGATGCCTGCTTTAGCGGAAAGGCGACTTCGATTAGGCGGGGACGATCGTCAGTCATCGACTTCGCCGTAATGATGGTCCCATTTCTCGCTCGTATTCCTCCGCTGCCATCCTGAGCAGCTTGGGAACGATGGTTTCGCCTCCAAAGCTGCCAGCATTCATCAAGCGAAATGCCTCAAGAGCCCAAATAGCCGCGCGGAGCGATCGGAAGTCGGTGCAGCCTGCCCAGTAGACACCCTCATCTTCCTCCTGCAGAAACCTCTGACCGTATTCCCGCCCTTCAATGTCTACCTCCAGTTCCCTTACGGGGACAGTTATGCCGCCATGCCCGTCGCTGGGAGCTGCAGGGCGGTAGCCCATTGATGCTATCCCTCGATAAGCCTCTACGATCCTTTGCCACTTCTCCTGGCTCGCCATTGTTCCAGCCTCCGTGTTTCAATTGGTTGAGGGCTTTACTGAGCCTCACAGGAACTGTTCTTATTCTTCTGCTGCTCCGAACACACTCGCCTCACCGATCACCACACTGCCCTTTGCTCGCACCAGTAGCGTCGCAAAGGGATCTGCAACTCGCAGCCGAGGCGGGTACGTAGCGGCGCAGTCAAACACTACGTACAGCCAGTATTGCTCCCGAAGGTTGGCGGCCTCGACCGGCACGCCGACGCTCGCCAAACCCGAATGATAGCCCGACCGGCTTAGGTAGCATAACTGATGATCTCGAGCTCGGCCTCGCTATCAACCATGGCAAGGATCTCGTCGACCCGACCGAGCACGGTGTCGTCGATAAGATACTCGGAACAACTCTCGCATTGCATGACCGGGAGACTCTTCAGAATTACAATGCTTGTCTCCCGCACTTTGAACGGCAGATCTGTCCTCGTTGCCTTCAGTTCGGGTCCACAGACTGTGCATCTCATGTCTTCGGTTTCCTCATCTTCTGATCGGGCTCCCATTCCCCAAGCCATGGTTCAGGACACCGCTTGATAAATGGCTGGCCGGTACCTAGGACGGGGGATGGGCTTGCCCTCGTCGCGCGCCGCTTCCAGCCAGGCTGCTTTGGCGATCTCGACTTGCGCCAGCGCCTCCGCGGGCGTCTCCCCGAAAGCAGAGCATGCCTTCAAGTCAGGGACGTCAGCTATATATCCACCATCAGCCTCGCTGTAGAATATGTTGATGTGATAATCCTTCATGACTCGTCCTCCAATTCAAGATTATACCACTCCACGATCATGAGTTGAGTTCCTCCGCAGCCGCAAATACGCTGGCTTCACCTATCACAACGCCGCCCTTTGCTCGCACCAGCAGCGTCGCAAACGGATCCCGCACGCGCAGCAGACGCGGGTGGGCGGCGGCGCAGTCGAAGACGACGTAGAGCCAGTACTGCTCTCGCAGGTTGGCCGCCTTGGCCCACTCGTTTTCGGTTAGCTCGACGTCGCCCACTGCCCGGCGTCCCTTCACCTCGATGCATCGCTCGTCACCGTCATGGCGTCGAGACCGCAGGTCAAAACCCATTTTCAGGGTTGGGTCTGATACGTCCTCCACCCTGGCGTCGAAGGACTCTTCGTAGGCTCTGGCTATCATCTGCCTACTCTTGCAAAAGGCTGAACCGCTACTTGCCCAAGGTTCATAGCGCGCTCTAGACTCGGCCCTCAGATGGGTCAAACACGCCTGGTTGATCAGAGGCTACACCACCCTTTGCCTGCGCCATCTGCACCATCACCTACTCGGTCGGTCTCACGCTTCGATGCCACGGTCCAGGTTGTTACCCGCCACGCACCAGCACCCGCCAGCTCGAAAAGCGGCCTCGATCGGGTCAGGCGGCATAACGGATGATCTCAAGCTCGGCTTCCCTATCAACCATGGCAAGGATCTCGTCGACTCGACGGAGAACGGCGTCGTCGATGAGATACTCTGAACAGTTCTCGCACTGCCTAACCGGGAGACTCTTCAGAATTACAATGCCAGTCTCCCGCACTTTGAACGGCAGATCGGTCCTCGTCGCCTTCAGTTCCCCCCCACAATTCGTGCATCTCACGTCTTTGGTCTCCTCGTCTTCTGATCGGGCTCCCATTCCCTCGGATCCGGGCGGTATGCCGTGACTACACGCACATTATCCCCGGCGACGTCGACGGCGAACAGCACGTGGAAGGTCTCTTGTCGATATCGGCCGATAACCAAATAGCTAGGCAGGTACTTGTCGTCTGGATACTCCTCGACCAGTTCGTACGTGTCCTGCGCCCCATGGATGGCCTCTCGCGGAATAAATCGACGCGATAGCCGCATGTTCACATGATAGGTCCATAGAATCCGGCCTCGCTCGATGCAGTCGCGAATGAAGCTGACCGCGTTCTCAGGGACTCTTCTAGGAGCCATGTTATGCCGCCCTCAAGATTATACCACTCCAACAAAGCTTGTTCACGGGTTAAACTGCTCCGCCGCTTCAAACACACTCACCTGATCTATCACGACCCCGCCCTTGGCTCTCACCAATAGCTTCGCGAAGGGGTCTTGCACACGCAGCAAACGCGGGTGCGCGGCGACGCAGTCGAAGACAACGTAGAGCCAGTATTGCTCTCGCAAGTTGGCCGCCTTGGCCCACTCGTTTTCGGTTAGCTCGACGTCGCCCACGGCCCGGCGTCCCTTCACCTCGATGCACCGTTCCTCACCGTCATGGCGTCGGGACCGCAGGTCAAAACCCATTTTCAGGGTTGGGTCTGATACGTCCTCCACCCTGGCGTCGAAGGACTCTTCATAGGCTCGGGCTACTCGCATGGCTATCTGCTCGATTTCCTTGTCGTGCCTCTCCCGCTCGTCCGGATCGGATGAGGGAAGGATCAAGGCGTGGGCCAGGAAACTGATTTCGCCGTGCCCGATCAGTTCGGGCTCCCTTCTGAGGATAGCCAGCGCCCTTTCTCGCTCGGCCGCTAAGGCTCGCTGCCTCTGTCGCACGCCCTCCAAGGACCTTTTGGCAGCCGCATTTCCGGTATCGGCCCGCTGCCTCAGCTTCAATCTGGTGGCAGCGAGCTCGGCCTCCTGATAGTCGAAGCTTATCTGGAGAAACGCCTCACGCTCTTTCACTGAGGTCGCCAACTGCGTCCTCCATCGCTCGACGATCGGCTTAGCGGCAGCATCCTCGACGAAAGCTGTGGCCGAGGCGAGGATATCCGAAACGAGTTGGATCGAGGGCAGCGTTGCAGATGCCACCTGCCTGATTGGCCGCAGAACCATCAATAGCTCCACGGGGACCTCGTGAGCTCGGCCATCCAGAGTCTGCGTGATGGCCATCAGACGATGGTCAAGGATCTGGTCGGCGCCAAATGCCTCCGGATACGCCGGATCGGCGCACCGGACAATGGGTACGGTAGCCACGTGAAATAGGTATGGCTCAGTAGCGTAGGGATCGACGAAGGCGCCGCCCCGTCTGGCTTCACCGCCGAATCGATCGGCGAAAAACGCCCGATACTGATCGAAGAACGTCTCTCCGGGGCGGAGAAATAGCACCTCCTCTGATAAGTCTGGCTTATGAACCGTCATGGGGATCGTCTTGCCCCCCGTCTCCTCCTCCAGCGCCATTGCCAGGGGGAGCGGCAACCCGTCCAACCGAAACGTCTCGTCGATGTCGCCACTGAACCTTACGTCCAGATATGGAGCAGATTTCTCGAGGAATCGCCGAACGTACCCTGGCAAGAGGCGTCTCAACTGGTCCTGCTCCCGTTGGGCCTGGAGCGCCGGAAGCTGTGATAATACATCGCCCCCGCTAGCCCGCAGCCTCGCATCTGCCTCCTCAATCGCCTTTACCTGTTCAATGGTGAGAATTCCCTCGATCTGCCGGCAGCCTTCCTCGCTTTCGTCGTCTACCACCACCCGCATGATCAGATCGCTGAGCGACACTCCTTGGAACTGGCGACCGATAACGTCGAACACCTTGTCAGATCTCAGCTCGCGTCGGATGCTCTCCATCTTCTCCAAGAGGGTCCTGAGTACCTTCCCCTCGCGCGTACCACTGGCGACAAGGTTGACGAGCACGACCGGGTCGTGTTCCTGCTTGTAGCGGTGGATACGGCCAAATCTCTGTTCGACGCGAGCGGGATTCCAAGGAATATCGTAGTTGACCATGATCCAGCAAAACTGCAGGTTGATGCCTTCCCCGGCCGCATCCGTCGCCACCATGAAGCGACAGTTCTTCCTGAACTCCTCCATCTGAACTTCGCGCTCCGGGTAAGGCATGCCACCGTGTATTCGCGCCACCTCGCCCGTATAACCCATGCCCTCCAATTTGCGCACGAGGAAATCCATGGTGTCGCGATGTTCGCTGAATATCAAGAGCTTCTCGCCCTTGAACCTCTGGTCTTGAATGAGATCTCGCAGCTTCTCGAACTTGGATTCCTCTCCGGCCTCGTACGTACGCTGGGCCAGGTCGAGTAGGTCAAGAACCTGCAGCCTTTCAGCTTGGAGTTCGGCCAGATTACTTGCAGCGGTACCTAGCATCGCCTCATCTTCCACCAGGTCCCTTTGCTCTGTGCCATCCTCCGCTGACTCCTCGTCGCCCGTCATCTCCTCCTCCAGATCGCGGACATGGAGGCGCGACTGCTGGTAGCCGAATCGCTCTGTTGTAATCTCCTGTGCCGCAAAGGCCGCGATGTAGCCGTCCAACCGCTCCAGCCGGCGTTTGAGGGAAAGCAGAAGCGCCCAGGTGGAACTGGCCGCCCGCCGCTGGAGGACGCTCATGGCTAGCCTGGCGGCAGAGCGGTTGAGCATTTTGGCCCGATTGTAATAGATACGGACATAGGCTGTAAGCTCGCCGTATAGCTCCTCCTCCAAGCAGTTGAGGTCGTAGCTCGGCGTCATGCTCTCCCGTGATGGGTAGATGCGCGTCCTATCGAACCGCACCATTTCCTCCTTGGTCCGCCGGATGAAGTGGGATGCCCGCGCCTCGGACGAGAAATCGTTGAAAGCATCGATGGTGCGGAGCATGGTGGGTTCCAACAGGCGCCACAACGCATAGTAAGGGAAATCCTTCCCCATGTGGGGCGTGGCGGTCAGCAGCAACAGGTGGTGGGCGTGCCACGGCAGCCGGCGAGGTGGACGGCTCTCCTGAAGCGGTTCAGCGCCGGCAAGCAACTCGGCCAGCTTATACCGGTCGGTCGTGTCATAGGTGAAATCAGTGTTTCTCGCGGCGCTCAGTTTGTGCGCCTCGTCGAATATGACGAGGTCGTAGGGATGCGTTTCGGGGGCGGCAAGACGCTCAAAGACCCTGTCGCCCGTGATTGTGTCGAGGCTAATCAGAGCCAGGTCGCTTCCGGCCCCCATGAAGGGGTTGTCGGCCCGACAGTCCAGACCGGTCACCTCCCGAAAGCGAAGGGCGAACAGGGTGCTCAACTCGCGTTTCCAGTTACCCACTAAGCCGGCTGGCGATATGATGAGAACGCGACGGATGAGGCGACGGCCGAGCATCTCGCGGATGTAGAGGCCCGACATAATGGTCTTGCCGGCGCCAGCGTCGTCGGCCAACAGCATGCGCAGGCGAGGCTGGGGCAGCATGTGCTGGTAGACGGCGACGATCTGGTGGGGCAACGGGTCTATGAGCGCGGTTTCGGTTCCGAAGACGGGGCTAAACAGGTGCCCAAAGCGCAGCCGTTCTCCCTCCACAAACAACCGGACCACTTCAGGATCTGCTAGAAAATCGGGGAGGCGCGCTGCGCCTTGTGGATCGTAGTCGCCGGGCCGCTCCCCCAGCGGGAATGGCTCCAGGTTCACCGGCCTTGAGGGCACTGCGGTCTTGGCCAGTCCCCTCAGGGCCTTGAGAGCAAGGCCTCCCGGTTGGGCCTTGCCGTTTTCCCAGCGGCTGACCGTCACGAACGTGATGCCCAGGCGGTCGGCAAGCTCGCGCTGCGTCAGGCCAAGCTGCGCCCGCAATTCCCTGATCCATTCTGGTGAGCCAAGAACACGACAGATCATTGGTTTTCCTGAACCTAGAGTTTAACAAACTATAACATGATTAACCCAGCATAGCAAGCGCTTACGCCCTATTTTGGGGGGCAAGCCGATTGCTGCTTGCTCTACCGTACCATTCTTGTCGCTACGCAACAGATCATTTATGCTCATGATGCTGAGCCAATGTCATCTCTGAGTGGGGAATGACAGCGAGGTGGCCCCCGCCCTCGCAGGTCATAGCGGCTCGGGAGAGGTCGAGGCGCCAGGCAGTGCTGGCGCCTCCATCCCAAGCTGAGATCAGCGAGCGGCGGCCGTCGTGGGCACGGCAGCGCGCGGCTTGCAGGGCTTTTCGCAGCCGCGCCTGGTGTAGTACCACCAGTTGAGGACGGCGCACACCACAAAGAAGGCGAAGAAGATGTAGAAGGCGGCGTTGGCCGAATGGAAGTTCGTCAGCGACCAGCCGAACAGAATCGGGAAGAAGAAGGAGCCGTAGGCGGCGATGGACGTGAAGCCGAGAACCGGCCCCGCCTCTTCGGGCGGGAAGATGAAGGGAATCTGCTGGAAGGTCGACCCGTTGCCAATGCCGGCGGCGAGGAACAGGATCAGCATCCAGACCAGGAAGGGCGTGAAGTCGGCGGCGCTCTGAGGAGCGGTGGTGAAGGTGACGCCGATAGCCCCGATGCAGAGTAGAACGCTGCACACGGCCGTGACAACTCCACCGCCGACCTTATCGGAGATCCAGCCCGCCGGTGGTCTAACCAGAGACCCGATCAAGGGACCCAAGAAGGCGTAGGCCAGAGGGACCGGGGCGTTGGGCAAACCACCGAAGATCTCCTTGATCAGGAGCGGGAAGGACGCCGACAGGCCCGAGAAGGAGCCGAAGGTCATGATGTAGAGAAGGAGCATGATCCAGGTGTGCTTCCGCCTGAAGATCACCAGTTGCCGGCTTACCGGGCGCCTTATCGGCAAGTTGACCAGGCCAAACCAGCACAGAATGGTCGAGATCACTACGGGAATCACCCAGATATAACCGGCATTCTGCAACCACATCGACTTGGTGGTGTTCCCGCTAGCTATTGTTTGCGGCTCCCCACCGAGTACGCCAAATACTGAGCTGGTGATGATGATAGGAACTACAAACTGGACCAAGCTGACGCCAAAGTTGCCGATGCCAGCCTGTATGCCAAGGGCGGTGCCTTGCTGCGCTTTAGGGAAGTAGAGGCTCGTGCTTGACATGAACGAGGCGAAGTTGCCGCCGCCAAAGCCGGCAAGAGCCGCCAGAACCATCAAGACCCAATATGGCGTAGCGGGGTCTTGCACCGCCATACCGAGTCCAATGGCGGGAATCAGCATCGCTCCGGTCGATAGGGTGAGAACTGTCCTGGTGCCGAACCGGAGGATCAGGAAGCTGTGGATGAAGCGAAGCGTGGCACCAGACAAGCCAGGCATAGCCGCCAGCCAAAAACGGTCGTTCACCGAAAAATTGAAACCGACACTGTTGAGGTTGACCACCACCGCGCTCCACATGTACCAGGTCGCGAACGACAACAAGAGCGCCAGAGTGGTTATTGCAATCGTCCGATAGGCGATCGGCCGGGCCGTGGCTCGCCAGAAGACTGGATCTTCTGGCGTCCATTTGCCGGTATCCCGGGCTACAGCTTGAGTGGCCATTATGTCAACACCTCCTACGCAGCCATCCCGGTTTGCTCGATGGCAACCGGTCTTGGCTCATCAACCTGGAGAGCTTTGCCGCCAGCGCCTACCCAGTTGGCCGTCCACTGACCCGTAACGACCAGCAGAGCGACCAAAACGGCGAGGGCGAGGACGGAGCCGGCGAGGAAACCGGGAGCAAAGGTACCTGTCGCCTCCTTGCCGATTCCCATTGCATATGGCAGGAAAGCGCCGGCCAGACCACCGAATTCCCCCACGAGGCTGCTGGCGACCGCGGTCGTGTTCTTGAAGCGGAGGGGAACCAGTTGGAAGACAGCCCCGTTGCCCGCTCCCATCGCCGAGAAACAGAGGGCGAGGATTATTACCATAACCAACGGGCTGGCTGGCAGGGTAGAAGCAGCCAAGGTGAGCAGTATGGTTATGGCGGACAAGCCCAATAGCATGCGAAGCCCACCCACCTTATCGGCGACGCCGCCGCCCGCGATCCGGAGGATGCTTGCCATGACGATGATGCCTGCGGCGTACTGCCCGACGCTCTCTTTAGGGATGGAGTACTGCGAGTAGAACAGCGTCGGCAAAAAGCTGGTCAGGCCAATGTAGCCGCCAAATGTCAGCATGTACATGAGATTGAAAACCCAGGCGTCCCGGCTCACGAGGATCTTGAGGTAGTCGGCGAAGCGATGTCTCTCCTCGCGATCGGGGGGCTCCTTGGCGAAGATGTGCATCAGGACCATGGCCACCAGCATGGGCAGTATGGCGAACTCGTACACCAACTGCCAGCCAAACGCCTTGGCCAGGGCTGGAGCGAATAGACTGGCGATGACCGCGCCGCTGTTGCCAGCGCCGGCGATACCCATGGCGAGGCCCTTGTATTTCGGCGGATACCAGCCAGAACCCAACGAGAGGGCGACGCCGAACGAGGCGCCCGCTACGCCGAGAAGGACACCCATGGCCGCCACGCCGGTCAGAGTGTTGGTGAGAAAGAAGCTCAGAAACAGCCCGATGGCGACGATGCCCATGTTTATCTGGGCGGTGAACTTGCGGCCAACGTACTGCGCCAGGATTCCCAGAGGAATGCGCAGCGCCGAGCCGGCAAAGGTTGGCACCGCCAGCATTAGGCCCGTCTCAGCCGGCGATAGCTTGAAGTGCTCGCTTATGTAGGGCGCCATCGCCGCGTTGATCGTCCACACGGCGAAGCACATATCGAAATAGAAGAGGGATGTCAGCAGGGTGCCAACATGCCCTGCCTTCCAGAAACCACGGTTGCCCAGGCTTTCCAACGGAATAGTCTCCTTCCTAGTCTAGAGATCGTGACATTGGCAGATTCCAGCGAACAAGCTGATAAGGCCGCCATAGATAGCTCAGGGGCGCCGATACGATGTGCACCAGCCGGCTGAACGGGAAGATGGCGACCAGCACGAAGAAGTTAAGCGCATGTAGCTTCACCGTGATCGGCATGGAAACCATATAGTCCCATTTCGGGGAAAGGGTCGCCAGCGACCATAGATAAGGTGTAGCGGTGTTGACAAACCAAAACGAGCCCCACCGATAGAACAACGCCGTCCCCACTCCGGTGAGAACCTGAACCAGGAGAAGGACGAGCACCAGGGCGTCCATGGTGGTAGTGACCGAGCGCACCCTGCTATCGCCCATTCTCCTAGCCGCCAGTACGATGAGTCCGACCAAGGCCATCAGCCCCAGGGCGAGGGCCGTGCCCTCCAGAATGTAGAGCCGAATGGGAGCACCATTGAACGCCCTCACGCTGGCCGGAAGAAACACGCCGATGAGATGGCCAATGAGAAGCAGGCCGATCCCGATGTGCCAGGGAACCGACCCCCAGAACAGCTTTCGCCCCTCCAGAAACTGGGAGGACAAGCTGGAGTAGCTGAACTGGTTGGTGGAGAAGCGCCAGATCGAGACCACCACCGCCAGAACTATGGCCACGTAAGGGAACACCCCGTAGAGAAGAAGGTCAATCATCTCACAAACCTCCTACATTTGCTGTTTCCCGACACTGCTGGCCGAGGAAGCACTTTAGCGAGCCGATCAGGTGTTTGTAGCCGTTGTCGGCGTCCTTGAAGTCGGCCTCCATCTTCTCCGCCATCGGGAGAAGGCACTCGCCCAGAAGGGGCTGCACGAACTCCTGGTCGGCGGCCAGGCCCAAGAATCTGAGTATCACGCCCAAGTGGTCAGGCAGCTCGCTGCCGGCGGAGAAGCCGTGCTTGCGGTACTCCTCTTGCAGTCGCACCAGAAACAGACCACGTTTGTAGCTCTCCCCGAACAGATGGTAGCCGGCGTAGGCGTTCGTCGTCGGCGTGATGTCGAAGGTCCGCGTGTAGATCTCCTCGAGTCCCTCGACTCCCGTTGTGGCGGCAGAATCGAGGAACGCTTCCATCTCCCGCGCCGCTTCGGGAACCCCTGTCAAGAGATGCCCGGCTGCCGTTCTCGCCGCCTCCAGCGAAATGCCCTGCGGATATGATATGAGGTCGGCATAGAGGCTGAAGGCTAGCCGCGTGTCGTTGTCTTTCATCACAGACCTCGCTTGGCTGGGGTGCCAAAGCCAAAGCCGACCCCGATTTGACCCTTGTGCGACGAAACGTCTTCCACGGTCTCGACGAACTGCTCCCGATGGCTGGCCGGTAGGACGAACCGGTCCTTGAAGCGCGGGAGGGACGTCAGACGGAAGATCTGCTCTGCCACTTCCATGGTACAGCCTGCCTCCTGCATGATCGCCGACAGGCGCCTCGCGTCGATATCTCCCACGGTCTCGTAGCGCTTGTAGGCCCTGACTGCCATCAGCTTTCGGAGCACTCCCTTGACCATCTCCTCGTCCCCCGCGGAGAAGAGACAGGCCATGTACTTAACCGGGACCCGCGCTTTCTCGACGCTGCCGAAGAAATCGCCGTCCGAAAGATCGTAGCTGCCACTTTCAACCGAAGCCGCCACCGGCAGCAGCGGCGGCACGTAGAACAACATGGGCAGCGTCCGGAACTCGGCGTGCAGTGGCAGCGCTACCTCCCATTCCTTGACGAACCGGTACACGGGAGACTTCTGGGCGGCGGCGATGAGGTCCTCGGCAATGCCCTTTCGCTTTGCTGCCAACACCACCTCGGGATCGTTGGGGTCGAGGATGAGGCTGCGCTGAGCCAGTACCAGTTTCTCTTCCGGCGCTTTTGCCACCTCCTCGATCCGGTCTCCATCGTACAGGAGGACGCCCATGTAACGGATCCGGCCCACACACGTATGGAAGCAGGCAGGAGCCTGGCCCGTTTCTACCCTGGGGAAGCAAAGGATGCACTTCTCGGACTTGCCGGTCCCCCAGTTGTAGTAAACTTTCTTGTAGGGACAGCCGGAAATGCAGAACCGCCAACCCCGGCATTTCTCCTGGCTGACGAGGACGATGCCGTCCTCACCCCGTTTGTAGATCGCCCCGGCGGGACAAACGCCGACGCAGGCCGGGTTCAGACAGTGGTTGCAAATCCGGGGCAGATAGAAGAACACCATGCGCTCGAGCTGGAACAGGGACTCCCGCTCCTCGTCTGTCAGCTCGCTCATGTTGACGTCGTTTCTGGCGTATACCGGCGAGCCGCTGAGGTCGTCGTCCCAGTTGGGACCAGCCTCGATGTTCATGGGTTCCTTGGTGATCATCGAGATAGGGCGCGCCGTGGGCTGGTCGTCGCCGGCGGGCGCATTGAACAGGTCGTCGTATTTGTAGGTCCAGGGCTCGTAGTAGTCGTCGAGCGAGGGCAGGTACGGATTGAAGAAGATGTTGGCCAGCCGTCCGAGGCGCCCGGCCAGTCTCGGCTTGAGCGAGTCCCCTTTGACCTCCCAGCCGCCGCGATATTTCTGCTGGTCCTCCCACTGGGTGGGATAGCCCGTTCCTGGCTTGGTCTCGACGTTGTTCCACCACATGTACTCGGCGCCCTTCCGGTCCGTCCAGATGTTCTTGCAGGCGACGCTGCACGTGTGGCAGCCGATGCACTTATCCAGATGAAATACCATCGATAGTTGAAGTCTAACGTCCATGTTTCTCTCCCGTCTAAAACACTGGTTCGCCTTCGAGCTTGCGCACGAAGATGTGGGTATCTCGATTCACGCCGGTGGGCCCCCAGTAATTGAAGTGGTAAGTGAACTGCCCGTAGCCACCCGCCATGAGCACTGGCTTGAGGTGAATTCGCGTCAGGCTGTTGTGCCCACCTGCCCGTCGATTTCCTCTGAGGGGCGACTTGGGAACGGAGATCGTCCGCTCCGGCGAGTGATAGATGATGCAAACCCCCTGCGGGATTCTGGCGCTCACCACTGCTCTGGTGACCACCACGCCGTTGTCGTTGTAGACCTCCACCCAGTCGTTGTCTACGACGCCGATCTCTTCCGCATCCTTCTCGTTGATCCAGAAAGGCTCCATGCCGCGGGAGAGGGTCAACATTCGATGGTTGTCGTAATACGTGGAATGGATGTGCCACTTGCCGTGGGGAGTAAGATAGTTGAGCATGATGCTCCTCCCCTCGGGCTGGGTCCGGTTGAAGTTTCCGTAGGCCTTCGGATCGGGGCTTGGCTTGTAGGTGGGCAGATTCTCGCCGAAGGCAATGTATACTTCGTGGTCGTGGTACAACTGCTGGCGCCCGGTCAGTGTCCGCCAGGGCACCAGCCGGTCAACCTGCATGGTGAACGGCGAATAGGAACGCCCGTCGTTGATGATGCCAGACCAGCAGGGACTGGTGAGCAGCCTGGCCGGCTGCGCCTGAATATCCATGAAGCTGCTCTTCTTGCCCCTCACGCCCTCGGCCAGATCGGCCAACGGCAGCCCGACCTTCTTCTCATGCTCTTTGAAAGCCTTGTAGGCCACCTCACCGTTGGTCTCCGGCGCAAGGTGCAGGATCACGTTGGCCGCTTCCACGGCGTCGGACAAGGATGGGTATCTCTCCCCGCCCCATTGCTGCGTCGGGTTGTTCTTGAGGAGCTCATCGTAGAACTCCTCGATACCCCATCTGGCGCCGTGGGCCCCTAACCCGTTTCGCCGTGCCAGCGGACCGAAGGAAATGAAGCGGTTATACAGATTGACGTAATCCCGCTCCAGCACTCGCAGGTGGGGCATGGTCTTGCCGGGAATCGGCGGGCACTCGCCCTTGGTCCAGTCCTCGACCCGCGGCTGGGCGATCTCGTCGGCGGAATCGTGGGCCAGCGGCGCGGCGATAACGTCCTTCACCGGCTCCGGCAGATGAACCTTGGCGAGCTCGCTGAGCCGCTTGGCGAGGGTCTTGAATATCTCCCAATCGCTCTTCGACTCCCAGCAGGGCGGAACCACCTCGGAAAGAGGATGGATGTAGGTGTGAAGGTCAGTCGAGTTCAGGTCGTCCTTTTCGTACCAGGTGGCGGTCGGAAGAACGATATCGGAGTAGAGAGCCGAGGTGTCCATGCGAAAATTGATATCCACGATGAGGTCCATCTTCCCCACCGGCGCCTCGGGTCGCCACTCGACCTCCTCGGCCTGCCCTTCCGCTAGCTCGACGGCGTTCAAGTTGGTGTGAGTCCCCAAGTAGTGCTTGAGGAAGTACTCGTGGCCCTTAGCGCTGGACATCAGCGCATTCCCCCGCCAGATGAGCCACAGTCGCGGCCAGTTCTCCGGCGCATCCGGGTCGTCCATGGCGAAGCGCAGCTTCTTCTCCTTGAGCTGCTGGACTACCCAGGCGACGACCTCGGCGTCCGTCTGCGCTCCCGCCTTCTTAGCCTCATCCACCAGCTCGAGGGAATTGGCATTGAACTGGGGGAAGAAGGGCAGCCAGCCCATGTGCACGGCTCTGGCTTGCATGTCTATGGTGTGGCCCTTCGCCAACTCGCTCTTGCCCGGCGTCGCTTCATACTTGGTGAAGCTCCCCTCATACCGCCATTGGTCGCAGTGCACGTAGTGGTATGAGGGGGCGTTTTGGAGCCGGGGAGCACCGATCCAATCATTGGCCAAAGCGATGGTGGACCAAGGGGCCACCGTGGCCAGCTTCTCCTGACCAACGTAGTGGGCCAACCCGCCCCCGTTTCGGCCGATGCAGCCGGTGAACATCAAGGCGGTGATGGCGGACCGGTAGATCAGATTATTGTGGTACCAGTGGTTGACGCCCGCCCCGATGATAACCGTACACTTTCCCTGAGTCTTCTCGGCGGTGCCAGCGAACTCGCGGGCAAACTTGATCACCGTCTGGCGGTCGATGCCAGTGTACTTCTCCTGCCAGGCCGGCGTGTAGGTTTTCTCGTCGTCATAGGAGGCAGGATAATCGCCTGGCAGATCGCGCGGCACGCCGAAGCGGGCCAGCATCAAATCGAAGACGGTGGCCACGGGAACCCGCCCCTCCTCCGTGTCGAGGTATTTCACCGGCACTCCCCGATAGGACGCCGAGCGGTTCTCGAAGTCGTGGAACTCCACTTGCGCTACTTCGTCGGCGTCGGCGATGAAGGAGAGCACGGGGTCAAGAGCCGAATCGTCTACGCCATCCTTCATCTCGAGGTTCCACTTTCCCGTTTCCTGCTTGGCCCAGCGATGTCCCATCGCCCCCTTGGGCATTCTCGGCTGGGAGGTCTTGCGGTCGAATATCAGGAACTTCCAGTCGCCGTTCTCCACCTCGCGGTAGCGTGACACGGCTTTGGCGCGTACGAAGCGGCCGGCCTCGAAGGCGTCGCCATTCCGCTTTAGCTCGACCAAGAATGGCGAATCGGTGTACTGCTTGATGTAATCGACGAAGTAGGAAACCTGCCGGTCGATGTAGAATTCCTTGAGGATGACATGATTGGCGGCCATCCAGAAGGCGCCATCTTGGCCAGCGTGAACCGGGATCCACCAGTCCGAGTATTTCGCCACTTGGCTGAAGGCGGGCGACAAGACCGTGACCTTCGCTCCTTCGTGCCGGCCCTCGGCCACGAAGTGGACGTCGGGCGTCCGCGTCATGTTCAGGTTGGCCCCCATCGACACGACGTATTTGGCTTTATACCAATCGGCGCTTTCCTGAACGTCAGTTTGCTCGCCCCACATCTCGGGCGACGCGGGCGGGAGGTCAGAATACCAGTCGTAGAAGCTGAGGTTAACCCCACCGAAGAGTTGGAGCAGACGCGACCCGCCGCCGTAGGAGAGCTGGGACATGGCGGGAATAGGCGAGAAGCCGATGACCCGATCTGGCCCGTGCTTTTTAGCTGTGTAGATCATGGATGCGGCGACGATCTCCACCGCGGTGTCCCACGTGGTCCGGCGGAAGCCGCCCTTGCCGCGCGCCCGTTGGTACTTGGCCCTCTCCTCCGGGTTCTCGACCAGAGAGGCCCAGGCAGCCACTGGATCTGCATGCTGCGCCCTCGCCGCCCGCCACAGATCGGCCAAGGCACCCCGCATGTAAGGGTACTTTACTCGAATGGGACTGTAGATGTACCAAGAGAACGAGATGCCTCGCTGGCATCCCCGTGGCTCGTAGGGAGGCATGGACTGGTCAAAATCGGGATAGTCCAGGGCCTGCGTCTCCCAGGTCACGATCCCATCCTTGGTGAAAACCTGCCAGGAGCAGCCCCCCGTGCAGTTGACGCCATGGGTGCTGCGAACCACCTTGTCGTGCTGCCAGCGATTGCGGTAGAACTCCTCCCACCGCCGCTGCGGGGGACTGACGATATCCTGAATCCAGCTCACTTTGAGCCCCCTTTGACTAGAGATTGGCGAACTCCCCGAAGTCGCCCCCGCCAGGCGATCTGGAAAAGGGCCATGACGACGATCAGACCGGCGACTGCCAGACTAGGATAGAGGATGACCATTCCCGACTGCACCGGCTGTCCCGCGCTGCTGGCCTTTTGCAGGAAAGCAGTCAGATAACCGATCTCGGCCTCCGTCAGCGGATGCCCGGCGTAGGCCTCTCGCATTAGCGGAAAGGGCGTGGTCTGTAGTATCGAGCGAATGCCGTCGGGTCCGAGCGTGGAGCCGGCCGTGGATAGGTCTTTGGCGAGATTGCCGCCCAAGGGCAGTCCGGCGCCCGAGACGTTGTGGCAGGAGGCGCAGGCGACGCCGCCGTTGCCCAGTCCCACGCCGCCAGTGAACAACTGCCTGCCCCGCTCAACGTCGTCGTCGGTTGCCTGTACGGGCGACGCCTGCTGCGCCATCGGCGCCTGCCCGGTCGCGCCTTTGGACATCCCTTCGATGTAGGCGACGACGTTCTCGGCGTCTTGCTGCGAGATTCCCAGGTTGGGCATTCCCCCCGACGGCGCCACGACAAAGCGTACCGCCGAAGCTTTATCCCGCCGCTCCGTCAGGCCCTTGAGATCGGGGCCAACCAGCCTGCCCCCGCCGATGGTATGGCAAGCTTTGCACTTCTGATCGAAGACGGCCTTTCCATCGTCCGCCGGCGCTGCCTGTATACTGGAAAACGTCAAGAGCGCCAAGACGCCGAGCAAGAAGACTACGACTGCAACCCTGGCGTATGTTCTTGCGGCGCCTGGCCTGGCACCTCTCATCGGCCTTGCCTCCTCCATCAATTACGGGAGTTACGCGGTGGCTCAACTGGTGAGAACTGCCGTCCGTAGGGGCGAAGCATTGGCGCGGGACCTTCGACTAACCCTTCACTCCCATTCGCCAATGCTTCGCCCGTCCTGCTCCTGTTCTTTCACGAAGCCTGTGGCGCGAACAGACTTGATGCAGCGACGAACCGAGCGGGCGAAGCATTCGCAAAGATTATTGGGAGATTAGAACCGCCTGGTTCTGCGAATGCTTCGCCCCTACGCCGATGCGGCAGATCGCCTTCTGCCCCGCATAACCGCATAACTCCTTATCTCGATCTTAATCCGGCTGCTTCCAACATGCCAGTCGCATTAGTCACCAAGGAGAATATGACGAAAGTCATGTTTTGGCCGCCTGATTTGTGACTTTCGTCATGGTTGCGCAATGCCGGGTTCAGGTAGTATGATCATATATAGGGGCTTCACGGAAAGGAGCGGTGAAATGGGCTCTGTGGCCTCCGGAAATATCGGTCTGCGTTGGAATCTGGCCAAGAGGTTCTCAGCTGTCTCCATTGGCACCTTGCGAAAACTATCGGTACTCCTACCGATCGCCTTTCTGCTCGCCATGGATTACCTGAGGCATTTCGTCTTTCCGGGGACCCTTCATCAGTTTCCCGGCTATCTCGTCGTGTGGGGAGTAGCGCTCGCCGGCATTTGGGCCTTCTCCCGAGTGGTGTTCGGCGCCATCGAGGGTATGCACCAGCAGATTCTCGAGCGCAACCGGGAGATATCCGACCTGTACACGGCCGCCCATAACCAGGCTGAGCAGTTGGCTGCATTGCGCGAGGCTGGCATGGCCCTCACGGCCGAGCTGTCCTTCGAGGCAGTTCTCCAAAAGGTCGTGGACCTCAGTAGGGAGCTGGTCGGGGCGCGCTATGGCGTCCTCGCCGTCCTCGACGACCAGAAGAAGATCGAGCGGCTCATTACCTCCGGCCTGAGCCCGGAAGCAAAGTCGCAGATCAAGGAGTTCCCCAAAGGCTTGGGAGTGATGGCCGTCTTGCCCGACGGAGATAGGGCGCTGCGCATTCCTGATATAAGCAAGCACCCCCTGTCGGTGGGTTTTCCTCCCGGCCATCCGCGCATGAAGACGCTGCTGGGAGTGCCCGTCGTCGCCAAGGGCCATGTCATCGGCAACCTGAAGCTGACCAACAAGCGGGATGGTTTGGAGTTCACTCAAGACGACGAGGACAAGGTGGTTCTGCTTGCCGCTCAGGCGGCCATCGCCATCGAAAACGCCAAGCTTCACGAGCAGCAGCAGGTCTTGGCCGTTCTCGAGGAGCGAGAACGAATCGCCCAGGATCTGCACGACGGCATTATTCAGGACATCTACGCCATCGGGCTCAACCTCGAACAATGCATTGAGCAGTCGGATAAACCCAAGACCATTCCTGAGCGGCTTGGCAGGTCCGTCGAGCAATTGAACGACATCATCAATGACGTGCGGAACTACATCTTCGCCCTCCAGCCAACCGCGCCCGCGGATGCGGATTTCGTGGCGGGTCTTGACCGGTTGGTTCGCGAGTTCCGCATCAACTCCCTGATCGAGGGCGAGTTGGTAGTGAATGGGGCTGGCGATCGCGATGTCCCTGTCGAGCAGGTAAGTCATCTCCTGAAGATCGCCCACGAGGCGCTCACCAACGTTATCAAGCACGCGCGGGCGACGGCCGTGACCGTAGAGCTGAATCTCATGGAAGACCGGCTGGAGCTGAGCATTGCGGACAACGGCACCGGCTTCGACCCGGCAAACCCAACCCACGCCGGTCTCGGCCTGCGCAACATTGCAGAGCGCACCAGGGCCCTCGGCGGTTCCTTCACCGTCGACGGTGGAATCGGACGAGGAGCGACTCTGACCTTGCGCATCCCGCAAGCTTCAGCGGAAAGGCAACAATCATGAACAATAGACCAGAAACAGTCCGAATCCTCATCGTCGACGACCACGACGTCGTTCGCGTTGGCCTGAGATCGCTTCTCGACGGACGGGGCACCTTCCGCGTGGTTGGCGAGGCGGCTTCTGCCGCCGAGGCCGTTTCGAAGGCGGAACAATGCGATCCGGACGTGGTGATTATGGATATAAGGCTGCCAGACGGAAGTGGTATTGAAGCTTGCCGGGAGATCCGCGCCCGGCGGCCGGAAGCAAAGGTACTCATGCTCACCTCCTACGCCGACGACGAGGCCATATTCGCCTCCATCCTTGCCGGCGCGGCGGGCTACGTTCTAAAGCAGATCAGAAGCCAGTCGTTGGTGGAGGCCATCGAGAACGTCGCCAGAGGCGAATCGCTGCTGGATCCGGCGGTAACCCAGCGAGTGCTCGAGCGACTCCGAAAGGGATCGTCGCTATCCGAGAACGGCAAACGCGCTCTCACCGACCAGGAGGAAAAGATCCTGTCTCTGGTCGCCGAGGGCCAGACCAACCGGGAGATAGCGCAGGCGCTCTTCCTCAGCGAGGGAACGGTCAAGAACTACGTCAGCAACATACTCGCTAAGCTGAACCTCAGCCGCCGCTCCCAGCTCGCCGCCTACGTCGCCCGCGAACGCGAAAAGTTGTCCGCTTAGCCCACCATGCCCAGCAGAGCGGGTCTCCCGACTGAACCGGACATGTTCGTTCTTCGCTTCGCCTGCGATCTTCGGGCAGCCGGCGCCTGGCGCATCCTCGACGGCGGCTGCGGATCCGGCCGAAACGCCGTCTACCTGGCAGGCCTGGGCTTTGACGCAGTTGGCATCGACTCGGCCGCCAACAAATGCGCTGAGGCAAGGCAAAGCGCTCACCAGCGCCCAAATGCCTCGTTCGTCGCTGCCGAGATCGAAAGCCTGCCCTTTGGCTCGGGTACTTTCGACGCCGCCATCTGCACTCACGTCCTGGAATACCTGACCGCCGGCCAGATTGAGGTCGCTATGGGGGAATTGCGGCGGGTAGTGAGGGAAGGCGGGGTCCTACTTCTCGTCACTGCCGCCAAGGAAGCCACAAACCTTGATGCGGCCGAAGAGCTCGGGCAAGGCGATTACCTTTTCCGAAGGGACGAAGTCGCTGTGCGGATTCACCTTTCCGACCGGGCCGAGCTCGACAGATGGCTTGAGGGTTTCCGAGTCCGCGAAATAGCGCGTCTTCATGTCGAGCATCCGAAAGCGGCCACGATAGCTGGCTGTTGGTCTGTCGTGGCTACGGTCCCCCGCTGCCCTGAATAGCCGGAGTTACGCGGGGCCCTCCGTGACTGACGAAGACGGCAAACCGCCCGGTCCGTAGGAGCGAAGCGTGTGCGCTGGGCCTTAGACTGATCCTCACGCTCTTTCGCACACGCTTCGCCCACCTGGCGCCCGTCCCGCGCTCACGCCGGTTCGCTGTGACGGAATCGGGTGCGGCACCACCCGGCCCGGACGGGCAAAGCATCCGCAATCATGGTCGGCAGCCCAGATTGAACCGGTTCTGTCCTTCCCAGAAGGACTTTGCCCCTACGCGAGGACAGCAAACCACCTTGCATAAAAGGTGACCGCACAAGTTCTGTGAGGATAAGTTTTGTGAGGAGTCGTCCTATTCCCCGGTCTCCAACTTAAAGGACTTGTGCAGCGCTCGCAGCGCATCCTTTACCTTGTCCTCTTGGATAATGCAAGTGATGCGGATCTCCGACGTGGTAATCATCTCGATGTTGATGCCAGCATCGTGAAGGGACTTGAACATGCGGGCAGCATAGCCCGGCGCGGTCTGCATTCCCGAGCCCACGATGCTTACTTTGCCAAACTCCTTGGAGCTGTGGACTCCAGTAGCGCCGACGCTTTCCGCCACGGGGCCAATCAGGCGCATGGCCTTGTCGAGGTCGTTCTTCGACACGGTGAAGGATAGGTCCGCTATCCCACTCAGGCCGGCGTTCTGCACGATCGTGTCGATGCTGACGCCTGCCTCCGCCAGAGGCTCGAACAGGGAGGCGGCAACGCCCGGGCGGTCGGGAACTCCCACCAGTGTGATCTTGGCTACGTCCATATCGTGAGCGATGCCACGCACCTTGTTTCGATTCTCCATTGTAACTCCTCCGTGGATGACAGTGCCAGGGTGATTGTTGAAGCTCGAGGCGACCAGAATGGGAATCTGGTACAGCTCGCCCAGCTCGACGGCTCGCGGATGCATGACACGCGCCCCGTGAACCGCCAGCTCCAACATCTCCTCGTAGGAAATATCGCTTAGCTTCCTTGCTTCCGGAACGACTCGGGGATCGGCGGAGAAGACCCCATCGACGTCAGTGTAGATCTCACAGGAGTCCGCCTTGAGGCTAGCCGCCAACGCCACGGCCGTAGTGTCGGACCCACCTCTGCCAAGGGTAGTGATGTCCATCTCCTCGGTGATCCCCTGAAATCCGGCCACGATAACGATCTTGCCGCTGTTCAGCTCTCGCTCGATCCGCTGGGGATCGATGTCGGTGATCCGGGCCCGGCTGTAGCGACTATCGGTCTTTATGCCCGCCTGATATCCTGTGAGGCTGATGGCATCGTAGCCCAGGGAGCCAAGGGCCATCGCCATGAGCGTGCTCGACATCACCTCGCCCGTGGAGAGCAAGACGTCGAGCTCCCGGTCATCAGGGTGGTCTGTCACCTGGTGGGCCAGAAGGATCAGGTCCTCGGTCGTATCTCCCATGGCCGAGACCACCACTACCACACCTTTGCCATCGTCACGGGCGGCGGCGATTCGTCTGGCCACGTTCTTCATGCGAGCGGCGTTCGCCACCGAGCTGCCCCCGTATTTCTGCACTACAAGCTGTCCCAAAACGGTCCCCCTGCAAGCGGCAACTTTCTTTGTGGCAGTTTACATTATCGCCCAATGTTTGACAAGCACTAGAAATGCAGCCGAAAACTGGCAATATGCAGAGACCCGCGAATTCTGTCCCCACTAGGAGGTCTGAATTGTTTGCCAGACCTGCTGTTGCCCCCCACAT
>JACPQF010000045.1 GCA_016190625.1 Chloroflexota bacterium | reverse complement strand
GCAGAGACCCGCGAATTCTGTCCCCACTAGGAGGTCTGAATTGTTTGCCAGACCTGCTGTTGCCCCCCACATAGTGCCAAAAAGCGGATGCGATTCCCCACCGCTTTTTCAAAAGGGGCTTTTCGGCTGCGCTTCTAGACCGGAATCCGGCGCCAGCACGTCGGCTACTTCCTGAGGCTGTCCCGTTCGCGCTGCCACCGCCGCGAGGAGGGGCGCCGACAGCGGCACGACTTCGAGCTCGGCCACGGTCTGCGGCCCGTATCCACGATGAGCGACCAACCTGAGCTGGTCGCGTTCAATATCCACCAGAAACAGCCCCACGGTTTTGGTCCCGAGGACCTCCCGCGCCTGCTCCACTACCACGGCGGCAGCCCCCTCTAAAGTCCTTTCTCGCACCAGCGCCTGAGCAACCTGGCTAAGCGCTTGTTGCTCCTGTTCACGCCGGCGAACCTCGGTCATGGTTCGCTCCAGGCGCTCAGCCATCTTGTTTAGGGTTCCGGCCAACTCCTCCATCTCGTCCCCGGATCTTATGTCTACTCGTTTGGTCAGGTCGCCCCGGCCCAAGGAGACGGCGTAGTCGCTGAGGCGCCGCACCGGCCCGATCAGCACGCGAGACAAGAGCATGCCAATGCCCACAGTCAAGATGCTCACGGCGCCAAAGCCAATCAACTGGGACCTTAGGCCCTCCTTGACGGGGGCTAAAGCGATGTCCTCGCGCTCAGTTACTCCCACCACCCACCCATGTTTGGGAGTTGGGGTGAAAGCGCCGATACGAGTGTCGCCGAGTAGGGGCGAGACGAAGCGCCTGGCCTTGTTCGAACTTCCTTCCAGCGCTGCTCTGACCGGCTCGAAGTGGCCGAGGTTCCTCTGCTCCACCCCCACGTTCGGCAAGGCAGTGTGGAGAGCTACCGTTCCCTCACGATCGACCAGGAAGACCACTTGCTCCGGGCCAAGGCTGAAGCTCCGGAGGTCTTCCGAGAAGGCATCTAAGTACAGCGCGATGAAGACGGCGCCAATCACCCTGCCCTCTCCATCGCGAAGAGGTACTCCCATGGCCGTAGTAGGTCTTAGGGATTGGCGCGAGACCACTAGCTCCGATTCCACTGGCTGCCCTGTGGTCACCAGGCGCTGAAAGGAGGGCCGGTCCGCCACAATTCCCTTGCGGCTGACGCCCGGGGGAAATGCTGACGATATGCCGACGACGTCCCCAGCCATGTTGATTACGGAAAGGGCCTCAAACCGAGGAAACTGCGGCGCCAGCCGCTCGAGGTGAGGGTCTATTTGGGATGGGTCGAGAGTCTGCACGACGGGGTCATTTGCCAACGCCCTGGCAAGAGCAAACGCCTCATCGAAGCTGGCATCCACTAAAGACGCGACGGCCTGCGCCGTCTGCATCTGCGAGTCCAGGAGGGCTTCGGTCCGCCGTTCGTTCGCCTGGCTATAGCCATAAGCAAGCAGACCGAGCATGGGCAGCAGGACGACGATGAAACTGCCCAGAAGTTTTGTTCGTAAGCTTAGTCGTTGCACGGTAGACAACTTCCCGCGTCCACAGGGCCGGCGAGAGCACGAACCTCACCGCTCGGGGCCAAAGGGGCCAGTGACCGGAAGATTAGTGCAAGGACAGTGCCACGAACAGACCTACTTGGGCAGAGCGACGCCGAACTCCACGCGTCCCTTGACTTTGCCCAGCGTCCCGTTCAAATCGGCCTCGAAGGATCCCGACAGCTTTCCCGCCGAGTCCGAGAGGACGAGGCCCTTCACCGGCTGGCCGGGAATGGCCCCCATGGAAACGTAGGAGAACTCGACGCCCTTCCACACCGTGAAGGTGACCACCGCGACGTCGTTGGTGGAGAACCCCTCTTTGCCCGGCGAGGTTTGCAGTTGCAGCAGCACGCCGTTGCCGCCCGTCAGAGCGGATGGGCTGGCGTTCCGCCCGATGTGTAGCAGGCTCGTCCCGCTGGCGCGTTCGCGAGTTACTTTGACATCGCCGGTGGTGATGTCAAACGCCTTGCCGTCGACCATCACCCGTATCCCGTCAACTGCGGGAGCCTGCCCACCCGAGGCGCCTTGCGCAGGCTTTTGAGTCGCCGTGGTATTCATCGTCGAGGAGTTAGAAGAGCTACAGCCAGCAAGAACCAGGACGCCAACGATAACGAGAGTCAACCAACGCATGCTTCATCTCCTAGTGGCTATCGCCGCGCCACCAGGTCCCCCCAAAGAAGCCTGCAGCACGGCGACAAATTGATTGGCCTTTGGTCGGTCGAACCCGGCGCCCCGACACCGAACATGGCCTGCGCCTGCTCGAACCCATAGGGCCACGGCGACATTATAGCCAATTCACTTCTTCCGTTCAAGACTGCCCAGCCCTTCAACCGAAATGCGTTTCCTCTGCGTCTACTTCCCAAGCCGCAGACCGACAATCTCGGCAAGAGCTTGAACATCTTGCTGACTGCTGGCGGCCAGGTCCCGCTGCCGGGCAAAACGCAACGCAGATTCGCGAAAACCAGCGCGCGCGATGAACCATAGAACTGTTGGTCGCCTTCCTGCCAGGTTCCGGGCCTTGTCGACGAGCGCCTCCAAGTCCTTGCGAGTGGCAGGCTCATTCCGCCACTTGACCTCCACCACCCATCGCTCGTCATTGTCGGCCACCGCGTCGAGCTCTACGCCGTTCTCCTCGCAGGATTCGACCGAATGAAAGGTGGGCAGCCGTCTCGTGCCTTGGCGGCCAAACAACTTCTCGCTGACCTCTTGCCCCGCAAAGTAGCGGAGTACCTCTCTTATCTGGCTCTCGCGCGCTACTCCCAGTTCAGCCGAAACGAGTTGGTATCGCTGGCTGATTTCGGCCACCAGTTGGTCCATGACCTGCTGCCGGGGAACTGTTGATAGCTCGATATCTTGGTAATAGTAGGCAGCCCAGATTTTCATCACCGGCCGCTTCCTTGATCTGGAAGGTCATATCGGTAGACTGAGAAGCCCCACCGGGACCACTACGCAGCAGCCAGGACAGAACTACGCCGGTGTAGTAGACGGCGAAGAACTCCGGAGTCAGCGGCGCCCGTTGACAGTCCACATATACAGACACACAGACCGCCGGAATATCGCCCGTGGGTTGACCCCGGATGCGAGGATGCGCCGGATGAACTCTTTGATCAGAATAGTTTTGCCGATCTGTCAGGGTCCCAAAATGGCCCTATGCGTGGGAGCGCCGGACAAGACAGACTCTCGCGTAAGCTCGAGCAAGCCGAGATGGTACTCCCTGTCGGTGAACAGCCTCTGCTGGCTCTCAGGATAAAACAAGCCAAGATCCACGGGCACGCCTCCCATTTCTCATTTTTGCTTGCCAATTGGTAAGTATACCAATTGGCAAGCAACAACGCAAGACGCGCGTCGGGGAAACAGAATAACGAAACCAGCCCCTTGACAACTGTCTCCCAGTGTTGGGGCGGAGAACAACCGCCTAGGGTCGTGAACCTGCCATGATGCGCGCCTGCAAATCGATAATCCATCTGGAGCTTGGTCAAACAGGTGCAACGGACTGCCTGCACACGGCTGGTTTGTAACGGAGTAAGCTCTTGAACAGGCGCAGAGGGAATTACCAACCGGACTTACCACCTGGCGGCCGAAGCGGTCTCGTCTGCTATCGTCCATGATCTCAGCCGAAGATAGTATGACGGGATAGCGAGAACTCTCGCACTTCGGGCTCGCAAGGTGTAGATGCCCACATGTGGCGAGGGTGGGATCAGAAGAGGAAACCGAGAATCAGTTGGCAGGGGACAAGGGCCGTACATTTCTCCTCTCACAGGCGACTATAGAAACAGAACGATGTGGCAGTGCCACAGAGAATTCCAACTCGAGTAGAGAGGAGAACCAAACGTGAAGCTTTCCTTCCCCCATTTCAAGGTCCGCTCTATCTTCATGGCAGGAGCCGTCGCTTGCACCATTGCCGTCAGCGCTCTTGCCCCCCTGGCTTCGAGCATCGCCTCCGCCGCCGATCCCCCAGGGTCTCCGACGGCGGCGCCCGCCGGCGAGCGTTACGATCGTCTGGAGAGGCTGTTCAAGCTGGAGGTGAGGGTGCTGGCCGGCGAGGAGAAACGTCTGGGCCAAATGGCCAAACTGGCCAACCGCATCCAAACTTACATCGACGCGCAGGCCGCCAAGGGCAAAGATGTAAAAGAGCTGCAAGCGGCCCTTGACGACTTCCGGGCGGCGATGACCAAGGCCCAGTCCGAGCACGATGCGGCCAAAGCCATTCTCGATGCCCACGCCGGCTTCGGACCCAACGGCGAAGTCGTGGACATGAAGCAGGCCAACACCACCGTGCGCACTGCGGGCAAAGACGAGCGTGAGTTCCGCCAGACTGTGCGAAAAGCCCTTCATGCTCTGAAAAACGCCGTCCATGTATACCGCGAGCACAACAAGCACTAAGCCGGGGGCAGTCATGCAAGTCAGAAGATCTCAAAGCAACAGTAATAATACGGGCTTGCGGTCCTTCCCTGTGAGGGCCGCAAGCCTACTGCTGGCCGTGCTGCTCCTGACCTCCTGCGGTGGTCGCCTGAGACCGGCAACTGGCTCGGCCAGCCCGGCCCCGGCCACCGCACCCGCACTCGCCGCTGCAGCCACCGTCGACAAAGGACAGCAGACCAAGCCAAGCGCTCAGCCATCATCGACTTCGTCTGCCCCGGCCGCGCCCACCGCGACCGTCACTTCTTCCCAGACCGATGAGGCTACCGACCAGTTGGAGTCAGAAATCCAGACGATGCTCGACGACGACGAAAGCGACCAGGACTTCGACGACCTGGAGAGCGCGCTTTCATCGGGATAGACCCCTCGACCGCCACCAGCCCGTCTCCCGCTGCTCTGGCGGGCGGCGAAAGACGCGCCCGCTACCCGGCCAGTTCGGCGGCAACCACGTGTCGCCTGCATGAACTGGCCGCCATCTTTCTATTAGCGCGCAAGACTTGACATGTTTGACAATTGAGAGTATAAATGTCCTAGCCAAACAAGCGCTTCTACCCATTGCTTTTACCCTCCCGTAGGAGTTTGCGACAGATCAGGACGGCCTAACTTGGACCCGGAGGATAGCGTCTGGTATCTCGTTTGGATGGATCCGGGTGGCTTACCGGCGAGGCTCGTCGCGCCAAGAACCGCTGGACGGCTGCCGAACCGCTTTTATAGAGCCGATGAAATAAGCGCAGTTACCCTCGAGCGATACGATGGAAATAGCAATAGTACCGCGTTTCCTAATCAGAAAGTTCCTTCCCGACGGGACGGACCAGATTCATGCGAACGTCTTGCTGACCAGCATGCTTATTATTGTCGTTCTCGTGCTTTGGCAGCGCAATCACGCTTTCTTCTCCCGTCTTGACCTCAACTTCTGCTTCTTTGAAAGGTTCTTGGATATGCACCCTCCTGGCTGTGGCGTAACCCGAAGCCTTCTTGCCATTGCTGGCGGAAATATCTCATCCGCGTGGAACTTCAATCCAGCCGGCTTGCTTGTGTTTGCGTTCATACTGGCGCAAATACCCCTGCGCGTTACAGCTCTCAAGTTTCCCGCTTCGGGCGTCCGCGTCTTTCGTATATCCCGACTCGGCACTTGGGTGGTGATTGCCGCCGTTATCTTGGTGTGGATAATAAGATTGGCTCAATAATCGAAGCGAAGGAGAATGACATGGCAGCACAGCTATCTTGTCCAAAATGCGGAGAAATGGCGACTCGCGGTGGCTTCAAGGCCTGGCAAATCATTGTATCGATCTGCTTCTTCCCCATCGGGCTCCTTGCGCTAATGGCCGACCGTGAACCAACGGTCTGTCCCAAATGCGGCAACACCTGGCAAGCATAGCGACTGGGTTCTGATCGCTACCATTATTGGGCTGCGCTACCAACAGGTCTGGCTCATACTTATGGCAGCAAGTCTAAGTAACAGGACTTACGCAGTGCTGTGGCGCAGAAGGCAATTTGACGCATTGGCGTAGGGGCGAAGCATTCGCAGAACCAGCTACTTCGGAGCTGTCAATAAACTTTGCGAATGCTTCGCCCGCCCGGTTTGTTGCTGCGTCAAGTCTGTTCGCGTTAAACAGGCTTCATGGAAGAACAGGCGCGGGGCGGGCGAAGCATTGGCGAAGAGGGGTGAAGGGTTAGTCCAAGGTCCAGCGCCAATGCTTCGCCCCTACGGACGACGGATGGGCCGCTCTCACCGTGTGAGCCACCGCGTAAGTCCTGTAAGCAAGTAGATCTCGGCAAGTAGATCTCAGTCGATCAACCGCTTCGAGCTACTCAGCCTAACTTCGTCACGCTGACGGTCCTACTGTAGAAGGACTGATTGCTGATAGTTATTTAGTAGGGTGAGTCACAAAGCGATGATCTTCCAACCGGGTGACCTCGTCCTCAACGGGAAATACCGTGTGGAGGAACTGGTCGGCAAGGGCGCCTTTGGCGAGGTCTACCGCGTCGTCCACGTCTCCCTCGGCGTGGTGAGGGCCATCAAAGTCCTCAGCGCCGACGCGCCGGGCGTGGGCAGCGCCGTGGTCGAGGATTACGACCGCCGCTACGGCCTGGAGTTCCAGCTTGCCGCCCGGCTGGACCATGCCAATGTGATCAAGGTGTACGACCACGAGCGGCAGGGCAAGATGACCTACGCCGTCATCGAGTACGCCCCCGGCGGCAGCCTGGCGGATTTGCTGGAGCGCCAGAGTCCCCTGCCCATCGACCGGGCCGTGCAGATCCTCCTGGACTGCGCCGAGGGACTGGAGGCGCTGCACGAGCGTCTGGGCGCCGTCCACCGCGACGTCACGCCTGCCAACATCCTTCTGGGAGAAGACGGCCGGGCCAAGATCGGCGACCTGGGCCTGGCGCAGGCGGGACCGGAGTCCAGCCGTCGCCCCCAACTGGGCAGCCTCGCCGAGCCGCATCCCGGCGCTCCCCACTACCGCTCGCCCGAGCATAACGGCTGGGAGCCCCTCATGCCTACCTCCGACGTCTATAGCCTGGGCTGCGTGGCCTTCGGGATGCTGACTGGGCAAGTCTGGAAGTGGGCGAGGCTGAAGGTCGGACGCCCCCGTGATCTGCGGCCCGACCTGCCGGAGTGGCTGGACGCCATCGTGGTACGCATGCTCTGCGAGACGCCAGGGTTGCGAGCCGCCGACGCCAGGGACATCCACATGCGCTACGCCACCATGGGCCTGGTGAAAGCCGCGCTGCGGGAGGGACTGGAGCGAGAGGCGCAAGAGAAGCAGGAAGCCGGAGCGCGGCAGGAGCAAGAGCGACAACAGGCGGCCGCCAGAGCCCAAGAAGAGGCTCGCCGGGCGCAAGAGGCGGCAGAGCAGGCGCGGCGGCAGGCCGAGGCCAGAGCGCGAACAGAAGCCAAGAGGGCGGCGGCCGGGCGCGGCCTGATCGGTGGCCGCTGGCTGCCGCTCGTGGCCGTGTTGGCGGTGCTGGGCCTTGCCGCCGTACTTGCCGTGACGCCGGGTCCAACCGGGAGGGGTTCGGTGCCCACCCCAACGCCGGGTGTACCTCTTACACCGTCCTCTACTGTACCAGAACCGGCCATAGCCGAAAGAGGTCCATCAGCCACCCCAACGTCGCAGGCATCCTTGACGCCGGCCTCCGCCATATCGGCGTCCAACGCCGCCCGGGTGGAGCAATTGGCGCGTTGGGGCAAGGGCACGGTGAACCAGATTGCGTGGTCACCAGACGGGCAATACCTCGGCCTGGCCTCCTCAATCGGCGTGTACCTATACCGGGCGGACATCCTCGTCCAGGTGTGGTTTGCCGTGAGCTTGGCACCAATTCAGGCGGTGGCCTTCTCGCCCGATACGCAGACCATGGCCTCTGGCAGTGATGACAACGCTGTAAGGCTGTGGGAGATGAGTAGCGGTAGGGAACTTCGCACCCTCACAGGACATTCGAAGCCGGTGTTGGGGATGACGTTTTCGCCCGATGGGAGGACGCTGGCGTCGTACAGTTCGGACCCGATGGTGAAGCTCTGGGACGTGGGCAGCGGCAAGGAGATTCGCACCGTGGGGGGACATACCCGCCCGGTGCTAGGCGTGGCCTTCTCGCCGGATGGGAGAACGCTGGCGTCAGGCAGTGACGACAAGACGGTCAAGCTGTGGGAGGTAGCCAGCGGCAGGGAGATCCGCACACTCAGCGGACATTCCTTGTCCGTGCAAAGCGTGGCCTTCTCGCCCGACGGGCAGACTCTCGCCTCCGGCAGCCACGACAACACGGTGAAGGTGTGGGAGATGGCCACCGGGAGGGAGATCCGCACACTCGCCATGGATTCAGGTTCCGGCGGAGTGCAAGCAGTGGCATTTTCGCCCGACGGGCAGACCCTGGCTTCCGGCAGTGGTGTCAACACGATGAAGGTGTGGGAGGTCAGCAGCGGAAAGGAGGTCCGCGCCTTCGGCACTCACCGTGACTACGTGCGAAGCATGGCCTTCTCGCATGACGGGCAGGCCTTGGCTTCGGCCAGTATCAGCGGCATGTTGCAACTATGGGATGTGGCTACCGGCAAGGAGCTGCGCACCCTCAGCGGGGATTTCTGCTCGGTGCTAGCCGTGGCCTTCTCGCCCGGCGGCCAGACCCTTGCTTCAGGCAATGGGGACAACACGCTGAAGTTGTGGGAGGTGGGAACCGGGAAGAAGTTGCGGACTCTCACGGGACATACTCGCTCGGTGGACAGCGTAGCGTTCTGGTCCGACGGGAAATCCCTGATTTCGGGCAGTTTTGACAGCACGGTGAAGCTCTGGGACGTGGCCAGCGGCAGCGAGCTGCGCAGCCTCAGCGGACGTGCCAATTGGCTGCGAAGCGTGGCGTTCTCGCCCGACGGGAAGACCCTCGCTTCGGGCGGCGACGACAACACGGTCAAGCTGTGGGACATGGGAACTGGGAGGGAGCTCCAGACCCTCACGGGACATACTAGCGGGGTCATGGGCATAGCCTTCTCGCCTAACGGGCAAATCGTGGCTTCGGGCGGCTACGACAGGATGGTTAAGCTATGGGATGCGGCCAGCGGCAAGGAGCTCCGCACCCTCAGCGGACATTCGAACTGGGTGCTAAGCATGGCATTCTCGCCCGATGGGAAGACCCTCGCTTCAGGCAGCGACGACAAGACGGTGAAGCTGTGGGAGGTGGCCAGCGGCAAGGAGCTCAGCACACTTAGCGGGCATTCCAGCCGGGTCGCAAGCGTGGCCTTCTCGCCCGACGGGAAGACCCTCGCTTCAGGCAGCGTCGACAAGACGGTGAGGCTGTGGGAGGTGGCCAGCGGCAAGGAGCTCCGCACCCTCAGCGGACCTTCCGCCAGCGTGGAAAGCGTGGCGTTCTCGCCCGACGGAAGGATTCTCGCGTCGGGGGGCGAAGATGGGACGATGCGACTGTGGGGAGTGGGGGGACCGTGAGGAGAGTTCAAGCGGTGAGCCCCATCGGCGAGCCCCGCGTCTTTCGGCTATGGAGCCAAGATGCGGCGAGTGCCCGCCCGTTGAAGTGGCCCGGCCGCCGACGGCTTCCCCTGGGGGAAGCCGCTCACTTCGTTCGATACAATTCATATGGAAAGGATGAAACGATGGAAATACAAGCGCTTGTACCCGAGCTACTCGTCGAAGACATGGGACGCGCCATCGACTTCTACACGCGCGTCCTCGGTTTTCATCTTTCAGCTCCCAGGAGGCAACAATGTAGTCGACCTGTCCTTCAATAGCGCAAGCGACGATTTTGTTGTCGGTGGGATTCGCAACGACTGCGTCTACCTCAAGCTGGCCGCTCGTCATCGTGGCAGACATACCAATTAGCTCGACGAAAAGCCTGATTTCCTGATCAGTCCAACGGTGACGGTTTCTGATGTGAGGGTAGAAGAGAACGCGACGCAGATCCTCAAGAATGGGATAAGACGTCACTAGCTCAACATCGCCGTTCCGCCAGGCCCGGAGAATCTGCGCAGGGTGGCCGCGAGGGTTGATAGTGGCGCTAACGAACTGTCCGACATCTAGAACCGCTTTCACAACATTCAGTACGGCACCCACTTATGACGCCTTCTTATGAAGCCTTTCGCGAAGCCCTCTCTCTGCGCAAGGTCGCCATAGCCTTTTCTACGTCTTTGTCCAGGCTCTCTGGAGGCACACCCTCATTGCGCTGCCAAGTCTCCTCAAGCATGCCAAAGAGTCCATCCTTGGTCAACTGCTTCCATCGGTGATACTCGTCTATGGGAACAATAACAGCCATCGCCCGTCCCGAGCGTTCGATGATAAAGCGGTCGTGCCTGTAGAAAGCCTCCTCGATCAACTGGCCCAGCTTACGCCTGGCCTCGTAAGCGCCTATGGACTTCTCCATCTTTCCACCTCGCGGTCTTCTGTTTCAAAGAAGCTGTGCGTATCGCCCAATTGCGTCGATTGCGTAATTGTCACATACTTATGCCTAGAAATGCAGCCGAAAACTGGCAATATGCAGAGACCCGCGAATTCTGTCCCCACTAGGAGGTCTGAATTGTTTGCCAGACCTGCTGTTGCCCCCCACATAGTGCCAAAAAGCGGATGCGATTCCCCACCGCTTT
>JACPQF010000043.1 GCA_016190625.1 Chloroflexota bacterium | reverse complement strand
GCAGAGACCCGCGAATTCTGTCCCCACTAGGAGGTCTGAATTGTTTGCCAGACCTGCTGTTGCCCCCCACATAGTGCCAAAAAGCGGATGCGATTCCCCACCGCTTTTTCAAAAGGGGCTTTTCGGCTGCGCTTCTAGACGGCCATCGCCCATCGGTGTCGTCCGGCCCTGACCGTAAGGGCGAATCCTTCCGGCGAAGTATTCGTCCCTACGCATTGTGGGAGCGACGTAGCATTATGGCGACAGTGCCTCCTACAGGCGCCAGCACGGATTTGGTTGTCTGCCACAGCCTTTCCTGCTGGTATCTCTCGGGAGCGTAGATCAGAACTATGAGGCCGCCGAGCAGCCCGAGACCCGTGGTGGTGACGGTGGCTCCCAAGACAGCCTTCCTGACCTGATCGAAGAAAGCCGCGGTGGCGCCATGAGTGCTTGCCTCCGCCCTCTCCATTGCTCGCTCCAGAGCCTCCGACGTTTTTCCGATCCTCACCATGATGTCTTCGACCTGTTCAGCCAGCTTCCTCCTTTCTGTCTCCGACGGAGCTTCCGCTGCCCCACCGGCGAAGGAGGTGGCTTGCTGGCGCCTCGAAAGCAGAAAAAGTCCGAGGCCAAACGCAGGGGCCAGAGTCGCGAAGATAACGGCTTGCCGATTCATATTGGTGTGACCTCCCAATCAGCGTGAATGCGCTGTCTTGGGTTGCAGGAAGCATGCCAGAAGTTTACTTGTTCTTGTCGATGTACTCCTGAGATTTCTTGGCCAAAGGCGAATCCGGCGCCAGCTCGATGACCTTCTTCCAATTGGCGATCGCCGCCGGAATGTCGGATTGCTGGCCGAGGCCACCGTGCGACTGGGCGAGGGCTAATTGGTAATAGGCATCGGGAGAGCTAGGGTTGGCCTTTATGGCTTTCTGGTACTCTGCCGTCGTCTCTTTGGACTGGCCTGTCCAGAAGTAGGTGAGTCCTAGGTAGGTGTGCAGATCCGCGTTATTTGGCTCGATCTCTATGGCCGCCGTAAGGCTCTCGGCCGCCTTGTCCAACTGGCCGGCGTCAAAGTAGAGCAGACCCAGTTCGGTTAGTGAGGCCACGCTCTTCTGCCCGGACTTGATGGATTTCTCTAGCTCCTGTATTCTCTGCAGCGTAGCCTGCTCTACCTGCTGGTCCGAACTTTGGCCAGCCTGTGTTGCCGGCTGGCCAGATTGCTTGGTGCTCGTGGCTCGGCCGGCGCTGAAGCTGTAGATGACGGCGACGATAGCGACCGCTGCCAGCGCTATGAACAGTCCTTGTTTGGCTCCGTTGCTCATCCAAGTGTTCCTTTCTAATAAACGCTCTCCAGAGTGACTCTGGCCTCTCGACGCGGCAGGACAATGGCCCCTGCCTCATCGTCGGTCCCTAGCCGTTCTTGAGAGACCAATCGTAGGGAATCTCCGCGGTGTTCCAGGGTAATCGATACTCGTCCGGCTGATTCCTATTATAGGTCTTCGTGGGGAAATTGAGCAATAAGGAGGGCTCGCAGCCGACAGTCTTGTAGCCGTGAAGAACGCCAACCGGAATTCTGAGCAGTTGGCTATTTCTCTCGCCAAGGAAGACTTCCTGAACGACGCCGCGCGTTGGCGAATCGTCCCGGGCGTCGTAGAGGGCGACCTTGACCATTCCCTTTACGACCGCAAAGAAATCGTTCTGCAGCTTGTGGTAGTGCCACGCCCGCACTACGCCCGGGTAGTTAAGTGAAACGTAGACCTGGCCGAAGCGCTCGAAAATGTCGTCGTCCTCCCTAAGTATCTCCATCAAATAGCCTCGCTCGTCGGCGTTGGCTTTCAGTTGCTTGAGTTCGACGCCGTGGATCATTCTCTCCCGGTCCTCCTCACTCAGTTATCGCGACGTGATTTTACGGCTTATCTGCATGCGAATGCAACCCTTGACAAAAGTCCGGATGTGGCTCATGATTCTGCGGGAGCAGGGCACTCCCGCGGGCTGAAGAGCCGGATTGGCAAGACTACCTTGACGGGCGGATCAAGGGGTCCTCTTGGGGGCCGGATTCGCTTGTCGGAGCAAGGATGACCTTCTGCCGGAGAAGATCGTCGATCTCCTCCTCGGGGAAGCCCGCTTCCCGAAGGATCTCGCGGGTGTGCTGGCCGACTTGGGGCGCAGGGCGGTAGACCGGCGGCTCGGCGCCGCCCAGCTCGAAAGGGGCGGCCATCATCGTGGTGGGTCCTGCCCAGGGGTCGTCGACGTCGACAAACAGCCCGTTAGCGCGGAACTGCTGGTGGTCGAAGATCTGGTCTCTCTCGAGTACCGGCGCCACCGGCACCTCGTGCTCTTCCAGAATCGACAGCCACTCGTCTCGCGCCCTCGTCTCGAAGATTCCCGCCAGCAACTCATGCAGGGTGGCCGATTCGCGGGCGCGTTTCAATGGGGTGTCGAATCGAGGGTCTGCAGACAAATAGTCGATGCCGAGCGCCAAGCACAGCCTTTCCCACTGGCGGTTGGGGATTACGATGATGATCAGCCAAGCGCCATCGCCGCAGCGGTAAGGGGCGTACGTCGCCTGGCGCAAGTAGTCGGTCGTGTCTTCCGCCTCTGACTCGGGGACCACCACGCGGACAGCATCGACCGACTGCATGGCCAGCGCTGCCCCAAGGAGAGAGGTTCTAATCTGCTGGCCCTCGCCGGTTCGCTCCCGCATCAGCAGAGCGAGAGCCACGGCGTAGGCGAGGAACATCGGCGCCGAGCAGTCTGCGGCCCAGACGGGCGAGGGGATGGGCGTGCCGTCGGGCATGCGCCTGCGGCTGAGGAGACCGTTCAGCGATTGGACGATTAGGTCGTAGCCGGGTCTCTGGGCGTAGGGGCCATGCCAGCCGTAGGCCGTGACGTGGACGTAGATCAGCCGGCGGTTCAACTGGCGCAGAGTTTCGTAGTCGAGCTTGAGACGCTCAGCAGCGCCAAGACGGAAGTTGACCACGACCACGTCGAACTGGGGAATGAGCCGGTGAACTATTGCCTGGCCCCCAGCGGTGCGAAGATCAATAGCCATGCCGCGTTTGTTCCGTCCAACGATCAGGTAGGAACGACTTTGGCCGTCCCGGATAGGCGGCGAAGTGAGTGTATAACGCGCTTCGTCACCGGTCAATGGCTCGACCTTCACCACGTCGGCTCCTTGGTCAGCCAGGTACATGGCGCAGCCCGGCGCTGCCCACAGTTGAGAAAGGTCGAGGACCCGAACTCCGTCTAACGGGCGCATGTTCCCTCCTTTTGCTTCTCAGCCGATGTCTTCGTTTAACGCTTGGTGGCCTGCTCGACCAACAGGAACGGCTCACCGCCGATGAAATAGCCCTGAGGATCGCCAGCCGGAGCGACGGCCGTGGCCGATGGGAGCACGAAGGTGTACTTTCCCTCGCTCGGCCTAACCGCCCTGCCGAATCCGTACTTGTCGATCAGAAGGCCTTCGACGGCGGACGTGGGAATTTGAGCCGTAATTGGGTTCGGGCCGCCGTTCCACAGTACGGTAGTAACCTCGCCGTTTCGTTGCACGACCACCATGTTGAGATCGCCGAACCGAAGCCAATTAGCCTCCTTGGCGCCCGAGAGAAACCTCGCCGCCACCCGAAAAGCGGCAAAGGCCGGTCGGGCGGAACCGTTGCTCCGAATGAGGCCGTAGGACTCGGCGGTTGGTGAAAGAGAGGGATCGTCTCGCAGCTTATAGAAGGCGATTCTTTCGGCGCCACCCGCCAGCGACAGCGCCGAGGCCTGAATGACAAAGGACGCCTGCTCTTCCAGGCTAACCCGGTAGTCCGTACGCATGAGGCGGGTCAGCGGATCCTCGTGGGGAACCACATTCACTTCGCTCAGCCAGATTGGCTTCGCCAGGTTGTACTGTGCGAGCACCTGCTTGAAAACCTGAGGGATGGCGTACATCTGTTGCGGCAGGTTATAGAGATGCAAGTTGGCGACGTCGAAGTAGAAGCCATTGGCCCTGGCCGAAGGGTCTCTGGCGGCGATATCCAATACCCGTTTCAGGTAGAGCTCCCGACCGTAGGACTTGTCCCAATAGTAGGTGAGCCCAGCAAAAACGATCTTGGCGTTCGGGTTTACCGATTTGGCTGCCTGGTGAGCTACCTTCAGCAGTTGGTAGTAGTCGGCTTCCGAGCCCAGCCAGGTCGATTCGCTTCGCTGGGAATCCCACACGTCTGGCTCGTTCCAGATCACCCAGGAATCGATCCGACCCCGGTAGCGGACAACGATCTTCTTGACGAAGACGCCCCAGTAGTTATTGGGATCGTCGTACGGCAGATTGAGGTTTTTGGGCGGCGTTCGAGGATCGTTGCTACCGGTCGCCCAAACTGGCGTGGATATAAGGAGACCGACAACCTCCCGGCCTTGAGCGGTTTCCCGGCTCAGGGCCTCGTCCGGGAAGTAGAACTGGTTCCAGTCGCTTGGTGAGTTCGGCTGGAGGGATTTCCAGGAGAACACCACTCGCTCCCAGCTTGCCCCCATCTCGGTCGCCTGCTCTGGCGACCAGAAAGCCTCGACGATGCCGAACCGGCGGTCCGGTGGCGGATCGGGCGGTGCACCGGCAGAGCCAACTGGCGGCAGGAGGGCCAAGGCAAAGAGGACGGCGAGAAGGCCAGCGAGTATTCTGGACGAACGTTGTTTACTGAGAGCCACTTGACCTTCCTGATGTTAATAGGGTAGAGGGTGTAGGGTAAAGGGTTTAGGGGAGCCTCTCTACCCTAAACCCTCTACCCTACACGCTAATCATGCGAGCACATATTAACAGATTTGCCGCCTGCCATCAACTCGCCGTTTCTGGCTAGTACTCTCACTCAGTCGGCAAGGTTCGGCTCACATTCAGCAATTCCTATGCCTCATGTGGCAGGGTTGAGCGTGAGCTCGGGCGGCGTCGGGTGAAGCATTTGACCGGCAGGCAATTGCAGGCTACAATGCTCGAAACGTGACAGATGGAGCCACAGCGCTCTGATTTCAGATTGAGGTAAATGCCATGTCAGCGGATCCTGCTTTTCGCGACCAGGTTATCGAGTCACTCGCCCCCCTTGGGGACATCACCAGCCGGTCGATGTTTGGCGGTTATGGGATCTTCGCTGGGGGTGACATGTTCGCCCTCATCTCGGGCTCGGCGCTCTTCCTCAAGGTCGACGATTCCAATCGTTCCATCTACGAGACAGCCGGCAGCAAGCCCTATGGCTCCATGCCCTACTACCGCGTGCCCGGCGACATCCTCGACGATCCTGACAAGCTCGTCGAGTTGGCGAGACTTTCAATCGCCATAGCCCGCGCCACGGTGAAGAAGAAACGCCGCTGACCACGGCGCCGCAAGTTACCACGCCTGATGTCTCACTTCACTACCCAGTCTCCGGGCACGCTTCTTGAAGACCGGTCGATATGGCGAAGCAGTAGCGCGATCCGGAACCCACCTAGACGTGATTTTCGCTCGCGCGGGGAGGCTGATCCATGTTCTGGAGGAAACTATTTCCCATCATCTTTCTGGGGTTATCCGCAGCAACCGTTGCAACCGTGCTTGTGCCACGTTTGAGGAGCGCACCGGCCGCGATCACGCCAGATGATAAGTTGGCGGCCGAGGACACCAGCTCGGGGATCTGCCAACAGTGCCATGGGACAGGCAGCACGGAACAGGCTGATACGGTTGCTGCGCTCGCCGGCACACCGGGGCCGATACATTTCGAGGAGCGCTTCGCGGATGGCAAGCTGTCGCTGGACTGGCAGACGTTTCCCCACTTCAGTCCTGACCTGATAAGGCCCGTCGCCCGTCCCGACGCGCCGGGTGGGGACGGCTGGGCTGGTCTGGTAACCGACGAGGCCTTCGGTGGGTTTGCTAGCCTGTCTTACGCGGGCGAGGAGGGCATGTCCGACTGTACCGTGGAAGCTTGGATCTATACCGAAGTGACTGCCGAAGAGCTGGCGCCGATTCACGGGATCGCCGTGCGCGTAGACCCCAAAGGCCTGCGCTTCTACCGCCTTGCCGCCCAGTTTCGGGCGAACCCCCGACTTTCCTTCGCCTACGTGGGCCGGGACCTCAACGACTTTCCCGATTACCTGAGGACGTGGACCGGGGATGAGATACCCGGCGGCGCTCCCACCAGCAGCGGCTGGCATCGTATGGGCGTACGCGTCGAGGGCGACCGCTTCTGGCTCTACTGGGACGGCCAGGAGCTCCCCGGCGGCCCCATCGTCGACGGACGGATCGAGCACGGCTACTTCGGCATCTACGACAACTTCGTAGGCATGCAGAAGGTCGCCAACACTCTGGTGGACGAGATAACCGTGCGCTGAGTCGCTTGCGGTCGTGGCGCGGGCTCCATCGAAATTAAGGTGCCGTTCCGTGCCCTCGAATTCATGAGGTCTGTGATCGCCTGTGACATCTTGATGATAGCCCTGTATGATTTGATGCATGAGAACCACTATCCGTATTGACGATCAACTCTTGCAGGAAGCCAAGCAGCTCGCTATTCGTAGCGGAAGGACCTTGACGTCGGTGATTGAAGATGCGCTGCGCGAGTCCCTATCGCGCCAGCGGAGCGTTCGGCAGCGCGGACCAGTACGCCTGGCCACTTTTGGCGGTAAGGGGTTGCTTCCCGGTGCCGACTTGGATGACTCTGCAGCACTTTTGGACCTGATGGAATCCTCAGATGATCCTAACTGACGTCAATGGGAACTCAGTCTCCGGTGGAGAGTCGGGTACTCCGGGCGCGGAACTGAGTGTGATACAGGGTCGCGTACACGCCGCCCCTGGCGAGCAGTTCCTCGTGGGTTCCCTGTTCGATCACCCGTCCGTGGTCCAGCACTAGAATGACTTCGGCAGCAAGAATGGTGCTCAGCCGGTGAGCGATGGCCAGGCAGGTGCGCCCCTTCATCACCCGCTCTAAGGCAGTCTGGATCAGCGACTCCGACTGGGAGTCGAGGTGAGACGTAGCTTCGTCCAGAACGAGGATGCGGGGGTTCTTGAGCACGACGCGAGCGATGGCGAGGCGCTGCTTCTCCCCACCGGAAAGCCGGTAGCCGCGCTCCCCGACGATAGTATCGTATCCGTTGGGTAGGTCGACGATGAAGTCATGGATGTTTGCCGCCCGGCAGGCAGATTCCAGCTCCCCTTGCGTGGCTTCGGGCATGGCGTAGAGTAGATTGGCACGGATAGTGTCGTTGAAGAGATAGGTCTCCTGAGTGACCATCCCGATGTGCGTGGCCAGTGAGGCCAGGGGTACAGTGCGCAGGTCGTGACCGTCGATGAGGATGCGGCCCTCTGTCGGATCGTACAGCCGGGGCAATAGATAAGTGATAGTCGTCTTGCCGGCGCCGCTAAGGCCAACCAAAGCGGCCAACTGTCCGGGCTTTATCTCAAAGCTAACGTTGCGTAGCGCCCAGCGGGGACGTTCTGCGACCGAACCCGGCTCACCCGGGCTGGCGCCGTCCCCATTTGGCTTGGCAGTGGGGGACTTATCCGGTGCAGGGGGTTGCGCTGCATCCCCTCCGTCATACCGCCAGCGGGTTACTTCGGTGAGGGTCGGCGGACCTCCGCCTTCGCCTGGAGCGATCTCGCCGTAACTGAACGAAACGTCCTCGAAGCGCAAATCGCCCTCTACGCTCGACAACGCCAGGGCGCCGGGGGAATCCTCGATGTCCAAAGGCAGATCCAGCACCTCGAAGACTCGCTCGAAGCTGACCAGCGAGGTGGCGAATTCCACTCGGGCGTTGGTCAGAGCGGTCAGCGGCCCATAGAGCTGGGCCAGATAGGCGCTGAAAGCGACGATCGTGCCGATGGTGAATCCGCCTTGCAACACCAGATAGCCGCCAAGCCAAAAGACAATCGCCGTGCCCACGGCGCTAACCAAGCTGAGGCCAAGGAAGAACCACCGGCCGATGATTGCCTGTCGGACGCCGATATCGCGTACCCCTGAGGCCCGCTTAGCGAAGCGAGCGTTCTCATCGGGGCCACGGCCAAACAGCTTCACCAGCAGAGCACCGCTGACATTGAGCGTTTCGTTCATGACGGCGTTCATCTGGGCGTTGAGGTTCAGCTGTCGACGGGTGACGTCGCGTAGGAGCCGGCCTACCTGGCGCGCGGGCAGGATGAACAGGGGCAGAATTACGACACCAGCCAGGGTCAGTCGCCACTCCAGAGAAAGCATGATCGCCAAGGTCAGGACCAGAGTGACCGCGTTTGATACTATGCTCACCAGCGTATTGGTGATCGCCTGCTGCGACCCGACGACATCGTTGTTCAGGCGCGACATCAGCTCTCCGGTGCGCGTCTGGGTGAAGAACCTGAGGGACATCATCTGCATATGCTCGAAAAGCGCTCGGCGCAGGTCGCAGATCACGCCTTCTCCCACGCTGGCGCTGAGATAGCGCTGAAGCACGGCGACCAGTCCGCTAATCAGCGGAACGCCAATCATGCCGATGGCCAGCAGGTTCAGCCGCGGGAAATCACGGTCCGGCAAGGCGTGGTCGATCAGGTCCCGGTAGAGCAGGGGGGAAATCAGCGACAGTAGTGCTATGGCGAGAAGAGTAGCCAGCATCAAGAGGATGCGGTTCCGGTAGGGCCGGGCGTAACCCGCTACGCGGCGCAAGAGAGCCACATTGATCCGGGGACGGTCCTGCGTCTCGTCAAAGCGCATATACGAGTGCCAGCCACCGCCGCCATGCATCATCGCAGCAATTCCCCTCAGTTGTCGTTAGCTTCTCGTCGACTTCAATGATAGCATGAAATAAGACGTGCTCACAATCCTTGATTCCGCAAATAGGCAACACGACATACGAGGGTCCTCCTTATGCTCCAAGGGCGGCATCGAGGAATCGCCGCGTGTCGTATGACCGACCTGGATATTGGGCGGCAAAGCTCGAAGCGTGCCGAAGTGACCCCTAACCGACGTTGCATGTACCATATCGATACGGTACAATTTAGAGGCTGCTCGGGTAATGGAGCGCCTTCAACGCACAATGGGGGGCTCGTGTTAGAGAACCTGCTCCGGCAGCATTGGCAGGCAAGATGGTCCTGTTGGTAGGCACCAACGCCGCATGGTGTGTTTCTGCAAGCTTCTGCGGTGAAGGAGGGCAAATACATGCAACTTGATGAATACTTTGACTCTCTCGGTCCGGACCATATCCGTCTTAGGGGGCTTCGCATTGGGATCGAGCAGATCCTTGGCTACTACTTAGAAGGCGTTAGCCCGGAGCAAATAGCTCGAGACTTGCCGGGGCTCAGCCTCGAGGAGATACACGCGACAATCACTTACTACTGGCACAACAAAGCCGCCGTCGACGCCTACCTCCGACGGGTTGCGGGTTTGGACGAAGCCGAATACGAACAGTGGGCGAACAGGCCTTCGCCCACCGTCCAGCGCCTGCGCGCCCTCAGAGCCATGCGGGAGCAACGCTCGGCGTGAAAGTGCGGCTTTTGCTCGACGAGAACATGGAGGTGCAAGTACGGGCGGCCCTGTTGAGGCGCGAGCGCCACATCGACGTTTTGCGTGTTGGGGATCAAACTGCTCCTCCTTTGAGAGCGCCTGATCCTGCGATCCTCCTCTACGTGGAGGAGCAGCAGCGTATGCTCGTCACCCGCAATCGGGCCAGCATGCCGGAGCACGTTGCCGACCATCTCGGCGCGGGGAGGCACCACTGGGGAGTAATGCGTGTGAGGAAGCGTGGGACGATCGCTGCGCTGGTTGAAACGCTGCTGCTTGCCGCACAACCATAGGCTCTGATAGGGAACCCGTCGCCAGCGGCCGCGTGTCTGTCGGACGTCGAAGTCCAGTCGCCGCAGAGCGCCAATGACGGTGGTCTCCGGCCAGATAATGTCTTCGTGAATGTGAACGTAGCGCCGCACCAGATCGACGACCAGCAGTCCGTCGGAACCCCTCGGACCTCTAAAGGGTTTCAGGCGGCGCTTGAAGAAGTGGAGAGCCAGCTCGGTCCCCGCCACGCTGTTATGGACCGGATTGGTGGCCAGGTCCAGATGCCCGGCCAGATGCACCAGCTCTTCCAGAATGGTGGTTGCGTTGTCTGCGCTGAGCCTCTCCGCGTGCTCGAGCAACTGATAGATCCGGAACACGCTGTCGCTTGGCTTCTGCCAGGTCGCTATCGCCCTGATGATGTAGACCTGCCCCTCGGGGACGCAGAACATGGATTCCACCGCCGGCTGTGCTCGTCGCAGAACCTTCCTCCCCACATATAGTCGGATCACGCATCTGGCTGCAACGTTCCCAGCGTTCCGAAGGGACTCACGGTCCACGTTGCATAAACTATGTCGCATGCGATGCAATTTCAACGGCTGCCAAGCTGATGGAGCACCTTCAACTCGCGCCGAGCGAGATAATGCCGGGACGGAGTTCACGATCGAAACGAAAAAGGGCCCAACTACGGTCGACGTGGTGGTAGAGATTCTCCGCCGCTGGCAAGCGAGGTGCAGCGCCGTGACCAGATCAGCCTCGAACGTCGGCTAGCCCAGGCTGGCTTCGAGGAGTTCGTCACTTTGGAAAAGTTCAGCTGGTCTGTTTCGATCCAGATCGACCGGCAGAAGCTCCAATCGGCCTTTACCCTCACCTTCCTCAGCCGCCGATAGTATGTGCTCGTCGTCGGTCCGGTGGTGTCGGCAAAACGTTCCTCGCACAAGCCCTTGGCGTGGCGGCGGTACGAAGCGGGCACACGGTTCTGTTCACGCGTCTGGATGCCTTATTCAAAGACATGGCCCAGGCCCGGGTCGACCACAGCCTCGAACGAGCTTTCCGTCGCTATCTCACGCCGGACCTCTTGATCCTGGACGACTTCGGGCTACATCGTTTGTCTCCCCAACAGAGCAATGATCTCTACGAACTGATCATCGAGCGCCACCGCCGGAGCAGTTTGGTCGTTACCAGCAACCGCGGCGTGGATGAATGGCCTGGGCTTGTTCGATGATCCCATCCTGGGCAACTCGGCCCTGGATCGTCTCGCTCATGGCGCCTATCAGATCGTGAAGACCGGGCATCTGCTAGGTCGTCTTGCTTCTCGCGTTCTCCCGTGCTACAATAGCGCTGACGGGCATACATGGGATTCCCCGGTCTCCCCTGGACCAGCGCTGCGCTCCGGGAGCCGCTTACATCTTCGTTTCCTCGAGTCAGGACCCTAGCGACGGCCATTGTCGCTTGTTTGAGATAGGGTTGAGGGTAGAGGGGTTGAGGGGGTGGCCGAGAGGGCCAGTATGGGCGGTAGCATGGGCCTTTTTCTAGGGTAGAGGGTTGAGGGGCATCTCCTCGTCCTTCTGCCCTCTACCGACTACCCTCGACGCTAACACAGGGAGAATGATGGAAGAGAGACCCATTCCCACGCGCACCGTCCGGTTGGCGCGGCTCCAGCACCTGCTCTTTCGGAACGCACGGGGCCTAACGAGCGCCGATCTGGCCGAGATCACGGGCAGGAGCCGGCGGACCATCGAGCGGGACATCAGGGACCTGGGAGATGCGGGCGTGCCGGTGTGGCAGAACGGCAATCGCTACGGCATCGCCTCGGACCATTTTCTCCCGCCGGTTCACCTGACCCTGCACGAGGCGGGCGCCCTGTTTCTCGCCGCCCGCCTCCTCTGCCGCTACAGCGACGAACGCAACCCCCACGTCGTCAACGCGCTGGCCAAACTGGCCGGGGTCCTCCCTGATTCTGTCGGCCCGCACGTTCAGCAGGCGACGGCGGAGGTAGGGGCGCGGGAGGAGAAACCGGAGTTTACCAGGGTATTTGAGACGCTGGTCACCGCCTGGGCCCTCCGGCGGAAGGTGAAGGTTTGGCACCAGAGCGCCCACAGCGAGCACGTTCACGACTACATTTTCCAGCCATACGCCATCGAGCCCATAGGTGGCGGCAACTCCACCTACGTCATTGGCTACGCCGACTACTTCGACGCCGTCCGCACCTTCAAAGTGGAGCGTATCCAGCGGGCGGAGCTAATGCTCGATGAGTTCGCCGTGCCGGCCGACTTCGACCTTTCGGCTCGCCTCGGCTCCAGTTGGGGCATCATGTGGGGCGACGCCGAGGTGGAAGTGCGGTGTCGCTTCTCCCCGCGGGTCGTACGCCGCCTCAAGGAGACCATCTGGCATTCCTCGCAGCTAATCGAGGACCAGCCCGACGGCAGTTGCCTCTTCACCGTAAAGGTAGGCAACGCCCTGGAAATGGTCCCCTGGCTCCGCGGCTGGGGCCCCGACTGCGAGGTATTAGCACCAGAGGCATTGCGGCGGGATATGGCGGAATGGGCGAGGGAGACGGCGGGGGTGTATGAGGTGCAGGGTTGAGGGCGCATCACAGCGGACGTTGCCTAGGAATTCATCAGTCGCGGCCGTCCCAAATGTACGAAGTAAGCTACGACATGGTCCCGTTCCGTCCCGATCGAGACGGACTGGCCACAATCATGTAGGACGGAAGAACGCTCAGTTGACTGTTTGCATTAGCGTACCAAGAGCGGGGATAGGATCCTAAATGTCGGATCGAAATCGCTTGACAAAGTCCTTGCCCTTATACGCACTTATTTTTAAGTACCCCAACGACGGGTCCAATAGACGTTTTCAATTCCAGTCTCCAAACACGCAGGGCTTGCAAGGCATGCGCTATCCGTCCCGAGCGCTGCTCAAGCATATTCAGTAAGTCGAAGTCAACAGCAACGTAACGCCATGAGAGGACGTGATCGAGATGCTGAAATACACTGGGCATCCATTAGTGGACGTGGGTGCAGCGACAATAACTGCGTTTGCCGGTAAGCTTCACCCAGGTTCACTGACTGAAGCGGATTTGGACAAGTTCGCCGACTTCATTGCGCGCCAGTACGTGGTTGATCCCCTGAAGTCGTTCTTGAACGTGGCGTTCCCAAACTCGGGCTTCACCAATCCGGCCTTTGAGAAAACCCCGGAGCGGCGGTCAGCATACGCCGAACGGGTTCTGAGAGGATATCGCTCGGGTTTGCTCGAACAGGCAGATGACAAATGCGTTTTCACTGGGGAACCGGCGATTGGCCATTCTTTCTCGGACAAGATAGAGCCGGGCCGTTCCTTTCGCCAGCATATCCCGTTGATCACTGGAGAGGGCGTCATTAACTTCTTTCCGTGGGGAGATGCCGGCGTTCCCGTTTCCGGCAAGGCAATGCTATGCATTCAGGCCTTCCCGATGGGTTGTGCGAAGTGTGGCGGTAAGCTATTGGCGGTGCACTCCGATAGTCCAGACCTTATATCTGAGTTTGCGGGGGAGTTCCTCCAACACAACCTTCGGGCCTTAGACCTGGCCCACAAGGCAGGCAGTAAGAAGATGCCTGAAGCTGGCGCCTCGGCTAAGACGCTTCTGGTAGAAACTCTCTTGAAGGCAGAGATACAGCGTCGCGACGAATTTGCACAGCGCAGACCAGCTTCAGTGACTGCTTATCATTTGACAAACAGCGGTCAGTCGAACGCGCTGGATTCCCGCAATCCGCCCTTGGAAATCTACCATTTGCCGCTGGAATTGACCGGATTTCTTGCCGAAATCGTGAAGCCCGAGTTTCGAGCCGAATGGAGCGCACTGGTTCAACGGGCGTGGCGGCTGCCGCGACCGAAGAAGGAATCTAAGTCTGAGAGCGGCGGAGATGACCTGGATGACCGACCGAGAAGGAACCTGTTGTATGAGGATCTCTTCCGGCTTCCGGTCAACGCCCAGGGCTTCGTTCGCCGTTACTTCCTGCGACTGCCCTTTCGAACCCGGTTCGAGGATGACCCACGTCGAACATACTCTCTAAGACAGGAAGCTGATCTTGCGTCATGGAAGTTGACTGAACTCTTTTTGCGAAAGGTGGTGAACATGGACAAGGAACGTCGAGACCAAATTCGGGACTTGGGGGACAGGCTAGCTGCCTACGTCAAGGCGCAAAACGAGCGCGATTTCTTCAGCCGTTTCCTCGAAAGCCGCTATGACTTTTTCCGCATGAGGCTCATGCGGGCAAACCTCGATCATGTGAGGCGAGGCAACGCCCCGATCATCGAGTTCGATCCCTATGTGGAGGTATTCGAGGAGGGTGAGGAAGTCGCTATCCCTGGCTGGCGCCTGGCGCGGGATTTGGTGTTCATCCGTATGGTTGAGCAACTCCATCAGCAGGGCTGGATCGGAAGCAATCCGGATGCTATCCCCGAAGTTGTCGATGAGGCGGAAGCCTCTTCCTAGCTCGTGCCGCTACCAAAACCGAGAAGTAAGAAGGAGGAACACAATGGCATTTGTAACCGGGCTCATTCTAATTGACGCGCCGGCGTCAGCGCTCAACAATCAGGGCAACGTTCAGGGAAGGTTAGAGCACAATGTGGTAGGGGTCAAAGCCATCCGCACGAAGGAGGGGACGTACCCCTACGTATCTGCTCAGGCTTTTCGCTACTGGCTAAGGACCACGCTGGAGGGGAGTGGGCTAGGTTGGAAGTCTGCTCCGATATACCGAGAGGAGAAGGTGGCCTACACAGATGCCAACCCCATCGAATGGTGGGATGACGACCTTTTTGGGTACATGCGAGCGCCGTCGAAGAAAGCCTCAGCCAAGGAGAAGCGGGACATGGACCAATCGCGAACAGGGGAGACCCCTACCACGGATACCATCACCCGGTCCGCCCCATTTCGTGTGAGCACCTTAGTATCGATTTCACCAGTTACCATCACCGAAGACTGGGAAGTAATGAGCAGGCAAGAGGGGGACCCTGTGCCCTACAGCAATCAGTTCTATCGGGCAACACTCAAGGGTCTCCTCTCACTTGACTTGCATTCGGCGGGTACGTTCTGGTACCGCAACAAGACCGGCTTCAGAAACCTTGACGAGGTGCGAGTTGGACAGGCGAAGGAGAAGGATCTTGTCGAGCTTCAAGAGGACAAGGCTTTCCGTCTTCCCATTCACGAGCGGGTTCGGCGCGTGTCCACCTTGTTTGAAGGGATGTCCTTGCTGGATGGAGGAGCAAAGCAGACACTTCACTATACGGACGTCTCGCCCGTCCTGGTGGTTATGGCGGTTACTAAGGGCGGAAACCATGCCTTCGGACACATAGTAGGCGCCAATGGGAGGGGGCTTCCCGAGCTAAAGATCGATGCCCTGAAGGAGGCCCTGACCGTCTTTCATGATGACATTCTTTCTAACGTATACGTGGGCTGGGTGCGGGGCTACTTAGATGACGAAAGAAGCAAGCTTGATGCATTTGCTCTGACGCCCGATGGCCAGCGTCTCAAGATCAGTCATCCGCGCCAAGCCTTCAGTGGGCTGGTGGACGATCTGAGGATGGCAGAGAACGTGGATTGGCTCCAGTAGGAGGTCACAACATGCGTGTCCTAAAGGTGACGGCGGAAGGGCTAACCACGTCGTTCCGCTACCCGCACTTCATGCAGGGCGTCCACCCGACCTTCGAAATGCCGCCCCCGGCGACCATATATGGGCATATCTGCAGCGCGCTTGGCGAGTGGGTGGAGCCGGAAGGGGTGGAGTTTGCCTATCACTTTACCTACTTGGCTAAATTTGATGATGTAGAGCATGTTCACGTTGTCAGCGCCTCTTCCGGCAAACTTCCACACAGCAACGTTCCAAAGGTGCTTGAGGGCGGTGTCAATCCTTTCAAGCGCGAGATGCTGTTCAGGCCTAAGCTGGTGCTGTATGTCAACAGGCCGGAGTGGGAGGTACCCTTCCGTAGCCCCCAGTTTGCGGTAGTGCTGGGGCGATCCCAGGACCTTTTCACGTATACAAGCGTAAAAACGGTCGACCTGGTACAAGCCGAGCATGCCTACTTTGAGCACACGCTTGCACCGTATAGGATGGCCCTATTTCTTGAGCGAGGATACGTGACAATGATGCCTCGATTCCTAGATTACAGTAACCGAAGATCGCCGACCTTTGCGCGATACACGGTCGTAAACCGCCGAGTCTACAGCGACAATCTTCTGCGGTTCGAGGGAGTATCCGATCGATCAGACTGGTGGACTGACCCAGAATCGCCTGAGGAACGAGGGGTCCACCTAGGCTTACTATTCCATACGTTCGTGGGAGAGTACGATGACAGTCCGGTCCTGGCCTGACTGGCTAGAAGACCTTTGGGCAAAGAGCCCTCACCGCGCCGACGCGGCAGCCGGGGAAAGCCTCGCCCAGCACACATGGAACGTTCTGGAGATGCTGTCCCAAAGCATGCGACTACGGCCCGATCTGCCCGCAACGGTCGGCTTCCCGAGTTTGTGGACCTGCCTGTTCTGGGCTTGCTTTCTGCATGACTTTGGAAAAGCGGCACGGGGTTTTCAAGACACGCTACGCGGCGGGCCGCGCTGGCATCATCGCCATGAAGTTCTTTCGTTGGCATTCCTGGATTGGGTGGCCGTCGGACTCTCCGAAGAGGAACGCCGTTGGACCGCCGCAGCCATCGCGTCGCATCATCGGGACCCCAATGAGATCCTCTTGTCGTACAACTCCCTGGGCGATGAGGAAGACGATCCCGTGGCCGCGCTCATCTGTGAAGTCAGTCCGGACACTGTCTTCGGCCTGTGGCGCTGGGTTGAGGAGTGCAGTTCGTCGTGGATATCCACGCTAGGGTTCGACGCTGTGGGAGTTGGGCCGCCTCATCCCGCCGCAGACACTGACGCCATCCAGCGCGTGCGGAATTCTGGAGCCGCCAGAATACGTTACTGGCTCCAAACCTACAGTCGCTGGTTACGAACCATGAAGAGGTCTCAGGAGCGGTCGCTTTCGGTGGGGACGTTGGCTCTGCGTGGGCACGTCATCTCCGCGGACCACATGGCTTCCGCCCACACAGGAGATCTGCCTGCGTGCTCTCTAGGCGGTCCTACCGAGCTACTGCAGCGACTGGGCATGGAAAGAGACGGACTGTATCTTCACCAACGGCTTTGCGCTGGAACTCAAGGTTCGGCTTTGCTGGTCGCGCCCACGGGAAGTGGTAAGACTGAGGCCGCCCTGCTCTGGACGACCGCTCAATCGAGCCCGTCGCGGCCCGTACCGAGGCTGTTCTACACATTGCCGTATCAGGCCAGCATGAATGCTATGTACGACAGGCTTACGAAAGCTTTCCCCAAGCAGATTGGGCTGGAACACAGCCGTAGCGCATTGGCACTGTACCGGCGCGCTCTGGAAGGGCATCACACGCCAGAGCAGGCTGCAGGTTCGGCAAAGTGGGCTCGCAATCTGGCGCAACTGAGCTATTTCCCCGTGCGCGTGCTCAGCCCGTACCAGATTCTCAAGGGACCGTACCGCCTCAAAGGATACGAGTCGCTGATGAGCGACTTTTTCGATGGCGCATTTGTTATGGATGAGATTCACGCCTACGAGGCTGACCGGCTTGCTATAATTCTCGCCACAGTTAGGTACCTGCGCCAGCACTTCAATTGTCGATTCTTCGTCATGACTGCCACCTTGCCTCGACTGGTGGAGAGCCGCTTGGCGGAGGCTTTAGGGGTCCACGCCGACATTAAGGCTGACCAAAGTCTGTTCGCCGTTTTCCGTCGACACCTGCTGCACCTGCTTGACGGCGACTTGCTGGAAGACCGATGGCTAGCGCGTATCGCCGAGGCAGCGCTGGACGGCCAGCTCGTGTTGGTCTGCTGCAATACTGTGAGGCGAGCGCAGCAGGCGCACAAAGAGCTCGGGCAAAGGCTTGGGGGGCAGTGCGATACGATCTTGCTGCATGGGCGATTCAACGGCAGAGACCGGCTAAGCAAGGAGCAGGCCATCCAGTCTGTTTGCGGAGCGCACTCGGCGGACCGCCGGCCTATTGTAGTGGTTGCCACGCAAGTCGTCGAGGTCAGTTTGGATATCGACCTCGACGTCATCTACACCGACCCTGCGCCCCTCGAGGCGTTGATTCAGCGGTTCGGCCGAGTCAACCGTCGTAGGCTAAGGAAGCAGGCTCCGGTATTTGTTTTCACCAAACCTGATGACGGACAGAAGATCTACCAAGAGGACCTAGTGCGGGCATCTCTGGCCGTGTTGGAGAAGAATGCGGAAGAGATGATCGATGAGCAAGCTATCGCCGGTTGGCTAGATGGCGTATACAGAGATGCAATCTCCGTCCGCTGGAATCGAGAATACGAACAAGCACGCGACGACTTCGAGGCTGCATGCCTATCCACACTGCGGGCTTTTGAATCAGATGACATATTGGAGAAGGCGTTTTACTCGGCATTTGACAGCGTCGAGGTGCTCCCCGCTGCCATGCAGACCGAGTACCTCACGCTCTTGACCGGGGAACCGCTGAAGGCGAGCGAATTGCTAGTCCCCATGCAGTGGGGTCAGTACGCTCGTCTTCTGGCCAAGGGCAAAGCTTCGCACGATCAGGGGAATCTGCCAAGGACTGTGGATCTTCGCTACGACAGAGATTCAGGGTTGCAGTTGGAGTAGTGTCACGCGTCAGGCGTCGCCCAAGCTGTTGAGTTCCCCCTCAAAGTCGGATGATAGGAGCGCTACTATTATGCAGATTACCGACGACCCGAAGAAAGCGGTTGAGGCTCGGTCGACCCTTCGCCCTCAACCCTCCACCCTCAACCCTCAACCCTCCACCCTAACCGTCCACCTGCTCCGCTTCGAGGTGAGGGCCATCGACCCCATTCTCCTCAACGAGCACAAGGGTTCGGCGCTGCGCGGGGCCTTGTTCAATGCGTTGCGGGGCCGTTTCTGCCATAATCGGGAGGTCGCATCCTGCCATCCCTGCCCTCTCCATGCCACCTGCCCCATCTGCACGCTGGTGGCTACGGTGGACGAGGGCGGGCAGCGGGGGGCCGATCCGCCGCGGCCCTTCGTCATCGACCCGCCGCTGGACCAGAAGACCTACTATCAGCCGGGCGACACCCTCGAGTTCGGCCTCACCCTGTTCGGCGACGGCCTCAAGCTGTTCCCCTACGTCGTCGTCGCCTTCCAGGAGGCGGGAAACCAGGGCACGGGCAAGCGGGTGGCCTCCGGCAACGCGCGGCCCCAGCGAGGGCGCTTCGCCATAGAAAAGATCGAGGCCGTCAATCCCCTCACCGGCGAAAGACAGCCGGTCAAGACCAAGGGGGACGACCTGATCAGGCTGCCGAACGTGCCCTTAACGTTCTCTAGGGTTGAGGGTGGAGGGTGGAGGGTGGAGGGAGCCCCCTCAACCCTCAGCCCTCAAACCTTAACCCTCCGTTTCCTCACCCCGGTTAGGCTGATCGACAACGGCAGGCTGGTGCGACCTCTCCGGTTCAGGCCGCTGGTACAGAGGCTGTTCGAGCGGCTGACGGGACTGATGGCGTACTACGCGGGGGCGCAGCTCGAGGAGGACTTCGCCGGGTTGCTGGCGCTGGCGGAGGAGGTGCCGGTGGTCGAGGATCGGATGAGATGGGTGGAGCTGGATAGCTATTCGGCAAGGCAGCATCGCGCGACGCCGATGGGAGGCTTGGTGGGGGAGATCAGTTTCGCCGGGGAGCTTGGGCCGTTTCTGCCCTATCTCATCTGGGGGCAGTTTACCCACGTGGGGAAGGACGCGACGAAGGGGAATGGGTGGTATAGGGTTGAGGGTGGAGGGTATAGGGTAGAGGGTTAAGGGGAAGGAGATCAGGGTGAAGCAGGTGTTGGTCGCCACGCTGGGCACTGAGGCGCAGGTGGTGACAATCACGCTGGACCTGCTGCTCGAGCGCAAGCAACGTATCGAGCAGGTGGTGGTCATCCACACGGGGGGAGAGGCAATCCGGCTGGCCGTGGATAGGCTTGCGGCGGAATTCAATGCAGGCGTTTACGCGGGCGTCGGAATGCGGGCGGTGGCGGTGACGGGACCGGGAGGCATAGTCGAGGATTTTCGCACCGAATGGGAGGTGTCGGAGCTCCTTCCTACATTGTACCGAGAGGTGGGGGCCGTGAAGCGGACTGGTGGGCTAGTCCATCTCTGCGTTTCGGGTGGACGCAAAGTGATGGCGGTGGGCGGAATGGTGGTAGCTCAGTTGCTGTTTGGGGAAGATGACCGCCTGTGGCATCTGCTCTCCGAGGGCTGGCAGCCGGGCGGCAAGCGGAATATGCATCTGGGCGCCACAGATCAGGCGCGGCTGGTTCCCATTCCAGTCCTGCGCTGGACCGACTCCGTGATGACGCTGCGAGGTCTTGCCGAGCTGGCGGATCCACTAGAGGCGATTCGGCGGCAGGCTACCCTGGCCAAGAGCGAAACGATGCGGCGACGCCGGGAGTTCGTGGAAAGATGGCTGACACCAGCAGAGCGCGAGGTATCGATGCTGGCTTGTCGAGGGTTCGATAACGCCGCCATCGCCCACCGGCTACAGAAAAGCGAGCGCACTGTAGCTAACCAGCTCACTGGCGTGTACGCCAAGCTGGGCCAGTGGTTAGATTTTCCCCAACGTCTGCCCGACCGTTCCACTTTGATCTCCGAGCTGCTGCCATATGTTGCCCTGAATGACGAGGCAAATCGGAAATAGGAACCGGTTACCATCTACATTGTGACTCGGTTGCGATGCGGGCGCAGAGGCGAGGTGTTAGGATTATCGGTGGGATCTATGCTTCGCCACGCCTTAGTGGTTCATCCGCCAAGTCCCTCGCGTGGTAGATCGAAGTCCCTGCGGATAAAATCCGCAGGCTAACAATATGAGCCTGCGAATTTCATTCGCAGGGAATTTGCCGGATGCACCGCTTAGCATGTGGTCCAATCGGGCAGGAGGGCATGGCCCCAATAGGGGCCTGCGCCACCGCCGGCGCGGCTCAATAAACGTCTTGGGAGGTCCAGATGCAGGAACTGAAGCTAACGCTAGAAACCATTACTCCGCTTTTCCTTGCGGGGGCGGATCCCCACGGCGAGCCTGAGCTGCGGGCGCCGAGCTTGCGGGGGGCAATGCGCTACTGGCTACGGGCAGCGCTCGGCGGGGTGATAGGCAGCGAGAATCTCGCAGCTTTGAAGCGACGGGAAAGCGACGTATTTGGGAGCACTGAAGGGATGGGCGCAGTAAACGTGCGTCTGTTGTCCTCCATTGTCTCCGGTGATCGGCGCACTTACGAGAAGTCACCCGCAAGACCGGGACAAGGCTACTTATATTGGTCCATGGCAGCCAGCGGCGAACAGCCGCGGCAATACGTGCGCGGGGACAAGAGCTTCGACGTGATGCTCGCCTCACCGGTGGAGGCTGACGACTGGCGATGGTTTGCCGGTCGTGCTGCCCTTTGGCTTCTTGTGCAGCTCGGAGGATTGGGGTCGCGGTCCCGGCGCACGGCAGGTAGTCTCGGAGCGAAGCCAACAGATCTAGGCGATGGCTTGCGATTGGCCAATGGAGATTCACCCGAGGCTTTTTCCAAGGTCTTGGGAAGGGGCATAACCACCATCCGACAGCGGCTCGCGCGGGATATTCCCTCTGGCTCGCTTGGCGCCGTGCCGGCCTTTGACGTGATCCAACCCGAACATTGCTCGGTGTGGGTCATTGCAGAGGAAAGGCTCTGGGCTACAGCGGACGCGGCGGTCGAGGCCATCGGCGTCAAGCTGCGGGAGTTTCGCAGCCGCCGGCAGCCGGACAGCGCCAGAGTTGCGGCATGGCTAAACGGCGACCAGATCGAAACCGTCCAGCGCGCTGTCTTTGGCCTGCCTTTGCCGTTTCGCTACTCCAGCCTAGGATCGGCTACCGTTCAGGGCTCGAATCACCAGCGGCGCGCCTCACCGCTTTGGCTCAAGATCGCCCGTCTAGATAAGCAATATGTGGGGGTGGCTACGCTTTTTCGCTCCGCCTTTTTGCCGGAAGGTGAGAAGCTGAGGGCTAGAGGGCCTCTAGCTCTGCCGCCAGCGGATTATGGCTTGATAGAACAGTTCGTGGGCGAGTTTCGCCGACACCTGGAGGTGAAGCTATGAGCAAAGACATTCTCATCTTTACTCTTGGCCCGGTGCAGTCCTTCATCGAGGAGGCCAGACGGGCTGGGGATTTGTGGGCGGGCAGCAGGCTACTGGTGGAGTTGATCCGAGCGGGAGCCGAAGCAGCGCAAGGAGAGCCCATCTTCCCCCGCTCCTTGATGGCTACGAGCCTGCCGAACAAGTTTGTCGTGGTTGTCGACGGCGACGGCAGGGCGGCAGCCGAACGGGCGGAGAAGGCAGTGAGGCGGCGCCTGGGCGAGGTCGGCGAAAGAGTGATAGTCGAATTCGACGACAGGGATAAGACCTTCAATCGCATTTGGAGGGAGCAACTCGAGCAGCATCTGGAAGTCTACTGGGCGACCGCGCCGTGTGCCACGGAAGACGACTACCTGGGGGCCTACGAGCGAGCCTCTGGGCTACTCGAGGCGCGTAAGCGCACGCGGGACTTCTCCCAAGTCGAGGAAGGAGGAGCGAAGGATTCTTTGAGCGGCCAGCGCGCGGCCCTCCACACGGGGACGAAGGACGGCCAGCACTACTGGAGCGATTTCGCCGGGGGTGCCAATAGGCGGTCGACCATCAAGTTGGGAGAGCGACTGGACGCCCTCGGCGCGATAAAGCGCTTTGGGAGAAGATGGGCAGGAGAAGAGAGCAGCCGCTTTCCCTCTGTGAGCAGCGTCGCCGCTCGCCCCTACTTTTCCACGGCCAGGGGAATGAAGGAGTTGGTCGCTCTGAGCGAGGCGCTCCGCCGGCATGGGATCTATGAGGTGAATCACTTCGGCCCGGAATTTCCCTTCGACGGCGATCTGCTGTACGCCGAGACTTACAGTTCGCGGCGGCTGAACGCGAGCTACGGCACAGGCGAGGCGAAGGAGGCCAGACGCGCCCTCGATTCCCTTTACCGGAAAATGAAGGACCTGCACCTCCGCCAGCGGCCGTGCCCCTACTATGCCGTGCTGTATCTGGACGGCGACCGGATGGGGGAGCATATCGGCACTTGCCGGTCGCGCGCGGACCACGAGGCCATCGGCGGTCGCCTCGGCAGGTTTACCGAGGTGGTTGAGGGGATCATGAATAGATATTCGGGCTTCCCTGTCTATAGCGGGGGCGACGACCTCCTGACCCTGCTTCCTCTGGAGGAGGCCTTGCCCGCCGCGAAGGAGCTCGCCGATACCTACGCCGACGTCATGCGTCCTGTGATGCAGCGAAAAGAGGGCCTGGACTTCCCCTTCACGTGCAGCGGCGGCCTGGCTCTGGCCCACCACCTGTATCCTCTCGGCGCCGCTCTGGAGGAGGCGCGGGGGGCAGTGGGGAACGCGAAGGAGGTCTACGGTCGCGACGCCATCTGCGTGCGGATTCTGAAGCGGAGCGGCGAGCGATCGGAAGTGGGGGGGAAATGGCACGTGGGAGAAAGAGGCGTCGATACGGTGGAGACGGTCAGAGAGGTAGTCGGCGATCTGGAGGGAGAGCGTCTTGCCGCCGGTTTCATCTACGAGGTTGACGCCGAGGTTGCCGCTTTGGGTCGGGTCGACGGCCCGATGCGTCTGTCACTGCTCCGGCGGGTTCTCAAGCGGCATTCGCCAAAAGGGGCGGCTCCGAGGACTACTGCGGAAGGCCTGTCGGCTTGGGCCGACGCTTTTGACGCCGGCGACGCAGAGAAGGGACAGAGGGACGGTATGGGCGAGCTGAAAGAGTGGTTACTGCTGGCCAGCTTTATGGCAAGAGGAGGTGACGAATGAAACTCTTCGTCGAGCCGGTCGACGTCTGGCTCTTTCGCGACGGGCGGCCCTTCGATCTTGGCGGCGACCATCAGGCGCGATCGGTTTTCCCGCCGCTGCCTACGGTGGTCCAAGGGGCGATGCGATCCCACCATCTGGCCGTCAGGGGGGCGTCCCTAGCGGACTATCTCGCCGGCCGCGATCGCATAGACAGAGAGATCGGGGCGCCCGGTTCTGACGCGCCCAATCACCTGCGGTTTCGCGGGCCCATCGTCGCCAAGGCGACAGGACATCGGGGGGGCAAGAGGATTATCGAGCGCTTTTTCCCGCTGCCGGCAGATGCACTGGTAGAAGAGAGCAGCATTCGGGCCATGCAGCCGTCACGGCGAACGGTGGGAGCAACGAACCTACCCGATGGCGTCGGCCTCATCGGTTCGGAGGGGGCGGCGGCCGCCGCCAGAGGGGGAGGCGAGGGCAGAAAATGGCTGCGAGAAGCCGACCTGAGAACCTATCTCCAGGAAGGAGGAGTGAGCAAGGAATGCACGGTCGGCGAGAGCTGTCTATTCGTATACGAGTCGCGCTTCGGCATCGGCCGGGATGACCGGACGCGCGGAACGAGGGAGGGGCTGCTCTACGAGGCAAGAAAGGTGCGACCGTGCGATGATGTGGGCCTGTACGTCGAAGTAGATGGACTGACCGGGTGGCCCCAGCGGGGAGTCATGGCCTTTGGCGGCGAGGGACACGGGGCACGGTATGAGATGGTGGATTTGCCTACCCTCCAGCCTGAACCGTGTATGGGAGACATGGGCTTTAAGGTCGTCTTTCTCACGCCGACCTTTTTTGCTAAGGGCTGGCAACCCGGCGATTGGAGCGCGTTGCTGGGGTCTCCCGTGGTGTTCAGGGGAGCAGCAGTGGGGAAGCCGGTAGTCCTCGGCGGATTCGACATGGCAAAGAAGAGGCACAAGCCGGCACGGCGCTACGTGCCGGCAGGCAGCGTCTACTTCTTTGAGGGGACGCCGCCCCAAGGCTTGCAGAGCATATCGGAGTTTGGCGGCAACATCGGCTTTGGTCAGTTTCTTATAGGAAGGTGGTAGGAGTGTTCACGAAATCGAATTTGCTATTTCTCTACGTGGAAACGCCTCTCCACGCCGGCAGCGGCAGTGGAATGGGGGGAATCGACCTCCAAATCCAGCGGGAGAGGGCCACGGCCTATCCCCTGGTGCAGGGAACCAGCCTGAAAGGGCGGCTTCGGGCGGCGATTCGAGAGAAGAACGGCTGGCCGGAGGGGAGCGCTGAGATCGCCGCCCTCTTTGGCCGGGCTGAAGATGACGGTGACGGCGGTGGTAGCTATGCCGGTTGCGTGTCGCCAGGGGACGCCAAGATCCTCCTGTTCCCCGTCCGCTCTCTCGCCGGCGTATTCGCCTGGACGACCAGCGTCAATGTGCTGGCCCGCTTTCGCCGGGACGCGCTGGCGGCGGGACTCTCAATACCCTGGCAATTGCCGGCCCCACTGGAGAAAGGGCAGTGCCTGGTCGCCGCGGGGAGCGCCCTAGCAATCGGCGATCAGGTGGTGCTCGAGGAGTTCTCCTACGAGAAGAGAGTCGACGAAGGGGTCGGCGCGATCGCCAGATGGCTCGCCGGGAACGCTTTGCCAGGGACGGCGGAGTACGACTACTGGCGGAATGGAATCTCTTCTCGCTTGGTGGTGTTGGCGGAGGACGAGTTCCGGGACTTCACTCGCTTTTCCACCGAGGTGGTCACCAGAGTAAAGCTAGCGCCGGACACCAAGACCGTCCAGAGCGGCGCTCTGTGGACGGAGGAGTACCTGCCGTCCGAGACTCTGCTGTACTCGCCCCTCTTGGCCGGGGCGACTCGGAGCACAAACGGTGTGACGTGGACGGCCGACGAAGTGCTCGACAGGATTCGTATACTGGATGGGAGTCGTACCCAACTGGGAGGCGATGAAACCACCGGGCGGGGGCTGGTCCACCTCCGCTTCCTCGACCGGGAGGTACGGTTATGAGCATCAAACAAACGATGGAGCAGTTTCGGGCTCGCCGTGCTCAGGAGTGCGTCATGGCGATCAAGAGAACTGGGGATGATAAGATGCGCAGGGAGTACAGCTCGCTGGCACGCAGCGCCCCTGCCGATATCCAGTCGAACGGCCTGGGGCAAACACTCGCCTTTTGGCGCTCCAAGAGGGAAAAAGGTGAAGCCCATCGCTGCATCTATTCCCATGTCGGCAATTGGATTTGTGATCGGATGCCAGGCTGGAAGAACGGCGACGTCCTCACCAAACTGATAGACGAGGAAACCTCCGTGAGCGATTATCGGCGAGCGGGAGAGGAGGCCATGAGCTTTCTCGTGTGGCTTAAGCGGTTCGTCGAGGCGGAGATCGAGACGGAGGGTTGAGGGTATAGGGTCGAGGGGACGGACGATGACAGATGGAAGGAGAGGGAGATGAGGGACGGAAGGCTTGGGGTTGGTGGCGGAGGGTTTAGGGGACGAAGCGGGACGGAAGGGAATGACGACGGACCGGGCGGGCTTCCTTTGCCAAGCGCTACCAGGAAAGCGGCGGTGGCCTGGCTGGATAAGTGCGGCAACGTGGGTCTCTTGTTCGATCGCTACATCCGGTTCTATGATCCGTGGGGCCTTGAAGCGCCAAAGAAGACGAGCGGCAAACTGCTCAATCTGCAGAAGATCGTGGTAGCGCAGCAGCGGTGTCAAACCGACAGGGTTTGGAAGCAATTCCACCAGCAGGCCATCGAACGGTGGATGGGAACCGTGCGCAGCCGGGCGGCAGAGCCTTTCAGAATGATGCCCCAGTGGCGGTTCATCACGGGGCTGGGGGAGAAGACGGCTTTGGAGGTCGGCTTCCGCTTCCATCAGTTGTACGGCTTTCCTATAATCCCGGGCAGCGGGCTCAAAGGCCTCGCCCGGATGGTGGCCCTGTGGGAGATCGGGGAGGCGGTCGGAGTGAAGCGGGCGCCGCTGAGCGAGGCCAGGAGGATTCGTAAGGCGGGGGAGCGAACCGATTTGGAGAAGCTGGAAGACCGGTTGCTATCAGGCGAGGGAAGGGCGAATCAAAGGGGATCGCCGTCCGATCAGACAAAGACCAAGGCGAGCGCCGTGTTGGATTTGTGGGAGGGTGCGCCAGCGTCGGTGGCCAAGCGCGTAGGCCTTTTCCGCCGTGTTTTCGGCACGCCGCAGGCCGAGGGGCAGGCCGTATTCTTTGACGCCGTACCTGCCGTCCCGCCCATACTGGAAGTCGACATCATGAATGTTCATTTTGGTGACTACTATCAGGACGGCAAGAACCAGGTACCCCCTGCAGACTATTTGAATCCGACGCCTATCCCCTTCCTCGCCGTCGGTCGGAGTCCTTTTCTCTTCGCCGTGGGTTGGCACGGGAACGATGATGGCGGGGCGCAGGAGCAGGCTATCGAGTGGCTGAAAAAGGGTCTTACGGGCTTCGGCGCTGGGGCAAAGACGGCGGCGGGTTACGGCTACTTCATCGACGGTGAGAGAACTAGGGTTGAGGTGAAGGGGCTGAGGGTGGAGGGAGAGGAACCGGTGGTCGCCAAACCGCACGCGCTGGCCTCCAGGGCCGAGGGCATCGCTCCGCAGCCGTCGGAAGCGCCGCCCCTAAACCCTGAACCCTCCACCCTAAACCCTATTGTCGAGCACCGGGGCATCGTACGGGAGTACCGCCCCGACAAGGGCATAGGCCGGCTGGCTGATGAGGAGACGGGTGAGGAACTGACCTTCCGTCGTGAGGCTGTTCTGGACCGTGGCTGGTCGCCGGGCAAGAAGAGCACGGTGCTCTACACCGTAGAGGATCGGGAGGGCTGCCGCTCGGTGCTAACGGTAAGAAAGGGAAGGTGACATGAGCAAGCCAAAGCTAGTATTGATGACTGTGGGAGCCTCTTTTGTCGAACCGCTGATGCGGGCTGAGGAGAGATTGGCAGAAGAGGTGCGGAAGAGCGACATGAAGCTGGTGGCCGATGGCAAGGCACCGTGGCAGAGAGATATCGAGCAAAGCCGCCTCACCGCGATCGAGAGGCTGGATATGGACGGCAGAAACGGGCTCCAACAAGCCGGACCCGAGATCAAGAGCATGGCGAAGCTAGGGCTGGCGCGGGAGGATAGGGTCGTCCTTTACGCCAGTGATTCGCCCGAAAGCGTGTGCACGGCGAGAATAGTAGCGGAGTACGCCAGGAGAAAGTGGCAATGTGCGGTGGAGGTGCAAACCATCGACGGCCTGCAAGTAGATAACCCTGGCCGATTTCGCAGCTTGGGAATCCAAAACTACGTCCAGAAAACGGTCCAAGAGATCAACAATCCGGCGAACCGCTACGGGCGCGACGTCATCCTGAACGCCACTGCTGGCTACAAGGGCGTCGTACCGTATACCACGCTTATTGGCCTGTTGTTTCAGGTACCCGTAAAGTACATTTTCGAAAGGTCCGACGAATTGCTCACCTTGCCTCCCCTCCCCGTAGACTTCGACCAGGAATTCGTAAGGCTGGTGGAGCCCCGGCTGGCGAGAATCGAGGCTGAGACGGCAGTTTCAGGCGAGCAAGCACTGCGAGGATTGAATCCCGAGCAACGAGACAAACTGCTCCCGCTGTTGGAGTTCGACAATGGCCAATGTACCCTGTCCGCGTTGGGCCTTATAGTATATGAGCGCTACAGAACACCGCCCGCCCTCAAAGCGTCGGCGCGACTGCCCAAGGACAAGGATCAGACGCAGGATTGGTCGCAGGAGCCACATCGCAGCACGGAGTTCGAGCGTTTTAAGGATCGCTTGGCCTCCGAGCGGTACGTTGATTCCTTCCGCTACCTTAAGGGCGAAAGCGCGCGAAGAGAGGTCAGATTGGTGGGGGAACTGTTTCACGTCGCCTGTCACGGAATCGAGTTAGAGGTGATAACCACGGCCTGCCACGCGAGCCACTACTCGATAGTACAACAAGAACTTGCGCAACTGTTGGGGAGGGAGCGTTGATAATCGTAAACTTTGCCCATCCGCTCGACCAAAAACAGATCCGCCAGTTGGAGGAAATCGGCGGCGCTACCGTGGAACGAGTGATCGAGGTCGACAGCCAGGTAGACCCGGCGCAGCCCTTGGCACCGCAGGTCGCCGCCTTGGTGGATGAGGTGGACCTCTCGGCCAGGGATTGGCAGTCCATCCCCTTGATAGTCAACCTCCCATCTCTGAACCATTCGGCGGCGGTGGTTCTGGCCGAGCTGCACGGGCGCTGCGGCTACTTCCCGGCCATCCTGCGACTTCGACCGACAAACAGCTTTCCTGCCCAGTTCGAGGTGGCCGAGGTCATCAGCCTGCAGCACCTGAGGGACGGGGCGCGGAGGAAGCGGGTATAGGGTTTGGGCTATAGGGGTTTTGGGGCCTCCCCCTCCACCCTAAACCCTGTACCCTCTACCCTAGCCCAAGGAGCAAGAGATGATTTGTGAGGACCTGATCGGATGGCAGAAGGCGCATGTGAACGGGATCAGGATGATCAAAGCCGTCGATTTGTTGGGGCGTTCACGGGCGACGGATATCGTTGCCGGGCAGCTCGTCCGGGCGGTCCTCCATTGGGGCGAACATCGCCGAGGGCTACGGACGCCATAGCGGTAGAGAATACGAGCGCTTTCTCGAAATCGCTTTCGGCTCGGCCAACGAAGCCGATAACTGGCTCACGGTTCTGCATGATTCCGGCCTGCTCGCCGCCGAAGTGGCCCACGAGCTTCAAGCCCGAAACGAAGAAGTCCTCCGCATCTTGGCAACCATGCTTCGAACCTTGAGGGAGAAGCGCCAGACACCAGGAGCCAATCTGAAAGAGGCTGACGAACTCTATGACTCTAGGGTGGAGGGTTAAGGGTTGAGGGGAGATTACCGTCCATCCTAAACCCTAGACCCTAAACCATCAACCCTAACCGCAAGAGGCTGACGAACTCTATGACCCAAAAGCTCGACGACAAGCCGGAGAATAACCCTCCCTCCACCCTCAACCCTCCACCCTCCACCCTAACCATCGACCGCTTCGGCGCCTTCGTGGGCAAGCATTCGGAGCGGCTGCGGGTGAGCGTCAAGGGGGAGGTTCTCCTCGAGCGCCCGTTCTTCGGCATCGAGCACATCCTCATCGTGGCCGGCGGCGTCAGCCTCTCCAGCGACGTCATCCGCCACTGCGCCGAGCAGGGTATCCAGATCAGCTTCCTCACCTACAGCGGCCGCCCCTACGCCAGGCTGATCTCCCCCGACCTCGTGGGCACGGTGAAGACCAGGCGGGAGCAACTGCTGGCTTTTCTCGACCGGCGGGGCGTCGAGCTGGGCAAGGGCTTTGCCACCGGCAAGCTGGCCAACCAGTCAGCCTTGCTCAAGTACATGGCCAAGTACCGCAAGGTCACGGACAGGGACCTCTACGAGCGGGTGAGGACCGCCGCCGACAAGATCGACGACTACGCCCGCGAGATGCGGGACCAGGCGGGAGACCAGATAGACGACCTCCGCCACCCGATAATGACATTGGAGGCGCACGCTGCCAAGGTCTATTGGGAAGCGGCGAGAGATCTGATCATTCCCGAGGTCGATTGGAAGGGGCGGGAGACGCGAGGGGCGGAGGACGCCGTCAACTCCGCCCTGAACTATGGCTACGGCGTCCTTTACAGCCAGACGGAGAGGGCAGTCATCCTCGCCGGACTCGACCCCTTCGCCGGGTTCCTCCACGTCGACCGGGCGGGACGTCCGAGCATGGTGCTGGACATGGTCGAGGAGTTCAGACAGACCGTAGTAGACCGCTCCATCTTCGCCCTTCTCAACAAGGGCACGGAGATCAAGGTGGAGGAAGGGCGGCTGGACGAGGCCAGCCGGCGCAACATTGCCGATAGGGTGAACGAGCGGCTGGAGGGACAGGAGATGTACGAGGGCAAGAAGCACAGGCTGCGCACCATCATCCAATCTCAGGCCCGCCACGTCGCCGCCTTCGTCCGCGGCGAGCGGCAAGCGTATAGGCCATTTACCACAAGGTGGTGATGGAATAGGGTTGAGGGTGGAGGGTATAGGATAGAGGGTAGAGGGTAGAGGGTAGAGGGTAGAGGATAGAGGGTAGAGGGGAGGGGTTGCCCCTCAACCCTATACCCTATACCCTACGCAGATGAAGACCATTGTGATTTACGACATTCCCGATAACGGGCTACGGAGCAAGGTGGCGGATATCTGCCTTGACTACGGGTTGGAGCGCATCCAATACAGCGCCTTCTTTGGCGAGCTGAACACCAACCGGCAGGGTGAGCTGCTCCAGAAGATCAAGCGAAAGGTGGGCAAGAAGGCGGCCAACGTCCAGCTCTTTCCCTTGTGCGACAAAGACCTCCGGCTAAGAAAAGCGGTGGTGGTGGATGGAGAGGGTTGAGGGTAGAGGACGTAGGGTAGAGGGTGGAGGGTACAGGGTGGAGGGAACCCGTTCCCCCCTCAACCCTCCACCCTCTACCCTCTACCCTATCTTAACAGTTACCGACCTGAAGCAGTTCGGCTATTGCCAGCGGATACTCTACTTTACTTACTGCATGCCGGTCAAGCGCCCGACTACATATAAAATGGAGGAAGGGAAGCTGGCGCACCAGCGGGTGGAGGACCTGGAGGCGAGGCGGAGCTTGAAGAGCTATCGGCTGGACGAGGAGGGTGGCCCCCGGGAGCGCCAGTTCAACGTCCGGCTCTACTCCGAGAGGCTGGGCCTGTCGGGACTGCTGGACATGGTGATAACCTCGCGAGAGGAGGTGATTCCCGTGGACTTCAAGAACTCTCCCGGGCTGCCGGGGCTGAATCACAAGTATCAGTTGACGGCTTACGCGCTCTTGGTCGAGGACAAATGGGACAAACCGGTTCGGCGCGGCTTCATTCACGCCATCCCCACGAAGCGAAGCCACGAGATAACTATAACCCCGAGCATGCGCGGCTTCGTTCGGGATGCCATGGTGGCGATTCGCCAAATGGTCGCCGCGGAAACCATGCCGGCGGCCACGCGGCACAAGGGCCGCTGTGTCGACTGCGAGTTTCTCCGATTCTGCAACGATAGGGGGTGAACGGTAGGGTAGAGGGTAAAGGGAGGGTATAGGGGAGACGTTACCTCCTCAACCCCAGGGGGATGTCTGCTAAGTGCCCGCCGTAGCACTCATGGGGTATAGGGGAGTCGTTCCCCCCTCAACCCTCTACCCTAAACCCTCTACCCTAAACAAGATGTACTTTTTGACGGAAGAAGAGCGACGATACGTGCTGCGCAAGCCGGTGCCGGAGGCGCGCGAGCAGGGGGTAGCGGGGGAGCTCAGGGGCTGGAACTGGCACCAGCCGCCCCTAAGCCCGATCTACGAGTCGCCGCTGGGCATCTACGAGATCGCCGGCAAGTACTGCTCGACGGGGCGAGATGTCTATCTGCGGCGGGTCCTCGGCCTGAAGCGGCCGCCGAACCAGCCGATGGTCGAGGGCGCGACCCTCCATCGCACGTTGGCCGAGCTCATCCTGGCCAGCAAGCGCATCATCTACAATTTGGGCGTGGGTTGTCTCGACCAGCTCAGCGCGGTTCGACCGGATCGAGATCCGCTGGCGTCGGCGCAGGGTCTGACGGCCGCGGCGACTAGCGGATTGCGGGCCAAAGTGGATTCTCTGATGTCCTTCGAGCGGCACCGCATAGTAGCGCGAGTTCAGGACGTGCTGGCCAGACAGCCGTATGTGGGCGCCGATTCCCTGGTGGCGCAGGCGCTGCCCGTAACCGTCGAACAAAGGCTGGATGGCACCTTTCTCGGGTTGAGCGCCCACCTGTCGGCCGACGCCTTCAATTTCGCCGAACCCACCGTGTTGGACATCAAGTTTGGCAGCCGGGAGACGTTTCACCGCCTGACCACCACGGGCTACGCCCTGGTGATGGAGAGCGTGTACGAGTTTCCGGTTAATCTCGGCTGCATCGTATATGTCAGTTTCCGCGAGGGCCGCGTCATCCTCGAGCGCGACTTCCACCGAGTGGACGACGAGCTCCGCCAGTGGTTTATCGACGAGCGAGACGAGCGGATGAGGATGGTGGAGGAGCAGATCGACCCGGGGGTAGGGCAGGTGTGTGGAGAGCTGTGTCCGTACCACGGGGACTGTCGGGGCTAGGGTGTAGTGTGTAGGGTTGAGGGTTGAGGGTTGAGGGTTGAGGGTGAAGGAGAGGCCCCTATACCCTCTACCCTATACCCTCTACCCTACCCCAAACGTCGTTGGCGCCACCATTGTCTGTATGCTATAATTGGGACCGAGGGGCGGGGTGAGACATCGTTCAAGAGGGCAGGCTTCGCAAGACGTTGAGCGAACACAGGCGGTTTGAATTGCAATTGGACAAAGCAGCGGATTGTTGTATAACTGGCAAGCCAAGATGGCCAAGTTATCGGGAAACGGGACAGGCGTCTTTCGCAAATACCCCCTATTTTGGCGCAGAAGACCGATTTGCGAAAACTGGCGCTGGGGCCTGGGCAAGTGGCGTAGAGGCTGGCCTCTGTGGTGGCTCTACAGCCCCCGATAGGGGACCCGACGACCAAAATCCCCTCCGGAGCGAGAAATCCCGCTGCCCCCATCGACCATCGACCCGTGGATTAGGGTACTGAAAGAGAGTGAGGAGGCGCTTGCCAGAGTTCTAAGCCTTGCCCCATCGACCATCGACCCGTGGATTAGGGTACTGAAAGTTGCGCTTGCGAGGCGCATAGGGCACCACGCGGGGCTTGCCCATCGACCATCGACCCGTGGATTAGGGTACTGAAAGTTCCACGAGCACCGCGCTGGCCTCGGCCTCGCTCAAACCCATCGACCATCGACCCGTGGATTAGGGTACTGAAAGATCATCGCCGCATCACGCATACGGCTCACGGTGCCGCCCCATCGACCATCGACCCGTGGATTAGGGTACTGAAAGTCTCCCTCGGCCACCAGTGCGGGCAGCCCTCCTTATACCCATCGACCATCGACCCGTGGATTAGGGTACTGAAAGGTGG
>JACPQF010000016.1 GCA_016190625.1 Chloroflexota bacterium | reverse complement strand
TCAGAACCTTGGCCGGGCTCTGTTTCCATTCTACCACCAGGAGCCTCTCTCGCTCCCTAGAATGCTCACTAGGAGGTCAACTTTAGGAGGTCAACTTAATGTAACGACGGCTTGGCAGGGCTGATGTACTACGGGGCCAGGTATTACGATAGCTCAATAGGTCGGTTCATTAATCCGGATAGCTTAGTACCGAAGCCCGACTTCCCACAGGACCTAAACAGGTACGCCTACTCGCGCAATAACCCGCTGATATACGTCGACCCTTCAGGCCACGATCCGGGCGCCGCTTTACAATTCTTATACGGAGTGACGGCGCAGTGGCTGCTCAATAACACTTGGCTAGTGCCGAGTTCCAGTGCGCTGGCGGTTCAGCCAAATGAGTCATTCGCAATGACAGTGGGCAGGCATGTGGGCAATGTTGTTGCGATGGTGCAGGGCGTAGCAGACCGGGGTTGGGGTCGTTGGGGACATTGGCGGTGGTGGCCTTTGTCTAACGGGCGTTGGGTGCCTGGTTGGTGCGCCTGCCATTGCTGTCTCTACCGGCATCGCTGTGCATGGCGCGGCGGTAGCCGCTAGTGGTGCTGCAAGCGAAGGAAAGATGCTAGGCATGCTTTATAGCAGGTCAGGCGAGATCAAGGCCGTTGGACCACCAAAGGACCCAGGCGGCCTTCGCAGAAACATGGAGAAGGCCGGAATCGAGAGGCCGGCCGAGATGAAAAACGCGCAGGCCCACCACAGGCTGCCATGAACACTAAAAGACTGGTTTGCCGGCGAAGGACGAGGGCTGAACGTCAACAACGCTGAGTTTGGTCGATGGGTCGAGGGAACACCGCCAGGACAGCATCAGAACTGGACATGGGATTACCAACAAGCTTGGCAGCAGTGGACAGAGGCGCACCAAGACGCCACAAGGCAAGAGGTTCTCGACTTTCTCAAGAAACTCGAATCTAGTGGGGGGTTTCAATAGCAATGAGAGAACCTGTCAATTTCTACCGGTTCGGGAACAACTCATCGTACAACCGCCGGTTCACTTGGGCTATGAGCATCATCCCTCGTTCAGAGATGGTATACCGGGTGTGCCCAAGATGCAGCGCAGTTCAGCACTATCCCAGCGGCGCTTTCGACGTCATCGTGGAGCGTGGTTCTCAATATCCAGACGTGCTCGGCTGCGGCGCGTATCCATTCCTAATCGTCTCTGAAGAGGTCATCGCAGTATGGATTGATGCTGGCATTAGCTCGTTCTATACGTTTCCTGTTGACGTAGCAAAGGTTCAGTCAAGGAAGTTGCGCGACATAAGGCCGCCCCAGTATTTCCGTGTGGAGATCGATGGGAGGTGCCAGATCGATCTAGCTGCTAGTGGCATAGAGGTAATCACGTTGTGCGCCGAGTGTCATCATTTGGTGACGCGGCCATCGTTAGCACCTGGATTCCGAATGGTGCCTGGCTCGTGGGATGGCAGTGACCTGTTCCGGGATCCGGATTTTTACCCGCGAGTGAACTTCTGCACTCAGTCGGTTCTTGATCTGGCACGCGAGCACCAGTTAACCAATTTTCGCTTTGATCCGATGGACCAGCCGTACGAGTTCGGAAGCAGAGGCATAGACTATTTGAAAGGGCAGCGCGAGGTCAAGTAAGGCAAACCGAGCGCGGCGCCTCTGTTGTCTGCGAGCAGTGCGAGAACACATTATCCGACGAAATCGGGACCGACTCACACGACAATTCCCCATTACCGTTGTTCGCAAAAAGATCGGTAGCTTAACAATCGAATGGGCGAACCACCGTGATTTCAACGCCGACACTAGGGGAGGGGCCGTAAAGGTCAGATGGGACGCAGAGAACCGCCCACTAGCATCACCCTAAACAGCATCACCGGCACCTTCGGCTACGACGGCGACGGCAAACGGGTGAAGTAGGCCGAAACCAACCGCGGGGTGGTCACCACCACCGTCTATCCCGGCAATCACTACGAGCTAAAGACCTACTCGACCAGCTTAGACCTTCCCTGGTGGAACCCCCGCTGGGCGCAGAGGAGGTGCTGACCACTACCAACCAGATGGCTTCGGTTCTGGCAGCAGGCTACACCCCCAAAGAGTACCTCTCGGGAAGCCAGGCCAGCAACATCTACCGTAAGTCTCTCGCCAGTGGGAACGACCTCCGGGTGGTCTACTGGAACGGCAAGGCCTGGAAGGAGTTGGACCGCGACCTCGTCACCTTCTCTTCCTCCGCCATCGAGCTCCGGCTCAAGACCCAGGCCGACATCGCCGCCTCGGCACAGGACGCCAATCACTACCTCTACTATGGCAACCCGACCGCTGGCTCGCCTCCGTCCGAGGGCAAGAAAGTCCCCTCTTGTTTCAGAGCTACCAGGCTGGAGACCAAACCAGGCTTGGGACCGCGGGGGCGGGAGCCTTGGCCTTTGACTGCTCCCGCAGGGTCGAGAGGAAGCTGAGGGAGTCGTCTACGGTTCGCACTGAGACGACCTTCAGGGTCCGCGCCGCTTTGAGAGCGTCGTCGTAGTTCTCGCTGGGGGCGAGGAAGTACTCCGCGCCGGCCCGCTCGGCGCCGATGACCTTCTGCTTCACACCATCGATCTTGCCGATAGTGCCATCTACGTTGATGGTGCCAGTGCCGGCCACCTTGTGCCCCGAGGCCAAGTCACCGGGAGTGAGGGCGTCGATAATGCCGAGAGTGAACATCATGCCCGCCGACGGGCCGCCCAGGTTTTCCGTGTCGATGCGAACGTCGAAGGGCAGGCTGTACTCGAACATGCGCGTGGAGACCAGCACCCCGACCATGGCGTGCCCCGGCTCGGAGGAGGACTCCGTCGTCGCGCTCCTTACCTCAAGGGTCTTGTCGCCCCGCACCACCGTCAGCGACACCTCATCCCCGGGCTTTAGCTTCCGCACCGCCTCCACCAGCTCGGTGGCGGTCTCCAACCGCCCGCCGTTAACCCCCACGATGGTGTCGCCGAGCTCGAGCTTGCCTTCTGCCGGACTGTTAGAGAGTATGGACTCCACTCTCGCTCCCTGCCCTGAGGCCTTGACGTCGTAGCCCAACTCGCGCAGGGCAACGATCTTGGCAATCGTCTTGCTCTCGTCGAGAAGGTCGGTTTGGAGTCGCCGAAATTCCTCAGCGGAGAGGTCCTTGGGTTGGAAATCGTCCGCCGGCACCACTCTGACGTTCGGATCCAGCAGGGCCATCGCCCATTGGGCTAGGGTGGGAATGCGAACGGCCACCGACGTGAGGTAGATCCTGCCGTGCTCGTTCTCGGCGTCTTTCGCCACTGACACCAGCAGACCGACCTCCAGAGCCGGCCCCGGCTCCATGAGCACTACCGGACTCGGCAGGACGATGGAAGCCGTAGCGACGGAGAAAAGGAGCACCATAGCGACGAACGAAACGGCAAACTTGCTCACGAAACACAGCCCCCTAATCGCTTGATATCGACGCCCCTTGGAAACTACGCATAAAGGGTGCCACCGTCAGACTCGACCAGCCTGCTTTGGGAATCGCGTCCGCCATTACCACAGTTGTAGGGGCGAGCGGCCGCTCGCCCCTACGCTGGTTACGAGCCATATCAACGCTGCCTGGTCCCGCGCCATTTGACTTTCGGGCCAAAGCCTCGGTACAATCTTTCCCATGTGGGAAAGCATCGACGCAATTCTGCCAACCGTGAGCAAGCCCGGCCGCTATGCCGGCGGCGAGTGGAACAGCATTGCCAAGGATTGGAAAGACGCCGACCTCAAAGTCGCTCTCGCCTATCCTGACGTCTACGAGGTCGGCATGTCCAACCTCGGCCTCGCCATCCTCTACGACCTCCTGAACAGGCGGGAGAACGTCCTCGCCGAGCGGGTATTCGCCCCCTGGCCCGATATGGAAACGGCCATGAGAGGGTCTGACCTTCCCCTCTTCAGCCTCGAGACCAAGAACCCGTTGTCGGCCTTCGACATCGTCGGTTTCTCCCTCGGCTACGAGCTGACCTACACCAACGTCCTCAACATGCTGGACCTCGCGGGCATTCCCATCCGGTCGGCAGAGCGGACGCAGGAGCACCCGCTCATAATCGCCGGAGGAAGCTGCGTCCTCAACGCCGAGCCTATGTCCGAATTCGTCGACCTGTTCGTTCTCGGCGATGGCGAAGATGCTCTGGACCGGCTGGCGAACCTGTACATCCGGGAACGGGGGCAGGCAGCGCCCGGCCGTCCCGACAAGGACGACTTTCTTCGCCGGGCAGTAGAGATACCCGGCATCTATGTCCCTCGTTATTACGATGTCGAATATCACGAGGATGGCACCGTCGCTCAGATTCTTCCCTGGCCCAATTGTCCTAGCCAAATAGTACGTAGTATTATAGCAGCCCTTCGCCCATCCGTCACTAGGCCCATCGTGCCTTTCCTCGAAACGATCCACGATCGGGCCGCGGTGGAGATCCAGCGCGGCTGCACCCGCGCCTGCCGGTTTTGCCAGGCCGGTACGATCTACCGCCCGCTGCGGGAGAGGCCGAAGGAGGAAGTGCTAGCTGCCATCCGTGATATTCTGAAAAACACCGGCTATCAGGAGGTGTCGCTGGTCTCCCTTAGCAGCAGCGACTACCCGGACATCGCCGGACTCGTCGGCGATCTGCTCTCGTGCTACGGCTCACAGCGCCTGAACGTTTCGCTGCCTAGCCTGCGAATCGACAGCTTCTCGGTGGAGCTGGCCGAGGAGATACAGCGGGGCAAGAAGACCAGCTTTACCTTCGCCCCCGAGGCCGGCACCCAGAGGCTGCGTGACGTTATCAACAAGGGCGTCACCGAGGAGGATCTCCTGCGCAGCGTGGAAACAGCTTTCCAGTTGGGATGGCAGGGAATCAAGCTTTATTTCATGATCGGCCTGCCCACCGAGACCGACGAAGACGTGGAGGGGATCGTCCACCTCGTCCGCAAGGTTCGCGATGTCGGGAAAAGGCACGCCGGGTCCCGCGCCAGCGTGCGCGTCTCGGTTGCCACCTTCGTCCCGAAAGCACATACGCCATTCCAGTGGACCGCCCAAATAGACGAGACGCTGCTAGCCAGGAGACAGGAAATACTCCGGCGCGGACTGCGGGGAGGGGGCGTTAGCCTGTCGTGGCACGACCCTAAGGTTAGCCGCTTGGAGGCGACCCTGGCCAGGGGCGACCGGCGGCTGGGTAGCGTCATCGAAGCGGCGTGGAGGTTGGGTTGCAAGTTCGACGCCTGGAGCGAGCACTTCGACTTCGACAAGTGGCGCTTGGCCTTCGCCGAGTGTGGCCTCGACCCTGCTTTCTACGCTCATCGTCAGAGGCCCCTCGACGAGGTAACCCCCTGGAGCCACCTGAGCTCGGGCCTGAGTCCGGCTTACCTGCGTTCGGAGTACAGACGGGCGGCCGCGGCGACTGGCACCGGGGACTGCCGCGTCGACGAGTGCAACAACTGCGGCCTCCAGAAGAGCATACCGGCCTGCGGCGAACGCCACCGGAGTCAATTGGCTACGATTAGGGGGCGAAAGGTTGAACGTGCAGCGACTTAGGCTCACCTTCGGACGCGATGAACGGCTCAAATACGTCTCTCACTTGGACATGATGCGCCTGTGGCAACGGGCGTTCAATCGCGCTGGCGTCCCTCTGGCCTATTCTCAGGGCTTCAGCCCCCATCCTCGGATATCGACCGCTGCGCCTCTGGCCGTGGGCGTGACGAGCAACTGCGAGCTACTGGACGTCTTCCTCGAACCTGCCGGGGATCCCTCGGCATTCCTCGATCGAATCGAACCCGAGATGCCCCCGGGGCTGCGCCTGACGGCGGCGGCAGAGGTGGCCCTCGATTCGCCTTCCCTTCCCTCGCGCCTGCGCTTCGCCGAATACGAGACCGCTTTCGCCGCCGGGTTGCCCGCCGCCGAGATCGCTTCCCGTTTGGAGGCGTTGCTTTCGGCGCCCAGCCTGCCACGAGAACGGCTGCGAGACGGACGCGTGAAACACTACGATCTGCGTCCGTTGATTGCCGACCTCAGGCCCCGGGACGGCTCCGCCAGGCACGCCACCATCTGGATGCGCTTGCAGGCCAACCCGTCGGGGTCCGGCCGGCCGGAGGAGGTCCTGGCGGCGATGGGAATCGAAGCTCCACCCCTCAGAATTACAAGAGTTGGCTTGATCCTCGACCAATAGTATTGACAGCGGGGCCTGTATGCTTTATCCTGGTATTGAGGGACGAGATGGTCGTTCTAATTCTTCTCCTGGCTCACTGTCGCTCGCTAAACCTGCCGCCGCTTCCGCCAGGATATTGGAGTTCCTCCTTTGGCGAAGGTCATGGTAATCGACGACGACCCGGGGATCATCGAGGTGGTCGAGGTCATGCTGTCCCTCGACGGCCATGCGGCCGCGCATAGCCAGGACAGCAGCGCCGCCCTCGAACGGGTGAGACAAGAGGCTCCGGACCTCATTCTCCTCGACCTAATGATGCCCTTTGTCGACGGCTGGCAGGTGCTGGCCGCCCTGCGAAGAGATCGGCAGACGCAGGCTATTCCCGTAGTGATGCTGACCGCCCGAGCGGACCTCGAGCAGGCCAAGATCAATCCGGCCGGTTGGGGGCTGGCCGATTTTGTCGTCAAGCCCTTCGACTTCGAGTCTCTCTCCAACGCCATCCGCAAGGGACTTTCTGCGGCCTAAAGCGGACTACTCCAGCAGCTTCGTCAGTTTCCGGGCGTTGTCGACCGCTGCGGCCCGGGCGTCGTTGTTGAAATAGACGAACGCGTCGCTCTTCCCCCGCGTTAGATCGGCAAGCTTGGCAGCCCATTGCTCCATCTCTCTATCCGGATAGTACCCTTCATTCCCGGCGTAGCCGTGAAACCGGTGATAGACAAAACCGGCGGTGGCTACCAGAGGACAGGTGAGGCCGGCGAGGTCGAACGTGCACAGGGCAACCCCGTGCTTCTCCAGCAACCGCCACACCTCCGGGGCGAACCAGGAGCTGTGGCGAAACTCCATAGCCTGCTGCAGGTCCGCTGGCAGGAGAGCGAGAAACGCCTCTAGCACCTGGTCGTTTCTATGGAAGTTCGGCGGCAACTGATAGAGAATTGGCCCCAGCTTGTCCGCGAGGAGCGTCGCCCTGCCCACGATGAGACCGACAGACCTTTCCACGTTGCGCAGCTTCTTGAAATGGGTGATGGAGCGGCTGGCCTTGATGGCAAAGATGAACTCCGGAGGAGTGCCCTGCCGCCAGCTCTCCCACGCCTCCTCTGTGGGCAGACGGTAGAAGGTGCGATTTAGCTCGACCGTAGGAAAGTGCCGACTGTAGAAGCCAAGCCACTCCTTCTTCGGGAGACCTTTGGGGTAGAATCGCTCGATCCAGTGGTCGTAATGCCACCCCGACGTCCCGATATGGTAGCGAACCGGCATGCCATCCTCCAGCATAATGGCATCTTCATTCAATGGTTGGGAGTAGAGTCACCTCCGGACTGGAGGCTTTTGCCGGTTAGGCCAGAAAAGCCTGATGGCTCGACTGGCCCTACCGGCTATCCTACTAAGTAGGACGGCGTCCGCGCTTGGTTCTGCGAAGCCGCATGGCCGGCTACTGCAGCTTATCCGGTTGGGCAGGCTCAGCCGGCGCCGCTGGCTGCGGCTTGGGCTGGCAGACAGGAACCTGGCCCTCGATGAAGACATCCGTCGTCCGACCCGCTATCTTGCCACCCGGCTGCTCGCATACTGGCGCCTCCACCACTCCCGGCGGGCGCTCGAACTGCTTGACCGGCAGACCCTTGTTAGCCTCAACCATGAAATCGTGCCAGATCTTGGCGGCCGTGTTCACACCGTCGCCGCTGGACATCTTCCTTCCATCCGTGTTTCCCACCCATACCCCGGTCACCACGTCGGGGGTGAAACCCATCGTCAAGAAGTCGACCAGGTTCTCGCTGGTTCCCGTCTTGGCCGCCACAGGCCTATCCGGGAGGATCAGCGGGCTGTTGGGGCCGAAAACGTAGGCCCGGGAGTCGTTGTCGGTGAGAATACTGGTGATCAAGTAGACCCGCGCCGGCTCGATGACCTGAGTGCCCCGCGGATCCAGGGTTTGGATATTGTTGCCCTTGCCGTCGGTGATGGTTAGAAAGGGCGTGATATCGTGCTTGACGCCCTGAGCAGCAAACACGCTGTAAGCCCCGACCTCTTCCAGTATCTTGACCTCCACTCCGCCCACAGTAAGCGGAAGTCCAAAGTACTCGTTTGGCTTGAAGGTCGTTATTCCCATTTGCTTCGCCTGCTCGATCATCGCCGGTACGCCAATGGCGTTGAGCGTTCTGATCGCCGGAACGTTGAGAGAGCCGGCGAGAGCCCTTCGGATAGTGATGGGACCGCGGAAGCCGCCGTCGTAGTTCCGCGGCGTATAGGTTCCCGCCCCCATGGCGAACGAGCCGGGGCTGTCTAGCACGATGCTCGAGGGACTGAACCCCCGGGCAAAGGCCGCCACGTACATGATCGGCTTGATCGAGCTACCGGGCGACCTGAGATTGGTGGTCACGTTCACCGACCCGTCGATCTTGTCGTCATAGTAATCCGCGCTGCCCACCATGGCGAGAATTCCGCCGGTGTGGGGGTCCAGCGAGACCAGAGCGGCGTTGCTGGCGCCGTAGACCTTGAAGGTGGCCACCCGGTCCTTGACGATCTTTTCTCCGGCTTGCTGCAAATCATAGTCGAGAGTGGTAGTGACCACCAGGCCGGAGGTGTAAGTAAACTCTTTGCCAAACTTCTTTTCCAGCTCCTCCCGCACGTACATTACGAAGTGGGGCGCCCGGAGTTGGACCAGCGGGTCCACGAACTTCAATTCTTCCTGGCGCGCCTGCTCCACCACCTCTGGCTCCACGAACTTGTGCTTGGCCAGAAGGTCGAGAACGTGGCTCTGCCGCTTCTTCGCCACCTCGGGGTGGAGATAGGGATCGTAGTCGGAGGGAGCCGAGACGAAGCCGGCAATCATGGCCGACTCGGCCAGGGTCAGGTCGCTTGCGTGTTTACCAAAGTAGGTGTAGGCCGCCGCCTCCACGCCGTAGGCCATGTTGCCGTAGTATACCTCGTTTAGGTAAGTCTCGAGGATCTTCTCTTTGGAGAACTCCTGATTGATCTGGAAGGCAAGGATCGCTTCCTTGGCCTTGCGGCTGAGTGTTTGCTCCTGTCGCTCTTTATCGGCCAGCAGCGCATTCCTCGCCACCTGCTGGGTAATGGTGCTGCCGCCGCTGACGATCCTGCCCGATGCCGCGTTGAGCATAGCAGCCCGGACGACGCCCTTTATGTCGAAGCCGGGGTTCTCGAAGAAGCTAGCGTCCTCGATCGCCAGCGTTGCCATGATCATGTTCTGGGAAATCGTGTCGAGAGGCACCGAGGTCCGGCGTCCCGTCTCGGGGTCGAAAGCCTCGTACAGCAAAACGCCGTTGCGGTCGAGAATCCTCACCGACTGGAAAACCTTGCGACTTGCCAGCATCTCCGGGGAGGGCAAGTCCTTCGAGTAGACGGAGAAAGCCATCCCCCCGATGGTCGAAATCCCCAAAACTAAAAAGGTCAATAGGGCAGCCAGCTTGAACACCGTCGCTCTGTTTTCCTCCCGCCGGTAGTCCCGCCCCAATGACCTTGCCACGCGCCGTGAGCGCGCTTTTTTATGCCGGAGCAACCACAGCGACATCGCCCTGCGGTTGCTGTCACCGTGGTTGCTACTTCGTTTTTCCTCCATGAATCACCCCATCAGTGATCGAGCGTTATTATGATTCCCCCTGAATTCCTTTCTGGTGGGCGTGGCTGTAATGGCCGCTGACCGCGCCCACGAACACGCATAGGGCAAACCAAGTCAGCGCCAGGACCATCGACATGCCGAAGGCCAGACTGTAGGCCAGTATGGCCAGCGGCGAGGCGACCACCGTCACCGCCAGAAGGAGCGCCAGATCGCGGTTCTGCAACCTGCCCGCCACCTTGCCAACTCCCAGGGCGAATCCGAGAAGGAGAATGAACATGAGGTCTCGCTCTGTCATGCTCGCCAGTCCTCTTTCCTAGCCTGCTGAGGAGTCTCGAAACCCTGCGGATGAAATCCGCAGGCTAATTGCTTCTTTCCTAACCTGCTGAGGAGTGTTGCCACTCGCTTTTTCTCGGTTGCATTTTCCATGCCAGGAAACCACGCCTGCTTATCTTATGTTACAATTCCTCCTTTTCTTACCCACACCTGCCCGTGCGTTTGTTGACATTTGGTCGCGGTCTCGGTAATATCGCAACCGTCAGCAAAGAATGAAAATGAAGTTGAACTGAGCGTTAGGAGAGAAACCCTTCCGAAAACGGGCCTGGCAACACAGCAGATTTCACCTGGCGATGCTTCGCCGGGGTCAGGGGACAGGGGTCAGGAAATAGCTCTGCCTGACCCTTGTCCCCTGACCCAGTACGCGGCGGGCGTGGAATAGTCACACGGGGCGTAGTGTGTGGCTCTCTTTGGCGGGGGCACGGCCCTTTCGGAGGGAGGAATATGTCGAAAGGAGAAGAGAGGAGTGCTGTCGACGCCCGACCCCGCTCTGGCCCTGCCTGTTCCTCGCACTGACCATTGGTTGGAAACGGAGTTGAATTTCCTGTGGGAGAGCTTCTTTCCGGACATCCCCATCGTCAATCAAGTCGAAATATCTTTTGCCCGTCCCTGGAAGTCCCGTCTTGGTCTAATAAGATTGTCTGAAAGCGGCAGCCACACTTACATTGGCATTAATCGCCTCCTGAGTGACTTACAAGTCCCGAGCCAGGTTATCTCCATAACCATTGCCCACGAGCTCGTTCACTACTCCCATGGCTTTGGCTCACCCCTCCCGCGCAAATACAAGCACCCCCACTGCGGTGCCATCGTTCCCCGCGAGCTCGCTTCAAGAGGTTTGACTGCCGAGCTCCAGGTCTTCAAGGAATGGACGTCCAGACACTGGTATAGCTTCTACTTCTCAATCGTTCCCCAGCGGGACAACGGCCGCAGCGGCGGCAGGTTCTGGAGATACGAGTCGAGAGAAAGAGGTCGCTTCGGTGACTCGGCGTGAGATCGAACGAGATAGACATCGACGTCTGGTTTTCTACACTGCGTTGTCGTTTTCCCTGGCGATGCTTGCCTACTTCTTTCTGGACCTCGATCGCTTGAAGGCTCTGGCTTACGGCGCCTGCGCCTTCGTGCTCCTGGGCCTATTGAACTACCGCGCCATTCTGGCTAGAATGGATGTGGGCTCGCCCGAGAGGCAAGGTCCTGAGTAGGTTCGATGGAAGAGCGCCGGCCCGATTTAGCTAGCGCCAGAGATAGGCTCGTCGAGAGACTCCGGCGGGAGATAACGGACGAAAGCGTGCTGGAGGCGATGGGGCGCGTCCCCAGACACGTTTTCGTGCCCGGGGATCTCCGCCATCTGGCCTACGAGGACCGGCCCTTGCCCCTAAGAGAGGGCCAGACCATCTCCCAGCCGTTTATCGTCGCCCTCATGACCCAGGCTGTGCGGCTGGGCAAACATGAGGCGGTCTTGGAGGTGGGCACCGGCAGCGGCTATCAGGCGGCGATCCTCGCCGAGCTCGCCGGCTTCGTCCACACCGTGGAGAGGCTTTCCTCCCTGGCGAAGCGGGCTGAGGAGGCTCTCGCTTCCCTGAGCTACCACAATGTCGAAGTGCACGTGGCGGGCCCATCGCTGGGCTGGGAAGGCGCCGCGCCCTATGATGCCATCGTCGTCACGGCGGCGGCGCCCTATGTACCTGAGACTCTCCTGCGCCAGCTCAAACCCGGCGGCAGAATCATCATCCCGGTGGGCAGCCGTCAGGAGCAGCAGTTGATGGTCGCCACCAAGCATGGCGACCAGATCCACCGCCAGGAACTGATTTCCTGCCGTTTCGTCCCCCTCGTCGGCGCCGAGGCCTGGACCGCCGATCCATGAGCAATCGCTGGGTGTGGTTCACCTGTGCCTTGTGTGGGGCAGGTGCAGGCATCGCACGCCATACCCGTAGACCCGAACCTCACCGACGCCGGATGCACGGCCAGCACAGGGGAGAAACGGCATCACCGAATAAGCGGATGGTGGGTCGACCCCCTATCAGCTTATCCGCTGACGCCGATCCAATCCGCCGTACCCCTCGCTCAGTAACCGAACCAGATTTCAAGTTGCGCGGAACGGCCCTACTCCCAGCCTAGCCCTTCGAGGTCTTCCTCGCCGAGGCCGAGATGGTGGGCGATCTCGTGCACGATGGTGCGCTGGACCTCGGTCCTGATCTCGGCGTCGTTGCGGCACATCGCCTCTATGGGTTCTTGAAACAGGGTGATTCTGTCCGGGAGAACCATCCCGTAGGTTGCGCCCCGCTCGGTAAGCGGCACGCCTTCGTACAGGCCCAGAAGCGACCCACCATCCTCTTCCCCGTGGACGGCCAACTGCTCCGCCGTGGGCCGTCGCGCTATCACGATGGCCACGTTGTCCAGACTATCCAGCACCTGCGGTGGCAGTTTCCGAACCGCCCGGGAGACCAGCATCTGAAATCTGCGCCTGTGCACATCTTACCTCACTCCCGTCGCCTTTAACTTGTCGATGAAGTCAGAAGCCTGCTTCTTACTAAGCTCGGCCGGCGGTATGCCGTAGCTCTGACGACAGCGCTCGTCCAGCTCGTCGTCGCTGAGCTGATGCTCGCTGCGGCCGATGAGGTAGATCGCCTTCACCTGCGCTGGCGTCGCTGGCGCCGTGGCCGCTGGCTGCGAACCCTTCTCTACCGCCGGTCGGGGCTGCCTCTCGTACAACCTGCTCCGATCCACCGGGGCGTCGACCACCCGGTAGTCCTCGTCGCGGCCGAAGTCGAAGTCCTCGCAGAATTGCGTCCCGTAGCCGAGAGCAGCCAGCGCCCGGCCAAGAGACTTGGTCTCCGCCTTCTCAATGTAATCCCCAAAGTCCTGGCTTGTCTCACTCCCCCAGCCGGTAGCCTCGCCAGCGCCGGGGATGGTCACCTTTGACTTGAAGACCGCCAGCCCGTCCTCCAAACGCACCAACTCCGTAGAAATCAGCGCCTCCGGGTGGTCGGTCCGCAGCCAGAGCAGGCGCCACTTGACCTCCAGGTAATCCTTACCCTTAAGCTTGGTGAGATACTTGCTCGCATCAAAGGTCCTCTCACTCATCTTCGCTCCTCCTTCACCATCACAATCGCTAACCCGATGCCAGTTTAGAACGGATGTTCTAGGGCGTATTATACAGCCTGTTGCGAAGATGTCAAGACCAACGCGACGTGAAACACGAAGGCACCAAGAGCGGGATGGTTCATTGACGGGCTTACAGTTGAAGGACGTATCGGCGGCGTTTCTCGCAAGGAGTAGGGGCGGATACATAGGGGGTAGGATTAGCCCCAACCGTGACAGTAAACAAAAACACCCCCATTAAACAACCCAACCC
>JACPQF010000041.1 GCA_016190625.1 Chloroflexota bacterium | reverse complement strand
TGCTGTTGCTCTAGCTCCTGCTGCTGCTGCTCCAACTCCTGCTGCCGCTCCAGCTCTTGCTGTTGCTCTAGCTCCTGCTGCTGCTGCTCCAACTCCTGCTGCCGCTCCAGCTCTTGCTGGGCCTCCAGCTCCTGCTGTTGTTCCAACTCCTGCTGCCGCTCCAGCTCTTGCTGGGCCTCCAGCTCCTGCTGCTGTTCCAACTCCTGCTGCCGCTCCAGCTCTTGCTGGGCCTCCAGCTCCTGCTGCTGCTTCCTCTCTTCTTCCTGCAGCCACTGGAAGTCGGGATTGTTAGCGATTAGACCTTCTATCAGTAGATAGCCTTTTTCCGTTCGCAAAGCGCTGCTGATTCTTCGGCCGATTGTCAGGCCCTGAGACTTCAGCTCGTCCTCCTGAAATGGTCGAACGGTGCCATATACTCTAGTCAACTGCCAGATCTTGAAGTCCGATCCCTTTAGGTCGATTCCCTTGGCCACTACGGCAAACAGCTCTCCGTCGGCGAAATCGCGGTTGCCTAGCCAAATGATGCGGTCGGTCACGATGTCGGTCACCCTGACAAGGGCGACCACTTTCTTGCCCACGTAGCGCGCAGGTTCCTTGATGACGTCAGATATCTCAACTTCAATGGTCCCTTCGTCGACGGGGACGCCCTGCTCGATGGGGGCCGTCTCAGCCCGTCGGGTGAAGTGGATGCCCTCGGGGAACAGATACGCCAGCGCTGTGGCGAACGCGCCGATGAGGACCATAAAAGCGATCAGCGGCCAAAGCCAACCAAGGCTGCTTCTTCCACTGGTGCTTGCCATGTCCCGCCCTACCTCCTGAGGAATGGTGCTGTTAACCAAACTCGTCGAACTGGAACAGCGATGCACGACTTGTGCCAGGTCTATGATTGCCGGCGTTAACCTGCCTTGACTGTCTGTAGGGGCTGTGTTACAATAAGCGCTGCGAAGTGAGGTCTTGTAGGGTTATTGACTTAGACCTTCGGCAATGGGGCCAAAGCCGGCGTCAAGAGACCAGACCCACTTGCCCTCTGAAGAACTTAAACCGCAACAAAGAAATCAGGAGGCGCATAATTGTCAAGGTACATTGCGACGTCTGCGATAAGAGGCGCGCATGCCATCGTCAACGAGGCGGAGGCACTCCTTGAGCAGGCGCTCAAGAAACACGGCCCAGAGACTCCGGTGGCCTTTACGAATACAGCCTACTACCTTCCAGTGATCTTCGGCTTCACGGGGCAGAAGGTAGAAACGCTGGACGACCTCAGAGCTCCTCTGGCGTACGCCAAGAACCTCCTCCCTGCTCCGGTCAAGAACCGGCTATGGTTACCATACCTGGGCGAGACTCTCGATGCCGGGATCGCCACCCTCTTCGCCGAAGAGATCGTCGAGGGGGCTCGCTTCGCGATGGGTGATCAGCCCGAAAGGGTCAATGGCTTCACCTACAACGGCCCCATCGACGACATCCAATTGAGATCGTGGGGCTTGGCCCTGGTCGATGGCAGAATGCCCGGGTTCGCCGCCATCGTGGGCGCCGCCAAGAGTAACGAGGTCGCCGTCAAGATCGTCCGGGAACTTCAGCAGCGCAACATCCTCATCTTTCTGAGTGGCAACGTCAACGGTCGCAGCATCGTCGACCAGTTGCGCGAGGAAGGGGTCCAGCTCGGCTACGACACCTACACAGTGCCTTTTGGTTCTGACACCATCTCCGCCATCTACGCTCTCGGCTTTGCCACGCGGTCGGCTCTGACCTTCGGCGGCATGAAACCCGGGCAGGCGAGGGAGACTCTCCTCTACAACAAGGCCAGAGTGTTCGCCTTCGTCCTCGCCTTGGGCGAAGTGGACGACCTCAAGTACGCTACCGCCGCCGGCGCCATCTCCTACGGCTTCCCTGCCATCGCCGACACCGTGATTCCCAACATCCTGCCCACCGGTATCACCACTTACGAGCATGTGGTGAGCATGCCGTTCGACGAGATACCGGGCGAAGACGACATGGAGAGGGCAGAGCGTCTGGTCCAACGCTGCATCGAGGTTCGCGGCGTCAAGGTCAAGACCACCAAGGTTCCCATTCCGGTGGCTTACGGCAGCGCCTTCGAGGGTGAGCGAATACGCAAGGGCGACTTCCAGGCGGAATTCGGCGGCAAGGGCGGCCTCTGCTTCGAGTATCTCCGCATGCGTGACCTAGCTGACGTCACCGACGGCAAAATAACCGTCGAGGGTCCCGACCTCGTCGAGATGAAAGAGGGTAGCCAGGTTCCTCTCGGCATCCTGGTCGAGGTTGCCGGACGGAAGATGCAACTGGATTTCGAGCCGGTTCTCGAGCGGCAGATCCATCACCTCGTGAACGGCGCCGAGGGCGTGCAGCACATCGGCCAGCGCGACATCACCTGGATTCGGATCTCCAAGAGCGCGGTCGCCAAGGGCTTCCGTATGAAGCATATCGGCGGCATCCTCCACAGTCGACTGCAGGCCGACTTCGGCAATATCATCGACAAGGTTCAGGTGACTATCTACACCGGTGAGGAGAAGGTAAGGGAGATGCTCGAGGTAGCCCGCCAGGCCTACAACGATCGCAATACCCGGGCGGCCTCTCTCACCGACGAAGCGGTCGATACGTTCTATAGCTGCACCCTCTGCCAGAGCTTCGCCCCGACGCACGTGTGCATCATCAATCCGGAGAGGGTTGGCCTCTGCGGCGCCTATAGCTGGCTGGACTGCAAAGCGTCCTTCGAGATCAATCCCACAGGACCGAATCAGCCGGTCCCCAAGGGCAGGCTAGTCGACCCGCTGAAAGGCGAGTGGGAGACGCCCAATCGTTTCGTCTACGACAACTCTCAGATGGCGGTAGACCGCATGTGCCTCTACTCGATCATGGAGGCGCCCTGCACCGCCTGCGGCTGCATGGAGTGCATCGCGATGGTCATTCCCGAGGCCAACGGCATCATGGTGGTTTCTCGCGAGGACACGAGCATAACGCCCGCCGGCATGACCTTCTCGACCCTCGCTGGCATGGCTGGCGGCGGCCTGCAGACGCCGGGCATCATGGGCGTGGGCAAGTACTTCCTTACGAGCAAAAAGCTCCTTTATGCCGAGGGCGGGTTCAAACGGATCGTCTGGATGAGCAGCTTCCTCAAGGAGTCGATGGCCGAGGAGCTTCGGGAGGTGGCGATCCGGGAGGGCGATCCGGACCTGATAGACAAGATCGCCGACGAGAGGGTGGCAACTACGGTAGATGAGTTGCTCGTCTACATCGAAGAGAAGGGCCACCCGGCCCTAAATATGGACCCCTTGATGTAGGGGGCGGACTATAAGGACAGGCAAAACAAGGGTCGAGAATACGGCCCTTGTTCCATGTTGCCGACCTAGCCAGCGGGGCTGCCGGGACCAGCGATGGGCGGCCCCTTAAAGGGATTCGGTCGGAAGGAAAGGTGCAGACCATGAAGGATAGGCTGGTCAGGGATGTGATGTGTCGGGGGGTCGTAACCTGTGATGCCAACAGTACTCTGCGAGAAGCGGTAGAGGTCTTTGCCGACCATAGCGTGCATGCCATGATCGTCCTCGACGAATTCGCCGAGGCCTGTGGCGTGATCACCAACACGGACGTGATGAAGAAGTTCGGCCAGGACGTAGACACTATCACGGTGGAGCAGGTAATGACGCCGCACGTTCTGGCAGTCAAGGCGACTGCCCCTCTCGCTGACGCCGTGGCATTGATGCAGGCCCAGCACGTCCATCAACTGGTTATTTACAAGGGCGAGCCAAACCAGAGACGTCCAATTGGCATAATTTCGGTGGGTGATGTCGTAAGAGAGATCGCGAAAAGACCAAGGACTATTGAAAGGAGATACACTTATGCCAGTAGTGGAAATACCGACCGAAAAGTGGAAGGGTAAGATCCGGGAGGTCACCCTTGGCGGAGGTGGCCGCAAGACGGTAGTGGTTGGCGGCGAAACGACCCTGCCCTTCCTCCATTTCGAAGGTGAAATGCCCAATCGGCCGGTAATCGCCATCGAGATCCAGGATTGTGAGCCAGATTGGACAGGCCGGCTCGTCTCGGCCTGGGGCGATGCCGTCAAAGACCCCGCCAGTTGGGCCAAGGCCGCCGCCGCCGCCGGCGCCGATGTGATCGCCCTGTCACTGGAAAGCGCCCATCCCGACAACCAGAACACGGGAGCGAAAGAGGCAGAGGCCTCGGTCAAGAAAGTTCTGGACGCCGTGGACCTTCCTCTCATGGTGTTCGGCCCCTACGTTGCCGAGAAGGATAATGAGGTTCTCGTGGCGGCAGCGGACGCCGCTCGGGGAACGGTCGTGGCCCTTGGCAGTTGCGAGGAGAAGAACTTCCGTACCATCGTGGCGGCCTGTCTCGCCAGCGGCCACGTGGCGATTGCCAAGACCCCCATCGAAATCAACCTCGCGAAGCAGTTGAACATCCTCATTACCGACATGGGCCTACCGGCCGACCGGATCCTCATGGATCCCACCACTGGCGCCCTGGGCTACGGACTGGAATACACCTACTCCGTAATGGAGCGCCTGCGGATGGCCGGACTGCAAGGCGATGGCATGACTGGATTGCCCATTATGGTGACTCCGGGTGAAGAGGCCTGGCGGCAAAAGGAAGCGAAGGCCGCCGATGGTGTGCCCGAGGCCTGGGGCAAAATCGAAGATAGGGCCATCATTTGGGAAGCGATGACGGCTACTTCCCTGCTGCTCGCCGGGGCCGATGTGCTAGTCATGCGTCATCCCAAGGCCATCGAATTGGTGAGGGCTACTGTCGACAAGTGGATGGCAAAATAGAGGTTTGAAAGGAGACTCTTAACGATGGCGTTAACCGGCTTAGATATCTACAAGCTTCTTCCCAAGACAAACTGTAAGCAGTGCGGACAGCCCACTTGCCTCGCCTTTGCCATGAAGCTTTCGCAGAAGCAGGCTGAGCTCGCGGCCTGTCCTCACGTTAGCGATCAGGCGAAGCAGGCGCTAGAGGCGGCGTCGCGGCCACCTATTCGTCTGGTAACCGTCGGCGTGGGCGATGGGCGAAAGATCGAGGTCGGCAACGAGACGGTCATGTGCCGGCACGAGAAGACCTTCTTCCACGAGCCCGGCTATGTAGTACGGATTAAGGATACCGCCGGCGACGACGAGATCGCCCAGACCGCCGCGGCGATCGCCGCCTACGGTGTCGAGCGGGTTGGTATGGACCTGAGGGTGTCCGGCGTCGCCGTCGAGAATGCTTCGAAGAACACCGCGGCTTTCTTGAAGGCCGTCGATCTGGTCAAGGCAGCCGGTGACCTGTCTTTAGTTCTAATGTCCGCCGACCCCGCCGTTATGGAAGCGGCCCTTGCCAAGTCGGCGAGCAGCAAGCCACTGATCTACGCCGCAACCAAGGACAACGCCGCCCAGATGGCTGCGCTCGCCCTGAAGTTCAAATGCCCGGTGGCGGTCTGCGCCGAGGGACTGGAAGCGGCGACCGCTCTGGCCGAGGAGGTCAACAAGGCCGGCGTGGAGGATATCGTCCTCGATCCCGGCACGCGAGGCTTTGCCGATTCTTTGGTGACTCTCACCCAACTACGCAGGCTGGCTTTGAAGAAGAACTTCCGCCCGGCGGGGTATCCCATCATCACCTTCCCCGGTGAGCAGGCTTCCTCCCCGGAGGAAGAAACGCTGTTGGCCGGCCAGCAAGTAGCGAAATACGCCGGAATAGTGGTCCTCGAGCGCTTCGACCCGTCGACGATCTATCCCTTGCTGACCCTCCGGCAGAATATCTACACTGACCCGCAGAAGCCGATTCAAATGCAGCCCGGTATCTACACCATCGGCGAGCCGGGTACGTCCAGTCCCGTGTACGTGACGACCAACTTCTCCCTGACCTACTTCTCGGTCGCCGGAGAGGTCGAGGGCAGCGGTCTGCCTTCCTGGCTCCTCGTCACCGACTCGGAGGGGCTGTCCGTGCTGACGGCCTGGGCGGCGGGCAAGTTTGACGCCGAGAAAATCGCCAAGTCGGCTAAGACCAGCGGTATTGCCGACAAGGTCTCCCATCGCAAGATCATCATTCCGGGCCACGTGGCGACCCTGCGAGGGGAGCTGGAGGACGAACTCTCCGACTGGCAGATCATGGTGGGACCTCGGGAAGCGGTGGATATTCCGAGCTTCATCAAGAGGACCTGGAACTAGGTAGCTGTGAGCAGTCAGTCCTTCTAACTAAGAAGGACCATCAGCAATCAGCGGGTGGCTGATGGCGATAGCCGTTGCTTCGACAACGAGGCGCCCTCACCCTAACCCTCTCCCACTCCGGTGGGAGAGGGGATGGTTTACCCCGCTCCCACCGCTGTTGGGGATATTCTGCCCCTCCCGCGCATTGGGGAGGAGCGTACTCCCTCTACCTTTGGGAGAGGGCTGGGGTGAGGGTTGCGCCGGCTGACCAGCTTCGTCGGCAGCCAGGCAAGAGTTGGAACAAGTGAAGAGGAAGACATGGCGGAAGAGAAGAGCAAGATCAGCTTTTTGCCGTCGCACGCCGTAGCCGATGTGCCGAAGGGCACCTTGCTGGTGGACGCGGCGGAGGGGGCGGGCGTTCATATAGATATCCCATGCGGTGGACAGGGGCGCTGCGGGCGGTGCAAAGTCAAGCTGGAAAGCGGGAGCGTCGAAGACAGCCAGAACCCCCATCTCACTGCCGAGCAGGTGCGGGATGGCTGGGTCCTATCCTGTCTCGCCACCGTGGCCGGCGACGTGGTGGTCACCGTGCCCCCGGCGCGGGCGCGTGAGCGGGTAGCGGACACCGCCGCCCACCGAACGGCGGTAACCGTTCACTCCGACTGGCCGTTGGACCCCGCCGTCCGCGGCTACTACGTGGAGATGAGCGCGCCCAGTCTTGACGACAACATGTGCGATCTGGACAGGCTAAAGGCCGCCTTGGGTCGCACCCACGGCTTGAGCGATGTCGCCGTTGGCTTGCCAGTTTTGCAGGATCTCGGCAAGACCTTGCGGGCAGCGGATTGGAAGGTTACGGCGGTCGTCGAGCAGGGTAACGTAAACCTGCCGCCCAGACTCATGGATATTCGCGCTGGAGACCGCACCGGTACCTCCTTCGGCGTGGCAGTAGACATCGGCACTACCACGGTCGTGGTCTATCTGACCAACCTCAAGACCGGGGAGCTGGTGAAGCGAGCCTCGGCCTTTAACCGCCAGATATCCCGGGGCGAGGACGTCATCTCCAGAATCATCTACAGCCAGCGGGGGAAGGGCCTCGATGAGCTACGGAGTTTGGTGGTTCAGACCATCAACGAGCTTCTGGAGGAGGTATGCACTTCTCTGGACGTCCCGACCAGCGCCATCGACGACATGGTCGTGGCCGGCAACACAACCATGACCCAGTTGTTCTTCGGCCTCGACCCTAAGACCATCCGCGAAGAGCCCTACATTCCCACGGCCGTTCACTATCCACCCGTGCTGGCCAGGGAGGTCGGCGTCGCCATCAATCCGAACGCCTCCGTCTACGCCCTGCCCTGCGTGGCGGCCTACGTGGGCGGTGACATAACCGCCGGGGTCCTGGGCTCTGGCACCTACAAGTCGGACGTCTTGACCCTGTTCATGGACGTGGGCACTAACGGGGAGATGGTTCTCGGCAACGCCGACTGGCTGATGACCTGCGCCTGTAGCGCCGGGCCGGCCTTCGAGGGGGCGGGCGTTCGCTGCGGGATGAGGGCGACCACCGGAGCGATCGAGGATGTTCGCATCAGCTCCCGCACCTACGAAACGACAATCAAGGTCATCGACGACGTGAAGCCTCAGGGGCTATGCGGGTCGGGCATGATCTCGGCCGTGGCCGAGATGTTCGTCACCGGCATTCTGGACAAGTCCGGCAAGATGCAGGTCGACGGCGTGCGAGCGCGCATGCGTAATCCCCAGCGGCTGCGCAGCGGGGACCATGGCTACGAATACGTGCTGGTGTTTGCCGAGCAGTCGGGTACCGGCGAGGACATAGTTCTCACCGAGGTGGACGTGGACAATCTGGTCCGCACCAAGGGGGCCATCTTCGCCGGCATCACCTCGCTGGTGGAAGGCGTGGGGGTGACTTTGACGGACATCGAGCAGGTGCTGATCGGCGGAGCGTTTGGCCAGCATATCAGCGTGGAACAGGCGATCCAGATCGGCCTTCTTCCCGACCTGCCCTGGGACAAGTTCAAGTTCCTCGGCAACACCTCGGCCCTCGGCGCCTTTAATGCCTTGCTCTCCCGGGAGGCGAGGGTGAAGACCGACGAGATCGCCGGCAGAATGACCTATCTGGAGCTCATCGCCGACAACAGCTTTATGAACGAGTTCATGTCGGCGCTGTTTCTTCCCCACACCGACCTCGACGCCTTCCCGGCAGTTAAGGCGGTGCTGGAGGCCGCGGGATAGGGGACAGAGGTCAGAGGTCAGGGGACAGGAATCAGTGATTAGGAGTCAGGGTTAAGGGGATAAGGGTCGGAGTTGCGGGGGTGAGGGAACTGGCCCCCGACCCCTGACCCCTGACCCCGAGGAGCCAAAGGTGACTAAGACAATCGCAATTGCGGGGAAGGGCGGCACCGGAAAGACCACCATCTCCGCGCTTATAATAAACCGACTTAGCGAGACGGGGAGCGTCCTGGCAATCGACGCCGACCCGGCGGCCAATCTCAACATGGCCCTTGGCGTTCCTCTGCAGGAGACCGTGGGCGACGTGCGGGAGGAGATGCTGGCTTCGGTGAAAGGCGGCCAGTTCGCCGCCGGCATGGCCAAGCAGGACTATCTCGACCTCCGCATCAACGAGGCTCTGGTCGAGACCAATGAGTTCGACCTGCTCGCGATGGGGAGGCCGGAAGGCCCCAGTTGCTACTGCGCCGCCAACAATATGCTGCGTCTCTGCATCGACCGGCTCGGCAACAGCTACGACTACGTGGTCATCGACAACGAGGCGGGCATGGAGCACATCAGTAGGCAAACCACGAGGGACGTGGACCTGCTCCTGTTGGTCTCGGACCCCTCGGTGCGGGGTGTAACCACCGCCGGCCGCACCAAAGAGCTGGTCAACGAGCTGCGCACGAGGGTTGGCAAGATGGTTCTTGTCGTCAATCGCACCGGGGGCAGTCTGTCTCCGGAGGTGGAAGGGGTTATCGAGAGCTACGGCATGGAGCTGGCGGCGACCATCCCAGCCGACCCGGGGGTCGGCAATCTGGACGCGGGAGGTCAGCCGCTCACCGGGCTGCCCGCAGATGCGCCGGTGCGGCAAGCGGTGGAGAAGCTGCTGACACAGGTGGGCCTCCTCTAGCGCCATGCAGGCGAGAAGGCCACGGGAATAAATTCGGCAATACAGGAGGGAAGATCATGTTAGTCATCGGCGAATCGGTCCACGTCATATCCCCCAGAGTGAAAGCAGCCATAGAAGGCAGAGACAAGAAGGTCATTCAGGAGATCGCCCTGGCCCAGCTCGAAAAAGGCGCCGGAGTGATCGACCTGAACATCGGCCCGCAGAAGAAAGCCGGGCCAGAGGTGATGGCTTGGATGGTCAACACGGTGCAGGAGGTGGCCGACGTGCCGGTATCTCTGGATACCACCAACGCCGCCGCCATCGAGGCCGGACTCAAGCTGGTCAAGCAGCGAGCCTTCATCAACAGCACCGATGCCACGCCGGACCGGCTGAGCGCCCTTCTGCCGCTGGCAGCCAAGTATGATGCCAACATCGTCGCTCTGACCTTCGCTGGCGGCGCCCTACCCACCACGGCGGACGCCCGGATCGCTTTGGCCGTGGAGAACATCATTCCGGCCTGCGAAGAGACGGGCGTGTCGATGGAGAGGGTCTATTTCGACCCGCTGGTCCTCACCATCAACGGCAACCAGGACCAGGTGCAGGAGACCATCAACGGCGTCCGGTTCTTCAAGCAGATGAGCGATCCGCCGCCCATGACCACCTGCGGCCTATCCAACGTCTCCAACAGCGCTCCGCGGGAACTGCGTCCACTCATCAACCGGGTCTTCCTGGTCATGATGCACGGCGCCGGACTGGACTCCGCCATCCTCGACGCCCTCGACCCCGACATCATGGATGCCCTCCGGATCATCGAGACGGGCGATAACTCGACGGCGGTTGGCCGGCTCTACCTGGCCCTCCACGAGGCCTACGCCACGGGCGCCGAGTTCGATCCCAGCGCCGGCGACGCCTCCGACCCGGCCCAGCGGGACGTTCTCAAGACGGTAGAGGTGCTAGAGAACAAATGGATCTACGCCCACTCGTACCTTAAGCTCTAGAAGCGCAGCCGAAAAGCCCCTTTTGAAAAAGCGGTGGGGAATCGCATCCGCTTTTTGGCACTATGTGGGGGGCAACAGCAGGTCTGGCAAACAATTCAGACCTCCTAGTGGGGACAGAATTCGCGGGTCTCTGC
>JACPQF010000037.1 GCA_016190625.1 Chloroflexota bacterium | reverse complement strand
TCACCTGGGACTACCCGAGAGGGGGTTTTGGCATCCTCTTTCGCTATGGTTAACGGTTCAATTACTACAAAAGGCGGAGGGAAAGAATAGTGAACATTGTCGTTTGCATTAAGCAGATTCCGGATCCCGAGACACCGGCGGCTCAGTTTAAGATCGATTCGGCGACCAACAAGGTAATCCCGGCGCAGGGCGTTCCCCCCAAGATCAGTCCCTTCGACGAAAACGCCGTCGAGGCGGCGGTTCAATTGAAGGAGAAGGTCGGCGGCAAGGTAAGCGTCATTAGCATGGGCGCCAAGCAGGCCAGCGAAGCTCTGAAGACCGCCGTGGCGATGGGCTGCGACGAGGGATTCCTGCTCGACGACCCGGCGTTCGCCGATGGCGACAGCGCCACCACCGCCACGGTTCTGGCAGCGGCCATCAACAAGATTGGCGCCTGCGATCTGGTCGTTACCGGGCGGCAGGCGGGCGACTGGGATGCCGGCCAGGTAGGCTCGGGACTTGCCGAGATCCTTGGCGTGCCGGCGGTTATGCCGGCGAGGGGCATCGAAGTGAGCGACAGCATGGCGACCGTGCAGCGGGTGGTCGACGATGGCTATGAGGTTATCGAGGTTCCCCTGCCGGCCGTGATCTCGGTTAGCAACGAGATCAACACCCCACGCTACCCCACCTTGAGGGGCATCATGACGGCAGCGCGCAAGCAGATTCCCGTGTGGTCGGCGGCCGACCTTGGTCTGTCTGCCTCGTCGGTTGGCGCCGCTGGCGCCCGCTCGAAGCTACTGAAGCTGTTCATTCCGGTTAGAGAAGGCAAGTGCGAGGTCATGGAAGGCGAATCGGTCGAGGAGATGGCAGCCAATTTGGCCAAGGCTTTGAGATCGGCCAAGCTAATCTAATACCCAAAACTTAAGGAGGTCATCATTATGGCTGAGAATAAGGGAGTCATGATAGTCGCCGAGGTAGCCGATGGCGGCCCGGCGAGCATCTCCGCCGAGCTTCTCGGCGTTGGCCGAAGTCTTGCCAGCGGCTTGGGCGAGCCATTGATCGCGGTCGTTCTGGGGAAAGGCATAGCGGCTGTTGGAAGCGCTCTCGTGGCCCTGGGTGCGGACCGGGTGCTGGCGGTCGACGATGCGCTCTTGGAAAAGTATCAGGCCGACGCCTACGTGGCGGCCCTGGAAAAGGTAATCAAGGACAACAATCCGAATATTCTGCTGCTCGGGCATACAGCGTCCGGACGAGAACTGGCGCCACGCCTGGCCTTCCGCCTGAAAACCGGCCTAACTACAGATTGCATCGACCTGGGCTTGCACCCTGATTCAAGGCTCATGCTTGCCACCAAGCCGGTTTACGGCGGCAACGCCCAGGCGATCTACGTTTGCGAGTCGGCCCGCCCCCAGATGGCGACCATTCGCTCGAAGGCGATTAGCCCTGCCGAAGCCGACGCCTCGCACAAGGGAGAAGTTATTACCATGGCCGCCGGCATCGAAGCCTCGGTAATAAGAGCCAAGCTTATCGATAAGGTCAAGGCCGAAGTGGAGGGAGTGCGGCTCGAGGATGCGCCGATCGTCGTGTCCGCCGGCCGAGGGGTTGGCAGCGTCGACAACATGCCGCTGATCGAGGAGCTGGCCAAGATCCTCGGGGCAGCCGTAGGCGGGTCGCGGGGCGCGGTGGACTCCAACATCATTCCGTCCACTCTTCAGATTGGCCTCACCGGCAAGATCGTCAGCCCGGACGTTTACATCGCCGTCGGCATCTCCGGCGCATTGCAGCACATGGCCGGCTGCTCGGGCTCCAAGACGATCGTGGCCGTGAACCGCGATCCCGATGCGCCCATTTTCAAGATGGCCCATTACGGCGTGGTGGGCGACTTCAAGAAGGTCGTGCCCGTTCTCTCCTCAGCCTGCAAGGAGCTCCTCGCCGGCTAGGGCACTGTCTGCATACAGAATTACCTGTGTATGAGGCGTCCTTCGGTCGAGGGACGCCTCTTTGTGGCTGCTCCCCCTGGCTGCCTAATCGCGGTAGACATCGCGGCGATGCTTTGCCCGAATGACGGTTATTAGCTTGGCAGCATGTCGATCGCCAGTACGATGCGGTAATCACCGAGGCTTACGCGATAGGGTCTTCGACTTGCAGCTTGCGAATGCCAAATGGCCTTGGATTATCTCTGAGAGCAGCGGTGATGGCTAGCACCCGGCGACGAATAGATGGCGGTAGCGACAGGATGTCTTTCTGGGCGCTGGTCGTAATCTCGACGCTATACATCTATCCGTCGTTCGTCCAATTCGTCGAGAAACTCCCTGAGAGACTTCGTGGGCTCTCTCGACAGCCTCGACTTGAGGACATCTAGAAGCGCAGCCGAAAAGCCCCTTTTGAAAAAGCGGTGGGGAATCGCATCCGCTTTTTGGCACTATGTGGGGGGCAACAGCAGGTCTGGCAAACAATTCAGACCTCCTAGTGGGGACAGAATTCGCGGGTCTCTGC
>JACPQF010000001.1 GCA_016190625.1 Chloroflexota bacterium | reverse complement strand
TGCAGAGACCCGCGAATTCTGTCCCCACTAGGAGGTCTGAATTGTTTGCCAGACCTGCTGTTGCCCCCCACATAGTGCCAAAAAGCGGATGCGATTCCCCACCGCTTTTTCAAAAGGGGCTTTTCGGCTGCGCTTCTAGATACCCTGGGAACCACATCCCTAGCTACCCTCTCCGGCATGCGGCTACTTAGACGATCTATTTCCAGCCAGCTTAAGCGTGCTTTCGCTGTGAGCCTGTAGCTTTCAGGCTAAGGGCGACAGCCTGCTGGAAGACGAGCGCTGACGGCCACCTACACCGTCTGAAGTTGCTTCACTTCCAGCGCCAAGGCCTTGCCGGCAGCCCGACAGGCGCCGATGACCGCGTCGGTCACCTCGGTAGCGCCAACCGTGTCGGCTACTTTCTTGACGCCATAGTATCCCACGATCTTATCTATGGCCGCAATGCCCGCGCTAGGATCGCGGGAGGACTTGATAAAGCAGACTGCGGGCTTGCCAGTGATCCGTTCGTGGTCCGCCCAATTGTCTTCGAAGAAGGTCTTCATGGGACCAGACAGCATGCTAAATGGCTGAGGCGTGCCAAGCGCGATGCCATCGGCCGCCACGACCTCGTCCCAGGTCACATCTTTGACGGACTTGACGATTGCCTCCACGCCCTCGGCGGAGGCGCCTTCGGCGATCGCCTCTGCCATTCTCTTGGTGTTACCAGCTCGAATGGTGTGGTAGATGATAAGGGTAGTCTTTGCCATTGCTGTCCTCCGATTCTGTTATTTGGATGCTTAGGCGGTCGAGCCGCGCTCGACCAAAAACCAAATGGGGCCGTCTCCGGACGCGATGGTTCACTCGCCCTAGGATCGATCCAAGGGCGGCAGGCTAGCTCAACTCTGCGATCACCTCCTCGGTAGCCTGACCTGGCAGCACTGCAGGGCGCCGATTCCCGCCCTTGTGCTATTCTACACCATAGTCCATATTTTGCAACACCCAATTTCACTGGTCAGAGGCGTCCAGAATGGGTCCTAAATATCTGTGTTTGCCTGCGTCCATCAGTGTTTCTCAGTTGAGTTATCGAATGATCTTAGTCAGGACGAAGCTCACCACGCTGATGACAAGAGCGCCGAGGAAGGCGTTCCAGAAGCCGGCGATGGCATAGCTAATGCCCACATTTCCCTGCCCCAAGGTTCCATTCCGGAGCAGGACAGCCAAGTCCTGAAAGCCGGCGATGGTGAAGCTGATGCCCACTCGTTCGGCGATCGCCGCCGTGAGCAGTAGCATCAGCGCATTCACGATGAGGGTGAACAGGCCGAGGGTGGCGGCGCTGATGAGGCAGGTAGCAAACCGCACTACCGGCCGAATAAAGGCGTTGACGAGGCCGAAGACGAGGGCAGTTAGCAGTAAGTCACGCCAACCCCCGAACTGTATGCCTGAGAGGAGCCGCGAGGCGACGATCAGCGCCGCCGCGTTGACGAGAAGCCTGACGAGAAACTTGTGCATGCGGCAATGATATCACAACAAGCAGGCCGGTACAAGCTGTACATGTCTTCGCGGACTATGGTATAATGGGCCTACATTACTGAAATCGTGGAGGTAGAACGTATAATGGTGAAGATTCGGTTGCGACGCATGGGAGCGAAAAAGCAGCCGAGTTATAGGGTTGTCGTCGCCGACTCCAAGGCTCCGCGCGACGGAGCATTCATCGAAACCATTGGCTACTACAACCCGTTAACTGATCCTGCGACTATTGCTATCGACGAGGAGAAGGCTCTCAGGTGGCTCCGACAGGGCGCTCAGCCGACCGAGAGCACTGCCAACCTCTTGCGAAGGGCGAGCATTTTCGACAAGTTCGAGGCCGCCAAGCAGGACAAGGCCGAATTAGGGTAGAGAGATTAGGGTATAGGGTACAGGGTAGAGGGGATACGGGGTCTCAACCCTCTACCCTCTACCCTCTACCCTCTACCCTCTACCCTCTACCCTACGGAGTAAACCATGAAAGAACTGATCGAGTATATTGCCACTTCTATTGTCAATTCTCCGGAAGAGGTGAAGGTCAAAGAAGCGCGGGCGGGAGACTCGGTGATCGTTCAATTGAAGGTTGGTTCGGAGGACGTGGGCAAGGTGATCGGCAGGCAGGGTCGGGTCGCGCAGGCGATGCGCTCCCTCCTCAAAGTAGCGTCCATGAAGAAGGGGCTTAGGGCTAACCTTGAAATCGAGTAGCCCGCGCTGCCCACTTGGCTAGATGGACAGGGAAGGCGAGGAGAAAGGCGCACCTCGTTTCTTGACGATCGGGGAAGTGGTTGGCTCGTGGGGCATACGAGGAGAGATCAAGGTTTCGATTATTACTCAGTTCCCCGACCGATTCGCCTACCTGGCCAGCGTCTATCTTGACGAGTTGCCCTTCGAGGTCGAGTCATCTCGCTTCCACAAGCGGATGGTCCTCCTCAAACTGAAGGGGATCGACTCCATCGAGGGAGCAGAGAAGCTGAGGGGCAGGCTGGTCGAAGTTCCACTGTCAGAAGCTGTGCCCCTTGCCGAGGAGCACTATTACCACTACCAAATAATCGGCCTCGACGTGTGGACCAGGGACGGCAGGCTCATCGGCAAGATAGGGGAGATACTGACCCAACCGGCCAACGACGTCTACGTCGTCCGGTCAGAGGGGAGGGAGTTTCTCATTCCGGCGGTCGAGGATATCGTTCTGGAGATCGACCTCAACCGAGGCCGAATCACCGTCGAGCCTCTTCCCGGCCTATTGGATTGACCAGCCGTCAGCGGCCAGCGATCAGCTTTCAGCGGGGAATGATCCATTATTGGCTGTGTGCGCTGCCTGCGGACCAATCCGCAGCCACAGACTGAAAGTTGACGGTCCTGCCATAGAAGGACCAAAGGCTGATTGCTACCCAAAATCACGGATCTTTTCTTTTCTTCACATCTGTGCTATAATCTTGCCAGACGGGCGAATAAGGGGTTCCGTCAAGAGTAGCTATCAGACGGTCGGAAGTGTTGTGCCACAAATGTCAATCTCCGCCAAGCTGACCGTCCTTCAGTAGAAGGACTGACAGCTACTTGCCTGACCATATCGAGACACTCCTCTCCTCAGGCTGGAGCGGGAGCTTTGTCGGAGGGATCGAAGGAGCTATCGAGACTCCTTTTTTGCTTTTTGCAATCTGATCGTATATAGTCTAACCTAAGGTCACCTATCTTTATTACTGGACAAAGGGAAATGATACCAGGAAGCGCCTACTTCGACGAAGGCAAGAACAGGTCCGAGGAAAGGAACGCCGAGAGCTCGACGAGCGACATGGCCGAGTTGCTTAGCCGCGATGGCCTCGAGTTCAAGTCGTTCCGCAGAGGCGACATGGTAGACGGGACCGTGGTCCGCGTCGACCGCGACGGCATCCTGGTCGACATCGGCACCAAGTCAGAGGGCATGATCCCAAACCAAGAGATTGAGGCGCTTGGCGACGAGGCCACCGATCAAATGCAGGTTGGCGACAAGATTCTCGTATACGTCGTGCAACCGGAAAACCAGGAAGGCCAGGTTCTTTTGTCTCTGGACCGAGCCAAGAACGAGCGAGGCTGGCGCACCGTACAGAAAAAATTCGAAAGCGGCGAGATCCTTGAAGCCGAGATTATCGATTTCAACAAGGGTGGACTGATCGCCAATGTCGGGGGCGTGCGCGGTTTTGTCCCGAGCTCCCAGGTAGTGAGCCTGAGGGCGGACACCACAACGGAGGACGGCTCAGACAATCCGCAAAGCCCGCTGCTGGGGAAGAAACTCCGTTTGAAGATCATCGAAGTGAACAGACACCGCAACCGGGTCATTCTCTCCGAGAGGGCAGCGCTTCAGGAATGGCGTGGACAGCAACGGGACCGGCTGCTCAGCGAGTTGGAGCCCGGGCAGATCCGACAAGGCAAGGTGTCAAGCCTGTGCAATTTTGGCGCTTTCATTGACCTTGGGGGCGCCGACGGTCTCGTACATCTTTCTGAGCTTTCCTGGGGACGGATCGAGCGTCCCAGCGACGCTGTAGCCGTGGGCGATGAAGTCTCCGTTTTTGTGATGAGCGTCGATCCCGAGACCAAGAAGATCGGCCTCAGTCTGCGGCGCGCCCAGCCAGAGCCGTGGACCAACGTGGCTGCGAGATATCAAGTCGGCCAGTTGGTCAAAGGAACCATCACCAAGCTAGCTCCCTTCGGCGCGTTTGCCAGACTGGAAGAGGGCATCGAGGGCCTCATCCACGTTTCCGAGCTGAGCGAGAAGCGCATTCAGCATCCCAAGGAAGTGGTAGAGGAAGGGGCGGTGCTAACCTTGAAAGTAGTCAAGGTTGAACCCGAGCGTCACCGGCTTGGCCTGAGCCTCAAGCAGGCCCAGCAAGAGGAGGACGAGCAGCAGTAGGAGGATAGGACTCCTCACTTTCTGTTCTGGTAACTCCCTTATCAAGCGATTGCTGCGGCACGACTGTCTTAACCACGCTGCCACCAGGTGGAAGCACGAGTGCTTTGGCATGAATCGTGCAGAGACAATGGATAGACCAGCGCAGAAACTTGGTATTGGAGAACGGACATGGCAGATAGATTCGACAAGTTCACAGAGCGAGCACGCAAGGTTCTGACCCTGGCTCAGGAAGAGGCGCAACGTTTCAACCACAACTACATCGGAACCGAGCATCTTCTGCTTGGTTTGGTGAGAGAAGGCGACGGCGTAGCCGCCAAGGTGCTGGGCAACCTCGGGGTGGAATTGAACAAGGTGCGTTCGGCTGTCGAATTCATTATCGGTCGGGGCGAGCGGGTGGTATTGGGCGAGATTGGCCTGACGCCGAGAGCTAAGAGAGTGATCGAGCTCGCCATCGACGAAGCGCGCCGACTCAATCACCACTACATTGGCACGGAGCATCTTCTCCTTGGTCTGGTGAGAGAGGGAGAGGGCATTGCCGCCGGGGTGCTCGAGAGCCTGGGTGTGAACCTCGAGAGGGTTCGTTCGGAGACGATTCGGGTCTTAAGCCAGAGCATGCCGCAAGCTCATCCGGAGATGAAAGCGGCGGCCAGAACTCCTACCATCGACCAACTGGGCATGGACCTCACCGCTGCCGCTCGGGCCGGCAAGCTCGACCCCGTCATCGGTCGCAAGAAAGAGATCGAGCGGGTTATCCAGATCCTCAGCCGGCGCACCAAGAACAACCCTGTGCTTATCGGCGAGCCGGGCGTGGGCAAGACAGCCATTGCCGAGGGCCTGGCCCAGAGAATAGTTTCCGGCGACGTTCCCGAAACGCTGACGGGCAAGCGGCTGCTAACGCTGGACATCGGCTCCCTGGTTGCCGGTACCAAATACAGGGGCGAGTTCGAGGAGCGTCTCAAGAAGGTCATCGAGGAGATCCGCGGATCGGGCAACTGCATGATGTTCATCGACGAGCTGCACACTCTGGTGGGCGCCGGCGCGGCGGAAGGAGCGGTAGACGCCGCAAACATCTTGAAGCCATCGCTGGCGCGTGGCGAGCTGCAGTGCATTGGCGCTACCACCCTCGACGAGTACCGCAAGCACATCGAGAGGGACGCCGCTCTGGAGCGCCGGTTCCAACCCGTCACGGTTGATGAGCCGAGCCTCGACGAAACGACCCAGATCCTGCGAGGGATCAAGGAGAGATACGAGCAGCACCACCGACTGAAGATCAGCGACGCTGCGCTGAAAAGCGCGGCCGAGCTGGCTGCCCGCTATATTCCCGACCGCTTCCTCCCTGACAAAGCCATCGACCTGGTCGACGAAGCCTCTTCACGGGTGCGGCTGCGCCAGTCCGCGGCGCCATCCGGCCTCAAAGATGCGATCAAGGGTCTGGAAGCCCTCCGCAAGGATAAGGAAGCAGCCATCGCCGGCCAACAGTACGAGTACGCGGCCGAGCTGCGCGACCGCGAGGTCAAGCTGATGGACAAGCTCGACAAGATGGAGTCGGGCTGGCAGACGGAACAGGAAGCCGATATGCCCGAGGTGACCGAAGAGGACATCGCCGAGGTCGTATCCATGTGGACCGGCATTCCCGTCACCAAGATCGCCGGTGAGGAGTCGGCCCGTCTGATGCACATGGAAGAGGGCCTCCACGGCAGGGTGATCGGCCAGGATGAAGCCATTAAGATGATCTCCAAGGCCGTAAGGCGGGCGAGGGCCGGCCTTAAGGATCCTCGCCGTCCCATCGGCAGCTTCATCTTCCTGGGACCGACGGGCGTCGGCAAGACTGAGCTGGTAAGGGCGCTGTCCGAGTTCCTCTTTGGCAGCGAGGATGCCATGGTCAAGCTGGATATGTCCGAGTTCATGGAGCGTCACGCGGTGGCGAGGCTGGTGGGCGCACCTCCCGGTTACGTGGGCTACGACGAGGGTGGCCAGTTGACCGAAGCCGTTCGCCGCAAGTCCTACACGGCGATCCTGCTCGACGAGATCGAGAAGGCCCATCCCGAAGTGTTCAACATGCTTCTCCAAATCCTGGACGACGGCCATCTCAGCGATGCCAAGGGCCGCAAGGTCGATTTCCGCAATACGATCATCGTGATGACGAGCAACATCGGCGCCGAGCTCATCAAGCGAGACACAACGCTGGGCTTTTCGACGAAGCACGACCCGGTGAAGACGGCCCAGCAGGCCTATGATAAGATGAAAGACAAAGTGCTTGGCGAGCTCAAGAACGTGTTCCGGCCCGAGTTCCTAAACCGGATCGACGGAATCGTGGTATTCCATTCACTCAATAGGGAGCACGTGCGCCAGATAGTAGATCTGATGCTCTCTCAGGTCGAGGACCGGCTGGAAGAGCACCGCCTTAAGCTGGAGGTAACCGACGAGGCCAAGGATCTCCTGGTGGAGAAAGGCTACGACGAGACCTTCGGCGCCCGACCGCTGCGCCGGGTGATCCAGAACATGGTTGAGGACCAACTATCCGAGGGTCTTCTTGAAGGCCGGTTCTCGCCGGGCGACACGGTGGTGGTCGATCGCGATGGCGAAGACATCAAGCTCCGGTCGCTAGCCCTGGTGCAAACCTAAACACCAAGGCACAAAGGCACTTTTCGTTTGCACCGAGACACCGAACTTGTTTATCCAACAGTCGAAACTCGCGCTCATTCAGCGTGGGGGCGAATCCTTCCGCCGAAGGTTTCGCCCCCACGATCGCGCCAAGCCTTGTCAATCTGCTATGGAACAACGCCTCCCAGAGGGCCTTTCAGTTGCAGGCGCCGACCGCTGTCGGGACATCCTGCTGGGGGAAGTAGGTTCGGGCGTCGGCGCCATGACTCCAGATGTTGCTGCGACTGGCGACGCCGTCCACCGTGATGCGGAAGTAGTACTTGTTCAGCCGGTCCGTAGCCGCCTTCACGTCCACGTTGTTGAACTCCCAAACTGGAAAAACCTTCTCGCCGATCTTCTTCGTGGTCCGTTGTCCTACGGCTACCTCGCCCTCGAAACCGTGTTGAGAGAGCGCCAGAGTCGCACGGTAGGAGACCAGTTGGCCGGAGCCGATTGGAGCGTACCGCTTTGGAAGAGGTAGGCGCCCACGTTGAACCCGCGTGGCCTTGTCCACCGGCAAGTTATCGTGAGGCCAGACGACTTCGATCTTGGCATCCACCTCCTTCGGCGGGCTCGCCAAGATGCCGGCCGGCACATCGGGCTCGGGCACGTAGGTGCGGGCGTCTTCCCCGTGGCTCCAAATGCTGGTGCGGCCAGGGAAGCCGTCGACCGAAAGACGGAAATAGTATTTGTTGCGACTATCCCTAGCCGCCGCTACGTCGGCGCCATTGAAATCCCAGGCGGAAAAGGCCATTCCCCTGGCGCGAGCGACACGCCGCTGCCCCACGCCGGCCTGTTCTTCGACGCCGTTGTTCAACGCTCGCCAGCGACGCACGGGCGCCGCCAGATCCAGGCAGACGGCAGCCGACAGCCCCGGCTGGAAGAGGTAGGCGCCAATGTTAGCTCGCTCGGCCTGATTCATGGGCTTATTGCCCTGGGGCCAGACTATTTCGATCCTGGCGTCCAAAGCCGGCGCCGCGATCCGCAGGCGGTAGGATTGGCCTGCCTCCACGGCGAAGGTGAGGACGTCTCCCTGTCTCTGGGCCGGCAAGGTGGTGCCATCGACCTTGAGGACGGCCAAGTCCTTCACGCTCCTTGCGCCCACTAAGGCGCCGGGAGAGATCCGAATTCTGGCCGGCGCGGTGGAGGCGATGCTGATGATGTTTCCCTTTGGCCAGTAGACGAAGACCTGAGCAACGCTCGACGCTTCGAAGCTGAATCGACCGCCAGGCTCGGTATAGGATGGCCCCGCCGCGAACACGGCATCGGGCGCGGTATAGAGGTGGCGTAGGCCGGAGCCGGTTGCCTCCGCTTCCACGCTGAACTTCCCGGCGGGAAGAAAGCTGCTGCCGGTCCCATGTGAAATAGGCAACAAAAGACCTAAACGAGGCTTGCCCGCCGTGCGCGGGCGATAGTTACCCGCCAAACCGCCCGCAAGGGTTTCGGCAACGTAGGTTTGAGTCGTCCCGTCTTGGCGAAAAGGTCGACCTTTACTAGAGCGTATGCTAACCAACTCAGCCTTAGCCGCCTCAACTGCCGGTTCGTCAGCCAGGACATCACTCGCGGCGACAGCTTTTTCCCCACTTTGGTATGCTCATTCAGCAAATAGAACAGGCGATTCAGGTAGGTCTTCTTGGCTAGGTGATAGTCTTTGCGGTAAACGTCCAATAGGTCGTCGCGGATAAGGCCCTCTTCTTTCGCCTTTCTGTATAGCTCCGTCTCGGGGTAGAGAGTCAGAGAGAAGGGGAACAACAGACAGGGCGTTGGTATCGTGGTCAAGAACATCAGGGTTTCGACCAGATCGTCGTCGGTCTCCCAGGGGTTGTCGAGGATAAGATCGTATTGGGGCGCGCCGATCTTGTCTCTGAACTCGTTCAAGACCTTGGCGGCCTCCTCGACTTGCCGATTAGTGTGGCGTCGCCGATACAGCCTATTCACGCGTTCGCTTGCCGATTGGATGCCCATCCGGACGAAGATCAAGCCGGCGTCTGCGAGGAGCGAAAGCTTCTCCCTAGTGACAGTTGATGGAGTCGCCCCCGTGACTATCAGGGGTAAGCCGACCTTTTCCTTGTATTTTTCGCAGAAATCTCTGGTCGCTTCGAGAGAGTAGAGAAAGAAGGCGTCGTCGTCGAACTTGATGCATTTGACTGGCAGTGTGCTGACTACCTCCGCTAACTCGGCAATGACGTTGTCAATGCTCCTTTGTCTCGGCAGCTTCTGGCCGGGATGTAGCGAATTAAGGGTATTGTTGGAACAGTAGGTGCAGCCGAAAGGACACCCCCGCGAAGGTATCGTCATATACACGCCATTGGTGTACTTCACAAACAGGTCATCGTCCATTTGGCGAATCGCCTTGCCGTCCAGCATGTAATGAGTTTGGTAGTCGTAATCCGGAAAGGGGAGCGAATCCAGATCTTGAACCAGCGACCGCCTTTCGTTCCTTACCGCAGTGTCCCCAAATTTTAGCCATATGCCTTCAACGGTTGAGTAATCCTGTCCGTCCGCCATCTTCCTGGCCAGCTCCACTATGGCTTCTTCACCTTCACCCACGCATATCATGTCGGCGTGATCCAGACACTCCAGGGGTCGTATCGTCGGGTGAATGCCCCCCCAGATGATGGGTATGCCCAGGCGTTTAAGTCTTCGGGTGAGTTGAACCACGTTATCGAAGAAATTGGTCATCACGGAAATCCCGATCAGTTCGGCGCCCCTTGACATCTCAGCTACCTCGTCCAAAGTGCTCGATTCGTACGGGGCAGTGAACTCTCGTGGCAAGAACAGGATCTGCACCTCGTGCTTTTCCCTCTTGAGGCACGCCGACAAAGTTCTCAGTCCAAACGCTTGAGCGTCTGGAAATGGAGATATCAGGATTACCCTCATCGCGGTCCCTTCTTGTTTGACAGGTCTATCGAGATATGTCTTGCCGTCTTGCTAGGTTGCCGTGCTGCTAGACCAGTAGCGCCTAGGGTTAGCCTGATGATAGTGCACTTGGGTCGATAATTCAAGGTCGCGGGTGACAAGAACATACCAGAAATGATATACTGGCGATGTGAATGCATGGAGACTCGTTTTCTACGAGACAGAAACAGGCAGGCGTCCTGTACAAGAATTCCTTGACGGACTGGATGCTGAGGAAGCGGCCAAAGTGCGTTTTGATGTGACCTTGGTTGGAGTCGTTTGGTCTTAGCCTTGGCTCGCCATATGTTCGCAACATCGGTAGGAAGCTATGGGAACTGAGAACCACGGGGCGCAGCCAGCACGTTACTGCACTTTGCTGCATCTGGCCGGCAGCTAGTGCTGCTGCACGCTTTCACCAAGAAGACCCAAAAGACGCCGCCGGCTGAGATAGATACCGCCATGCGCAGGATGGCCGATTACCAGGAAAGGATGAGACGATGAATTTCGACGATTACGTATCCGAGCGGGAGGCCCGCGATCCTGCCTTTCGCGACGCGTGTGACAGACTACGTCCGCAGTTCGAGTTTAGGAAAGCGATGATTGGCGCCCGGCTTGCTGCCGGCTTGACGCAGAAGCAATTGGCCGAAAAGATGGGCACGTCGCAGGCGGCGATCGCCCGTCTTGAGAGCGGCAACCGGTTGCCGACCGTGGATACGCTATATCGCCTGGCGCAGATTCTGGGCGTGGACTTCACTATAACGCCGCAGGAGCCCTTAACAGTGCGTCCGCACCAGGCCGCCTGATGAACTTCATTGCATGGGGGATCGCGGCCCGTCGACAGCGTCCCCCGACGGGCCGGCCTCAGGCCGCCACTGCTACGCAGGTAACCGTTCGGGATATGCCTTCCACGTTCTGAATCTGACTGAGGACAATGCGACCGATCTCGTCGACGTCCTTCCCTTCGACGGTGGCGATTATGTCATAGGGACCGGTGACCGCATCGACTGCCACCAGGCCCGGCCTACCTCGCAGGGTCTGGAACGCCTGACCTGTTCTCCCTGCAGTGGTCTGGATTAGGACATAAGCTCTAGTAGGCATGGACTGAAACCTCCGTAGCTATTAGACGTCAGCTTCTGAGTCTTCGCGGGCAAGTTGTGGGCCAATAACCATTCTCGGGCTAGCCTACCTGTGCCACAGATTTTCAAACCTATCAAGGCGAGGGGGTAAGGTTCAGATTTCCGCGCCGACGGCGAGCGATAGCGCGTCGGCACGCCCGACGATCGATCATCAGCTAATGGTTGCAAGCGATCTGACGGTATGGAGCGGGCGTGGGATGATAGCGTAGGCGCCGGCCACCGCTTCCTGTCCCCGCCGGCCAAGCGACCCACCGCCGGAGTCAGAGGGTTCGATCCCCTCTTCTCACGGCCCCCGCACTCCCCACGGTCGCACCGTCCCATCCTGGCCCCCCGAAGCGAGAATCCCTCTGTCGGGCGAGAAGGCCACGCTCGACACCGAGCCGGAATGTCCGCTGAGGGTGCGGAGCTCCTTACCGCTGGCCACCTCCCACAGCTTCACCGTGTTGTCCATGCTGCCCGAGGCGAGGGTCTTCCCGTCGGGCGAGACGGCCACGCTTTCCACCGAGTACGCATGTCCGCTGAGAGTACGGAGCTCCCTGCCGCCGGCCACCTCCCACAGCTTCACCGTCTTGTCGTCGCCGCCCGAAGCGAGGGTCTTCCCGTCGGGCGAGAAGGCCACGCTCGACACCCCGTTCGTATGTCCGCTGAGGGTGCGGCGCTCCCCGCCGCTGGTCACCTCCCACAGCTTCACACTGTTGTCCGTGCTGCCGGAAGCCAGGATCTTCCCGTCCGGCGAGAAGGCTATCGCCCAAACCTGCGCCGAGTTCCCGGCAAACCACCCCTCCTCGAGGGTATCTGCTCGGTAAAGGTACACTCCGATCGCGGAAGCGAGCCGAGATATTGTCCATCCGGTGACCACGCAATCCGGTTAACGGTGCCCTTGCCCCAACGCGCTAGTTGCACCACTCGGGCGGCGTTGGACGCCGATATGGCGGCGGCTGGCGTCAAGGGTGGCTGCGAGGTTGAGGTGGCCACCGAACCTCTTTCGCCCACGCCCGGCCCTGGCACGGTCGAGGACGGCGTGGGAGGTGTCTCCGGCGTTGCCGTCCCGTCCGAATCTCTTTCAACCGTACTTGGTCTCACGAGAAGGATGGCAGCAAGGCCCAGCACCAACCAGCACGGCCACAAGGGGCAGCCAGCGCCTACGGGCCAGGCCCCGCCCGCTCTTGGCCGCCGCCCTCTTTGCTTCTGTCCGCACTCTGGCCTCGGACTCGCGCTGTGCCTTCTCCGCCGCCACTTGCGCCCGGCGAGCCTCGGCCTGGGCTCTGGCGGCGACCTCTTGTCGCTCTTGCCCCTGCCGCTCCCCGGCCTCCCGCTTCTCCCACGCTTCCCGCTCCAGCCCCTCCCGCAGCGCTGCCCCCACCTGAGCCATGGTGGCGTAGCGCGTGTGGACGTCCCCGGCGTCGGCGGCTCGCAGCCCCGGCGCCTCGCACAGCATGCGCGCCACGACGGCGTCCAGCCACTGCGGCAGATCGGGCCGCAACTCGCCGGCGCGCTCCACCTTCCGCCTCGCCCACTTCCAAACCTGCCCCGTCAGCATCTCGAAGGCCACGCAGCCCAGGCTGTAGACGTCGGACGTGGGCATGAGCGGCGCCCAACCCTCGTGTTCGGGCGAGCGGTAGTTCGGCGTGCCGGGATGCAGCTCGGCGGCGCTGCCTAGGCGCGATCGCTGGCTGCACTTGCCACCCTGCACCAGCGCCAGGCCGAGGTCGCCAATCTTCGCCCGCCCGTCTTCTCCCAGAAGAATGTTGGCCGGCGTGACGTCGCGGTGGACGGCCTCCAGACGCTCGTGGATCTCGTCCAATCCCTCGGCGCAGTCCAGCAGGATCCGCACGGTCCGCTTGATGGGCAGAGGCTTCTGGCGCTTCAGCAGGTCCGCCAGGCTGCCGCCGGGGGCATACTCGATGACGGCGTAGACCATCTGGCCCTGGCGGTCCTGGTCGTAGACCTCGACGACGTTGGGATGATGCAGCCGAGCGGCAAGCTGGAACTCCAGACCGTACCGCTGGTGGTACTCGTCGACCATCTTGCTGCCAACGCCCGGCGCGTCGGCACTCAGGACCTTGATGGCCCGCACCACGCCGAGGGATACGTGGACCGCCCGGTAGACCTCGCCGAAGGCGCCCTTGCCCACCAGTTCCTCCACGCGGTATTTCTCGTTGAGGATGATTTCACCTGGTTGAAAGACCATCCAACTTGCCGTCGAGGATTTAATAGGCTTGCAGCCACGAGTATATACCAAAGCCTGTTGATAGCACAAGCCCACGTAACCACAACTTCTCCGTCGTCATCGGGCATCTTCCGGATATCCGGCGCAGATGTTGCGAGACCAGCTCGTCCTTCCGTAGAAGGACGCAATCTCGACGCTCACCCGAGGCGAGGTACGTATATGGTTTTGCCACGACTTGTGCTATCATTGGGCGGGAGGTGCATATCGTGGCTGGCTGGTTCACGGGGCGAAGCGCGGCTGGTGGATCGAACGGGGCGGGCAAGGACGACTCCAGCGGCCTTGCCGCCCTCGTCGAGCTAAGAGACGTGGTAAAAACCTACAAGAACGAGGCGGGCACGTTCCCCGCCCTGCGTGGCGTGAGCCTGAGAGTCCATCCCGGGGAGTTCGTCGCCGTTATCGGCAAGTCGGGCAGCGGCAAGTCCACGCTGATAAATATGATTACCGGCATCGACCGTCCTACCTCGGGTGAGGTGATCGTCGGCGGCACGCGGGTCAACCGGCTCAGCGAAGGCAAGACCGCCGTTTGGCGAGGACGGACCATCGGCGTGGTCTTTCAGTTCTTCCAACTGCTTCCCATGCTGACCGTGGTCGAGAACGTGATGCTGCCCATGGATTTCTGCCACATGTACCCGGCGCGCGAGCGCCGGGAGCGGGCCATGGCCCTCCTCGCCAAGGTGGACGTAGCCGATCAGGCTCTGAAGCTTCCCACAGCTATCTCGGGCGGCCAGCAGCAGCGTGTGGCCATCGCTCGCGCCCTGGCCAACGACCCGCCGATCATCGCCGCCGACGAGCCGACGGGCAACCTCGATTCCAAGACGGCGGCCTCCGTCTTCGACCTGTTCGGTGGCTTGACGGAGCAGGGCAAGACCATCCTCATGGTGACCCACGATAAGGACCTGGCCACGCGCGTGACGCGCGCCGTGGTCGTCGCCGATGGTCTGATCGTGGACGGGGTCGAAGGTGCTTAGCCCGCGCTGGCGAAAAATAGGGCGCGAGTTGTGTCAGCACAAAGCCCGCACCGTACTGGTGATCCTCTCCATCGCCGTCGGCATCTTCGCCATCGGCATGATCGCCGGCACGCAATCGGCTCTGGTCGAGGATCTGACTGCCGCCTATGCCTCCACCGATCCCGCCAGCGCCCTTCTGTCGGTCGAGCCATTTGATGAAGATATGGTTCAGACGATCCGCAACCTGAAAGGGGTGAAGGAGGCCGAGGGGCGCCGCATTCTGAACGTCCAGGTGATGGTAGGCTCCGACCAGTGGCGGACCCTTCGATTGCTGGCCATACCCGATTTCGAGGATATCCGGATCAACAAGGTTTGGTCGGAGAAAGGCGCCTGGCCCCCGCCTGACCGTGAACTGCTGCTCGAGCGATCTTCGGCGGATTTTCTGCATGCCGGTGTGGGATCTGCGCTGGCGATCAAATTGTCTAACGGCAAGGTACGGAACATCAAGATTGCCGGCCTCGCTCACGACCTCGACGCCTCGCCGTCGTTTTTCTCCGGGCGGGCTTACGGCTACATTAGTTTCGACACTCTCGAATGGCTGGGCCAGCCCCGGCAGTTCAGCCAGTTGCGTATCCTCGTCTCCGAACAGGCCGGGAACAAGCAGCACATTAGGAACGTGGCCGCTGAGGTCAAGGACAAGGTGGAGAAAAGTGGCAGGAGAGTGTTCAGTACTTACATCCCCGAGCCGCTAAGACACCCGGCCGATAGCGAAACGCAGGCTCTGCTCCTTATCTTGGGCGTGCTTGGCGTTATGGCGCTCCTGTTGAGCGGCTTCCTTGTGGTCAACACGATTTCCGCCCTTCTCACTCAACAGATCCGCCAGATCGGCGTGATGAAGACCGTGGGGGCACGCAGCGGCCAGGTCATGGGCATCTATGTGGCGGTGGTTCTCGTCTACAGTGTACTATCGCTCGGCATCGGTGTGCCGCTGGGGATTATCGGCGCCTACAGACTGACCAGCTTCGCCACCGGCATTCTCAACTTCGATACGACAGGCTTAAAGATCACGCCGCAGGTGCTGGCTCTGGAAGCGGCCGTTGGCCTCATGGTTCCGTTGCTCGCCTCGCTCTATCCCATCATCAGCGGCACTCGCATCTCGGTGCGCGAGGCGCTCAGCTTCTATGGCCTTCGCAGCAGCAAGGTCAGGCCTGGCCTCGTCGATAGGATCTTCGACCGTTGTTTGAGCGCGATCTTGTCATCTCCCCGTCCCCTGTTGCTCTCGCTGCGAAACACCTTCCGGCGCAAAGGACGGCTGGCGCTTACTCTAACGACTCTCATCCTGGCGGGTACCATCTTCATCGGCGTATTCAGCGTGCACGCTTCCACCGTCCTCACGCTGGACGATGCCCTGGCGTACTGGAACTACGACGTCGAAGTGAACTTCAGCCGTCCCTACCGTCTGGAGCAGTTGTCGCAAGAAGCCCTCACTATACCCGGTGTCACCAAGGCGGAAAGCTGGCTCGCTAGCGGTGGGAGGCGCATAAGACCAAACGGCAGCGAAAGCGAATCCATATATATAGTCGCCCCCCCGCCCCAGTCGGCGATGATTCACCCCATCGTCATCAAGGGACGCTGGCTCCTACCCGAGGACGAAAACGCTGTCGTGGTGAACAGCGACCTGCTGCGAAACGATCCGGACATCGAGGTGGGGAGCGATATCGTGCTGAAAATTGGCGAGAGGGAGACGGCCTGGCGAGTGGTGGGAACGGTCCGCGGCGTTCTTTCGGGACCCGCTGCCTATGTCAACCCCACTTACTTCGCCGGGATCGTGCGCATGGTGGGGCGCGCCAGCCAGGTTCTGGTCCAGACCGAGCGACACGACAAGGCCTTTCAGGCGGAAGTTGCCGCGGCTTTGGAGGAGCGATATACTGAGGCCGGCCTGCGGGTGAGCGGTAAGGAGACCATCGCCGACGTCCGCAGTCAGGCCCAGGCCCAGTTCGACCTGATCATCATGTTCCTTCTGATCATGGCCGTTCTTCTGGCCATCGTCGGCGGGCTTGGCCTGATGGGAACGATGAGCATTAACGTCTTGGAGCGCATTCGCGAGATCGGCGTGATGCGCGCCATCGGCGCGTCCGACGGCGCCGTGCTCCAGATCTTCCTGCTCGAGGGGATCCTGATCGGCCTCATCAGTTGGCTCGCCGGCGCCGCTTTCTCCCTGCCCTTTAGCCGGGTGTTTAGCGATGCCGTGGGAGACGCCTTTGTGCGGTCGCCGCTGAGCTATACTTTTTCCTTTGGCGGAATGCTTCTCTGGCTGGCAGTGGTCTTTGTCCTCTCCACGCTGGCCAGCTTTCTTCCGTCCTGGAATGCCTCGAGGCTCAGCGTGCGGGAGGTTCTGGCCTACGAATGATTAGGAATAGAAGGAGATAGATGTTCCCGTGAAGAAGCTGTTCATCGCCATTATCGTCGTTGCCATCGTAGCAGGGGGAGCCTACGCCTACGTGAGCCGCCAGGGCGCGGCCGGTGCCTCCTCGCCCCCTCCTCGCACCGAAACTCTGCCGGCGGTAAAGGCCGGCGACAAGGTAGTGGCGGAGGCGAAAGTGGTTCCCGTCCAAGGCGTCGAGCTTGGCTTGCCGGTCGCCGGCACCGTTGCCGAGGTTCTGGCGGTCCCGGGAGACCGCGTTGCCGCCGGCCAACTACTACTGAGGCTTGACGCCAGACAGCAAAGGACGGCGATAGCCCAGGCCGAAGCCGCCTTGGCCCGTGCCCAGGCCGGACGCGAGCGCGCGAGGGCTTCGGTGGCGCTGCTCAAGGCGGGACCGCGGGAGGAGGACATCGCCACCGCCCGCGCCGCCCTCGGCATAGCCGAAGCGGAGCTGGCGCGCCTTAGGCAGGGACCGGACCAGGCTCAACTGGTAGCTGCCCAAACCAACCTGGCCAAGGCCGAGCGCGCCCGCCAACAGGCGCAGCAACAGTACGATCAGGTGGCCTTCGCGCCGAATATCGTCGTCCGCCCCGAGACCCTCAAGCTGGAGCAAGCCACTCAGGACTATGAGGCGGCCAAGGCGCAGTACGAGCAGCTCAAGGCCGGGCCCCGCCAGGCCGACGTCGACGTGGCCCAGGCGCAAGTCGAGCAGGCCAGGGCATCGCTGACCCTCGCCCAAACGGGAGCCCGTGCCGAGGCCATCGCCGCCGCCGAGTTCGACGTGGCCGCCGCCGGCGCCGACGTTCTGGCCGCCGAAGCAGGGTTGGCCAAGGCGCAGGATGCCCTGGCCGATACCGAGCTCCGCGCTCCCTTTGCCGGCACCATCGCCTCCTTCGACGCCAAGGCCGGCGAGTTGGTCGCGCCTACCGCCATAGTCGCCAGGTTAGCCGATCCTTCCGCCTGGCAGGTCGAAACGCAGGACCTGACTGAGCTAAACGTCGTCCGGCTCAAGAAGGGCAGCCCGGTGAGCATCACCTTTGACGCCCTTCCCGGCCTCTCGCTCCCTGGCACCGTCAGCCGGATCGCCGAGTTTGGCAAGACTAGACAGGGCGACATCGTGTATACCGTAATCGTAAAGCCCGACCGCCAAGACGACCGCCTCCGCTGGAACATGACCGCCTCGGTCTCCATCGAGGCGAAGTGAATGAGGGCGGCCCTCTTTGACTGATTACCCTGGAATCTGGTATATTCGTCTTGAGAGGATGGAAACCAATTATGGCCGAAGAACTTGTTCCGATTGATATTGGCGATATGCCCGAATTGATCCGTCTCGTCGAGGAAGTTCGCAGAACCGCGAAACCGCGAATTCTTAGACGAGACTCCGAGGACATGGCTATTTTGATGCCTGCCAAGCCACCCTCCCGGCGAAGGACGAAACGAACAAAGACCAAGGAGGACTACGAAGCCTTCTTGTCTTCGGCGGGGAGCTGGAAGGACGTGGACACGGACAAGCTAATTGCGGACATTTACGCCGACCGGCGAATAAGCGATCGCCCGCCAGTCGAGATATGAGCTATTTGGTGGATAGCGATTGGGACGACCTCACGCTCGTCATCAGGAATGTCAAGGATTTCCAGCGTATCGCCGGCCTCAAGTCATACTTGTCTACTTGACCCCAAACAGAGGCTTTGATTCCACGAAGAAGCCTGACTTGACAGCTTCCTTCCAAGCATGGTATAGGAAGTTTGAAGGGGAGGCCAACGGTGATGCAGAAAACGCTTTCTCCGATCTGTTCAGGTAATAAGGATCGTCTGGGGGCGAAGGGGCTGAAGACCGAGCGTCAGAGTGGACGAGTGATCGCCTTTGGTTGGTATGGAGGCAAGTTCAACCATCTCGACTGGCTCCTGCCGCTTTTGCCGGGATGTCACCATTACTGCGAACCCTTTGCTGGCTCGGCGGCAGTTCTCCTGAACCGCTGCCCATCGCCAGTCGAAACCTACAACGACATCGACGGCGAGGTGGTAAACTTCTTTCGCGTCTTGCGTAACAGGACCGATGCTTTGCTAAAGGCTATCGCCCTGACCCCATTCTCCCGCGAGGAGTTCCATACAGCCGTTTCCACAGGCGATGATTCAGTAGACGACCTAGAGCGGGCCCGCCGTTTCTTCGTCCGCGCCCGCCAGGCTAGGACCGGCCTGGCGCAGACTGCGACGCTCGGGCGATGGGCCAACTGCAAGAACACTAGCCGGGCCGGAATGTCAGGGGTTGTCTCACGCTGGCTTGGCAGCGTAGAGGGTTTGCCTGAGGTAGCGCTGAGGCTAATGCGAGTGCAGATTGAGAACCGGCCAGCATCTGACGTCATTCGTTTGTACGACAGCCCAGATACTCTGTTCTATTGCGATCCGCCTTACCTGCACTCCACTCGCGGCGACAGCAAGGCATACGGCTTCGAGATGGACGAAGCCCAGCACAGGCAAATAGCCGAGGTTCTTGGCGTCTGTCAGGGGAAGGTTGCATTATCCGGATATCGCTGCGACCTCATGGACTCCCTTTACGCCGGCTGGAGGCGCTACGATTCGCAGCCCAAGCACTGTCACTCAATAAAGAAGGTACGCCAAGAGTCTGTCTGGATAAACTACTGAAGGGGCGCCTTGTCCTTTGGCTCCCATCGACTACAACAGCACCTGATCGATAGCGACTGGAGAGATGCTGCCTGGCATAGCGTCTCTGTGCGCTCGATTGTCGTGCATCGCTTCTCGAAAGGAAGTGGCCTTCATGAGAAATGTGACCCAAGCGGCTCTGTTCAACCTTTCAGAAGAGCCGTCCGCGGTGCAGCGAAAGGCGGGCGTCACGACCGAAAGACTCCCAAGACTTGATTCAAACCCCCAGTTGAGGCCAAAGCTGCTGCCCTTCTGCCGCCTTGCTGCCGGCGACATCTGGGAAGATCCTGTCAAGGGGCATCGTGTCGGGGTGCTGGACGCAACGGTCCCGGCAGACGTGAAACGCGTCACCAAGGGCGAGCAGGCAACGCTGATCGTCAACGATCCTCCTTACAACGTAGTCGTCGGCAACGCCAACACGCCGAATCTTTCCAAGACGCATATCTGCGCCTATGTTGAGTTCTCACGCCGGTGGGTGGAGAACTCGCTAGCCGTTCTTTCGGCTGATGGCAGCCTGTACGTATGGATGGGAGCCGATTATCGGGACAACTTCCAGCCACTGCCGGACTTCATGGTCTTGATGAGGGACTATCAAGACGTTATCAAGCCGCGCAATTTGATAACGGTTCGTAACCAAAGGGGATACGGCACGCCGTGCAACTGGATGTGGGTGCGCCAAGAGCTTTTGTACTATGCCAGGAGCAAGGCCAGCTTCAACGTTGCTGCCGAATATACGGATATCCCCAAAGTCCTACGGGGTTACTATAAGACGGTTAATGGCGTGGTGACGGAGAACATGGAGCGATCTAAATCAGAGAACATTCGCGCCGGCAACGTATGGATAGACGTCCAGCAGGTATTCTACCGCCTGGAGGAAAACGTCTCTGGATGCTACGCACAGAAGCCGTTGAAAGCAATCGAGCGTATTATCTCGGCCAGCAGCAGCCGAGGCGACCTCGTCCTCGATTTCTTTTCCCACTCTGGTTCCACCCTTCTGGCGGGTGAGCGTTTGGGCCGGCGTGTGTTCACCTTTGACGTCGACCCCGTTTTTGCTGAATTGACCATACGCAGAATCGAGAACTACAGACTCACCGGGAAAACGGGCTGGCAGTGGCGGAATCCCTTTCCGGAACTCGATCGCCAGTGAGTATACATCGTGGATCTCCAGCAGCTTAAGAGTCATCTGGATAACCTTGCCGACAGCCTTGGCGCAGAGGACAAACGCGTTTTGGCGGCAAGGCTTCAAAGTCTCGCTTCAGTCTTCCCTTTCAATGAGTACGAGTACATGCTCACTTTCTTGGTCGATCGCCGTCTTATTCAGTTTGACGATTATGAGAAACTCCGTTCGAACTACGTCGGGCAGAACCGATTCTTGGATCTCTTTGGCCTGGCCCCGCGCATCTTTGGCCAGGTGTGGGGCGAGGCGCATTTGAGGGACCTGGACATACGATTCAAGAAGCCAAGTCGATTGTTGGATCCTTCCTACGAAGGGCAGTACGATCTCTTCTTCGAGGGGATTTGTGTCGAAGTCAAGGCGGCCCGAGCCATCAACACGAAGAGACGGGGCGATCTCGCGTCGAAGGCTTTGCGCTTCGGCACTTCAGAGCCTTTCTGGATGAACTTCCAGCAGTTGAAGCTGGACGTCTGCAATGTATTCGTATTCATAGGCGTCTGGGTGGACCGCATACAGTACTGGGTTCTTTCAAACGAAGAGATTAAGGCCAACAGGTATTTGAGCCACCAGCACCGCGGGGGAATCGAGTATCAGATTGGAATTACGAACAGGAACATCGCGGAGTTTCGCGAGTACGAGACTGACGCTTCCAGACTCGCTGAGACCGCCCTGGCCAAGGTCGCCGACTCCGAGGGCGCGCACTGAATGCCCGAACTTGGTATGAAAGGTAGTCGCACACTTCGAGTATCGGCCAGCAACCGTCGTTATTTGCTCGTACGACGGTCCCGTAACGCTAATCCAGCGCGATCCACCCTGTTAATGGCGATAGCGAGGAATGGGGCTTCAAGAGAGGGTCGAGGGCTTAATATCATCATCAATCCCTCAGTCCACGTCAATCAGAAACCGAGAATAGCCGCTTGCGACTTATGTATGCCAAAACTGCTTCCATGCCAAACACGGCACCCATGGCCAAAGCTAGTCCATATAACGAGGTGGGATGTAGTTTGACGTGTTCGGTTCCTAGAAATGCAGCCGAAAACTGGCAATATGCAGAGACCCGCGAATTCTGTCCCCACTAGGAGGTCTGAATTGTTTGCCAGACCTGCTGTTGCCCCCCACATAGTGCCAAAAAGCGGATGCGATTCCCCACCGCTTTTT
>JACPQF010000040.1 GCA_016190625.1 Chloroflexota bacterium | reverse complement strand
GCAGAGACCCGCGAATTCTGTCCCCACTAGGAGGTCTGAATTGTTTGCCAGACCTGCTGTTGCCCCCCACATAGTGCCAAAAAGCGGATGCGATTCCCCACCGCTTTTTCAAAAGGGGCTTTTCGGCTGCGCTTCTAGCCACATGTTGGTGGTTCTCGAAGGGCTGGTTCGTGTCTCCGGGGAATTATCGCGGCCACACTTTTTGCCTGTATCATACGGATTCCGGGCGGTCAGTTACGCTACCAGACCGACTCGGTCTCTGAGACCGAGTCGGTCTAGGCGGGGGTCGATTAGCCGGATTTGGTATCACTCGCCTACGCGGCTGCTGTCCTGGCTCAACTGTGGGTGACTTTCTCCCGCCGGGCTTGGCGGTGATGTGTCGTCCTGAGGTGTTGTTGTCCCCACGGCCGACGGCGCTCGATTGGCAGTGCGAACTGCCGGTAGCAGGAAAGCAGGGTAACTTTAGGGCTGTCGGAGCGCCAGGACCCGCATCACGTTTTCCCGCGTTAGCAAGCCAAGATCAGCCCCGGCTTCGACGAAGGGGCGGATATCTGCGACCACGCGGGCCCAGTCGAGTTTTTCGAGGCGCTGGCGTACCGTATCCCGCCAGTTGTCGGGGCCGAGCTGGATGCCATCCCAACCGGTTTGCCGAAGGGCATCGTTGAGCATCGCCAGATTCGGAGCCTGCCATTGGCGGTCAGACAGATACCACAGCAAGTCATACATGTCTCTTCCCTTGAGATACGGCCGTTGGAGTATGGCGTGTAGTTTTCCCGCTAGCAGCGACGCCGGGTCGTGGTGATGGAGTTGGAGGACGACATGGCGACGAACAACCGTGGTTGCCAGCACTGCACCGGCCGGAGGCCTCGTGTCTATTTCTATCTTCACCGACAGCACTTCATCACGATGGGGGGAAAGGCCCAGTTCGTACGGCAGTCCGACGAATCTAACGAAGGCGCTATGAACCGGACGATTGTCACTTACCTTGAGTTCGAGATCGTAGCCCTCAAGAGCCATGTCGGCTTGGATTGCTCGGAGGTAGGCGCGGAAGTCGTACCGGCCGGGGCATCGTTCGAGGGCAAAGTCTAGATCCTCGGAAAAGCGCGGGATAGAATACAAGAATCGAAGCGCGGTGCCACCGTGGAACGCGAGCGGAATCATTGCTCCCGCTCGTTGAAGTGATCCCAGAATCCTGGCTTGCACATACTCTCGGGCCATGTTTCTCCCCTGCGCAGCAGTCGGAGAGGACCGGACCTGACTGGCGAGGTACTCTCTCATAGGGTTTCGTACTCCATGTCTTCGACGTGGCAGAGCTCGGCCAAAACTTCTGCCGCTCGCTCGAGTCGTGGACTTGCAGTCGATTCGGCAACTCGCCTCAGCTCACCGGGGTTCAGACGGTCCAGCGACTGCAAGCGCAGTTCCTGCAGGAAGGACGGCGAATCTCCGCCCGGACGTAGGTAGATCAGGTCCAGAAGGGCTTTCTCAGGCGTGGCGACGAAAGCCTGCTGTCCCTGCACCAATTCGATCAGTCGATATCCCCGTATCAGAGACATCTTGATGTGGTGGAATTGGAAGGTACCAACTGGCGTATCCCACACGCCCGGCCTGCCTGCGGTGATACTCGTAGTAACCGGCACGTATTCGGGAATCAGGCCATAGTGAGACAGGGCAGATTCGCAGCTCACGTACGAGCCGCGGACCATCCGGTTGGCGATCACAAACGGATGTGGCTTCGTCTTCTGGTATGGCGGCGCCAGGGCGTAAAGACCGCGGCGAAACTGGTATAGTCGGCCGTTCGCGGTCCAGCGGGACAACTGCTTGCGCACATCTGCCGGATCCACATCGCCTGCCAGTACCAAGCCGGTCTCGAACACAGGCTCGTAGCCGACGACCTCGATAAGCTTGCGGAATTTCATACCGATATATTACCATAAATGGTATATTATTGCAATCGCTATCTCCGCGGCCACGTCGTTTGGCTCGGACATCGTATCTCGTAACACTACCACCTCGAAGCCACGGGCGCCAATCTTGCTGTTTGCATCTCAAACGCCTTGCAACTGATTTTCAATCGAGCTACAATTCGTGAAAGCGATTGGTGGAACAGGAGGCAAAGGCGATGACCGACTGGCGAGAAGCGCTCAAGGGGGACACGGTGCCCTGGCTCTTGGAGGATGAGAATCCGGCGGTCAAGCATTTGGCTTTGCGCTGGCTGCTGGACCGACCGGAGGACGACGCCGAGGTGATCCGCGCCCGGGCGGCCGCGATGGAGACCGGTGCGATAGCCGCGATTCTGGCCGCCCGGCAGCCGGAGGGATGGTGGGTCAAGCCCGGGCCAGGGTACGCGCCCAAGTACACGGGCACGGTGTGGCAGATGATCTTCCTCGACCAGATCGGGGCCGACGGAAGGGACGAGCGGGTGCGACGGGCCTGTGAATACGTGCTATCCCACAGCCAGACGAAAACGGGCGGCTTTGGCGCGTCGGGAGATAAGACGGCGGAGGACGCCGCCGTCCGCCCTTGCCATCCACTGCCTGAATGGAAACCTCTTGCGAGCTTTGCTCGGCTTCGGCTGGCTGGAGGACGAGCGGTTGCAGCTATCGATCGATTGGCAGGCGAGATCGATCACTGGGGAGGGCTTCTCGAGTTATTATCAGTCGGGGACAAGCGGGCCGGGCTGATGCTGCGTGGCCAACGAGAGGAAGCCCTGCGCCTGGGGCGCCGTGAAAGCCATGCTGGCTCTGGCGCGGATACCGGTGGACAAGCGTGCGCCCCATGTCCAGCGCGCTATCGATCAGGGTCTCGATTTCCTCTTGAGCCGGAACCCCGCCGAGGCGGACTATCCCATGCCTTTGGGCAACACGAAGCCCAGCGGGTCGTGGTTCAAATTGGCCTTTCCCCTCGGCTATGTGGCGGATGTGCTACAGAACCTCGAAGCGATGTGCGAACTGGGACTTGGTGCAGACCCGCGGCTTCGGAATGCGGTGGCGTGGCTGCTGTCGAAACAGGACGACCGGGGTTGCTGGAAGAACGAGTATGCCTACAATGGCAAGACCTGGACGGACATCGAGAAGCAGGGACAGCCAAGCAAGTGGGTGACGCTTCGGGCTTGTCTGGTATTGAAAGCGGCATTTGGCCAGCGAGGCTAGGCGTCGGGGACCCTAGTCCGGTAGGGCATCTAGCTCCGTTTCGACTGTGGTTGACATAGCGGAGTGCCAAGGGATATAGTGACTGCGACAGTCAAATGCCAGAGAAGGGCTTACTGACTGAGAGGAGAGCCTTGACTTCCGAAGTTCTGCCTGCTGGTGAGCCGCGTCGGTGGGCCAGTGGTCTCGGTCGGGGTGGAGGGGTTGAGGTAAATTGCCAGGCGGGCCTGGCTGCAGAAAACAACGCGCTTCCTATCGGGGAGATGGCCTGGCTGTTCTTGGTTGTCGCCACACCGCTGGTCTTCAACCCGTGGGGCATTCAGGTCTTCGACCTGCCAAAGGTCGCCCTCGTGCGCTCGCTCGTCTTCGGGCTCACCGGGGCCTTGCTGCTGCGACGACTCATATTTGGCCAGCCCTGCTTCGCTGGCAGGTTGCGAATCTCGTGGTTTGACCCTCGCCTGTGGGCGGGAGCTACCGGACTAACCTTGGCCCTCTCGACTGTCACCTCGCTTGATCATGAGCTCAGTTTCTGGGGCACGTACGACCGCCAGGAGGGTCTATATACCGCGCTCGCCTATCTTACGCTGTTCTTGCTCGTCGCTTCAGGTCTCCGCGGCAGGGAGCAGGCGCAACGGTTGGCATTGGCGGTAGCGCTAGGCGGCTTTCCGGTCGTCGCCTACGGATTCCTCCAGTGGCTGGGTCTCGATCCAATTCCCTGGCGCATGTCCGACAAGTCGCCCGTTCTGGCGACGTTAGGCCGCTCCAATTTCCTGGGCTCCTATCTGGTGATGGCTATTCCGCTTTGCACCGGCGCATTGCTCCTCAGCCGACGCCGAACGATGCGGATACTGCTGGGTGTCATACTTGCCGGCTCGCTGGCTGTCCTCGTGTTCACCACTGCTCGTTCGGCCTGGGTTGCCATCGCGGTCGCAGCGCTAGTTATGGTCTTCCCGAGCTTGCTGCGGCGGGTTGCATGGCGGCGACTCTTGCGCTATGCTGGCATCGCGGTGGCGGCTATTGCCGTGTTTGTCGCTGTCTACCTCGGCACTTTGGGAGCAAGCGGGGAACTCAAGCCCGATCGCCTCCTGCCCGCATTCCAGTTCAAAGGTTCCTTTGCCGCCCGTCTGACTATTTGGCAGGCCTCCGCAAAGCTGATCGCCGAGAGGCCCGTCCTAGGGTATGGTCCCGATGGCTTCGCCTCGGCTTTCCCCCACGTGTTTCCGCCCCAACTTGTGTTCTATCAGGGAAGAGAAGCGGTGACGGACCGGGCGCACAACGTCTTCCTGCAACAGGCGATGACCTCGGGGATTGTCGGGCTGATCGCCTACTTGGGATTGATGGCGGTGGTTGTGTCGACGTTGGTAAGGGGGCTGCGCCGGTCACAGGGGAGCAGCCGCATTCTCATGGCGGCCATCCTTGCCGCGGTGGTCGGCCACCTGACAGATATCCTATTCAGCTTCGACGTTGCCAGCACCGCGGTCGTATTTTGGGCGGTGATGGGAGCGGGAGTTGGTCTGTCGCGAGGGATGACGGGCGACGGGTCAACGGGGAGGGGCCTAAGCCGGAAGACGATCGAAGGTAGGCGAACTCGTGGACGTTTCTTGGCCAGTGGACTGGCGGTGATGGGGATCTCGGCGATTCTGGTCAGCAACACGGTCCCAGTGGTGACCGACACCTTTGCAGGCCTGTCCTTTGTGCCCGGCCTGCCGTTGGAGGAGAGGATAGAAAGAGCGCGACGGGCCGTTGAATTATGGCCTTTCGAGCCGACCTATCGGGCGATTCTCGGCGGTCTCTACGCCGAGCGGGCGGGTAACGAGTTGGACCCGCGGCCCTCTCTAGAACACGCCGAGGCCGAGTATGTGAGGGTGGTCGTCGCCCGGCCGCGGGAGCCGCGAGCGTGGGCTGCGCTCGGGGACATCCGAGGCCGACGGGGCCTAGCGCTCGGCGAGCCAGGGTCGTTGGCAGGGGCAGAGGCGGCTTATCAGCGTGCCGTCGACCTGGCGCCGACCATGGCCACGTTGCACGCGGCCCAGGGGGTGTTCGAGCTGGCTGCAGGGCGGTTTGAGTTGGCGACGGCGAAGCTGGAAAGAGCAGTCTCATTGGACCCGACGGATGTTCGGGCTTGGACCTCTCTGGCTGATGCCTATCGGGCATTGGGCCGGGAGAAGGAGGCTGGAGCGGCGCTGTCCACCGCGCTACGGATGGAGCAACAGATCCGCGAGGAAAGGCGCTGACGAGTTGTAATAGGCAGGCGGCCATGGTCGGCCACGGCGGCTTGCAGAATCCAGCTAGGAGGAAAAGAAAACCATGCGATCAGCGAAACCGAACGGGTGGGGTTGGGGTGCGGTGGTGTCCATATTGGCAGTGGCGGGCTTCTTTGGCTATCGGGCAGCGCTGGTGACGGCCGATGCGCCCCCTGAGCCAAGTCCGCCGGCGTTCGTCGTCCCTGCTGGCGGTCCCGCGCCGACTGCTCTGGTCGATAGCTCAATTGCCTATCAAGGACGTCTGGTCGATTCGGGTGGGTCGCCGGTCAACGGGACCAAGACGCTGACCTTTCGGCTGTACAACGCCAGCAGCGGGGGCAGCCTTATTAGTTCATCCAGCCAAACGGTGTCCGTGAGCGACGGCGTTTTCAATGCCACTATCGGCGTGCCCCAGTGGATCTTCGACGGCACGGCCCTGTGGGTCGAGGTTCAGGTCGCCGGCGACTCGAGCCCGATGTTGCCGCGTCAGAAGATCCAGCCGGTGCCCTACGCGCTCGGGCTGGTTCCCGGTGCAGCTATGTCTACCGATCGAGGCTGGGCTGGCCTGAGCAGTTACTCTTTTGGCGGATCGCAGGGCGGAGGAATCGGGCTCTACGGTTATAGCTCAACCGGCCAGGCTGGCGTGTTCGGCTACGGTTCAAGCGCTAACGGTGTATATGGCACAAGCGATACTGGGGACGCTATCTATGGCTATGCCGTAGGTGACGGGGCCAGCGCTATACTCGGGTACAGTTCCAATGGGTACGGAGTCTACGGCACGGGCCGACACTACGATGGAGTGTATGGCGAGAGCGATAGGGCATCTGGGGTGAAGGGTGTGAGCGAGGCCGGTTATGGCGTCTCTGGCTATTCATCGACGGGGTCTGCTGGGGTATATGGATCACACTACGGCACTGGCTACGGGGTGTTCGGCAACAGCTTCAGCGGTTCGGGTGTTTACGGCCACTCCACGACGGGATTTGCCGGGGTATTCGCGCGGAATGATGGCTCCGGCCGTGGTGTGTATGGACAAAGCACCAGCGGTTACGGTGGCTACTTCTACAGCGATAACTACCGAGGGCTTTACGCCAGCAGCAGCCCTGGCTACTATAGCGGCTATATTGTTAACCGGGGCGGGTCATCTTTTCCGGGCCTTTACGTCGACGGAACGCTCTCCGCTTCTGGGGGCAAGTCCGGTTACGTCGTCGACCTGGCCACGAACGTTGGCCCCGAGGCGCTTGAGACCGGCGACGTGGTCGTGATCGTAGGTTCCGACAATCCCGTCATTGGCGAGATCCCACTGGTTAGGGTGCGCAGGGCGTCCGAGGCGGAAAGCAGAGCAGTCGCTGGAGTAGTGGACCAGCCGTTTGCGGTTGACGCGGCGACCATTGGCGGTACGCCCCCGGTTCCCAGCGCGCCGGCGGCTCGCAGGGCCGATGGTACGTCCATTCCGGCCGGGGGCCATTTTAGCATGGTCACTCTTGGCTCATTCAGGGCCATAAACGTCGACGCCAGCTACGGCGAAATCCAGCCCGGCGACCTACTCGTCACCTCACCGCACGCCGGCTACGCCATGAAGGCGACCAGTCCCGCCGTGGGCACGGTTGTGGGGAAAGCGCTCGGCAGTGTGATCTCCGGCACCGGACAGATCCCGGTTATCGTTACGCTTCAATAGAGGGGAGTGGTATCGTGCGAGCAGCAAAGGTTGCTATGGCAATCGTCATCGCCGTCCTGCTCATCGCCGGCGGGAGCGCTGTAGTCAGGGCGGCGTCCAGCTATAGTTTGGGTTGGCTGACTAGCGTAGCGGGTACAGGTCCATCCCTGTCGAGGAATTATGGTTTGAGCGGCGTCGCCGGCCAGAGTGTGGTAGGATCGGCTTCCAGTGTATCATATGGCTTGCAGCCAGTCACGGGGACGGTGAGGATGTCCATATACCATCTTCACTTGCCTGCGGTCCTAAAGGCATACTAGAAATGCAGCCGAAAACTGGCAATATGCAGAGACCCGCGAATTCTGTCCCCACTAGGAGGTCTGAATTGTTTGCCAGACCTGCTGTTGCCCCCCACATAGTGCCAAAAAGCGGATGCGATTCCCCACCGCTTTTTC
>JACPQF010000007.1 GCA_016190625.1 Chloroflexota bacterium | reverse complement strand
TGCAGAGACCCGCGAATTCTGTCCCCACTAGGAGGTCTGAATTGTTTGCCAGACCTGCTGTTGCCCCCCACATAGTGCCAAAAAGCGGATGCGATTCCCCACCGCTTTTTCAAAAGGGGCTTTTCGGCTGCGCTTCTAGCCGAAGAGGATTTGAGACGATGGAAACAGCGGGTAGTCCATCAGCCCGGGGTTCGGCATCATTGGAACCGGGAGAGACGAGGTCCCCTTCACTTGCTGCGCCAGCTTCCGCCAGTTCTCTTGGCCGAATGCGACACCTCATTTGGCGTGTTATCTTTGGGGGCAACGTTTACAACCGCAGCGAGTTTGCTGGTGCTTTCGGCGATCTGGGCACCTTTATCCCGTTTGTCGTAGCCTATATTACCATTAATAAGATGGACCCTGTCGGCATTCTCCTCGCCTTCGGTATCTTCAAGATCTTCGTCGGAGCCTACTTCAAGACTCCAGTACCCATTCAGCCTATGAAGGCTATCGGCGGGGCAGCCATTGCCAATCCAGCGACTATATCACACGGTATGGTCTGGGGGTCGGGACTGTTCACCGCTGTGTTTTGGACGCTCATGGCACTCACCGGAGCTATCGATTGGCTAGCAAAGGTCACCTCCCGGCCCGTCATGCGCGGCATCATGCTGGGTCTCGGCGTGAGCTTCATGCTCGATGGGCTGGGCTTCATGACAGAACAGCCTCTCATCGCCCTGGCAGGGGTCGTTCTCACCTTCTTGTTCCTATCCAGCCAGCGGATTCCTGCCATGCTCCTCTTGCTGGCCCTCGGCATTGGCATCTCGTTCGTCCTCAACCCCGCGCTGGCCGCCGAGCTAGGCCAGATATCCGTCCGTTTCCGCTTGCCTGAGTTTGCCCTCGGCCAGATGAGCTGGAATGACCTACTGATGGGCAGCTTGCTCCTCGGGGTTCCACAGGCTCCGTTGACGCTCGCCAACGCCATCCTGGGCACAGCAGAAGAAAACAACGCTCTCTTTCCCGATAGGCCGGTAAAGGCGAGAACAATAGCTCTCGACCACGGGGTCATGAACTTCATCAGCGCTGCCATCGGTGGGGTTCCCCTTTGCCACGGAGCTGGCGGCATGGCAGGGCACGTGCGTTTCGGGGCTAGGACCGGGGGTGCCCTGGTGATCCTCGGCCTCATCATCACTGCGCTTGCCCTCTTTTTTAGCGACTCGGTAGGTCTGCTCTTTCAGATGATTCCGGTCGCCATCTTAGGCGTAATATTGTTCTTCGCCGGACTCGAGCTCGCTTCCACCGTGCGTGACATCGGCGACAAGAAAGAGGATATCTACGTCATGCTGGCCACGGCGGGGATTGCTACTTTCAACATGGGCATCGCTTTCGTAGCTGGGATAGCCCTCTACCATGCCATTAACAAGGAGATCGTCAAGGTTTGAGCAGTCGCGCATTGCCGGGGTTGAGGCTCTGGCCGTATTCGACGGCCTGGCCGTCTTCGCAAAGGATCTCTTCGATTTGGCCGTCGATTTCGGAGAGGACGTCGTTGGGAATCTTCATCGACTCGACGATGAAGATCCTGTGACCTTGGGCGATCAGGGGTCGCCGCAGGAGACGAGGGGAGGTTTGCCGGGAGTTGAGAGATAGAACCGGCCTACCATGGGCGCGGTGATGAACGCCTTCTCCGGCGGCGTGTCTTCCGCCGGCGGGGGATCGGCCTCAGCTTTGCGAGAGGGAATTCGGCACGGCAGTTCACAGCGGTGGACAGCTATGTGAAAAAGCGGCTGATGCTGTTTCTGAGCTAGAAGCATGGCAAAAGTGGGCGGGGATGGGGCCAACGATGGCAAGGAATCGACTTTCGTAGCGAGGGGCTTTACCAACTGAGTGGGACTATCCGACGGAGCACAGCAACCGTGAATGCTGTCAGATGAACGGCATCGGAGAGCCGGATGAGGGAGAACCTCACGTCCATTTCGATGAGGGGGAGCAGGGGCGGTCCTCTGGGCCATTATGGCGAGACGATTATGCCCTCTATCCGAAAGGTTGAGCGAAGGCTCGTCGCTGCCTGTGGTGGCTGGGAGGCAACCAAACCTGTTCTCTACTCTACCGCTGATGAACTGATTGCGCTGATGGTTGCCCCCTGGGCAGACACTTGCCAACTCCGAAGATGCGCCATTCAAGACGGCGCTCGTACAAATATCAGCGCCATCCTTTCATCAGGTGAATCAGCGGTTAAGACAACGCCCCTCACCGCCAGATGACCGGCAAGAAGATGCTCCACCCCCTCGACCCCCACACTGGCCCGTACCACTCCGACCCGCCCAACAGTCCCAACACCTCCAGCCGGTATCGATATCCCCGTCCAGGCCGCGCAGTGGAATCCACGTACCTATACTGGTTCCCCCACGACCCGCCCTCCGCCGCGATGCGCCCATCGTTCACCTTCACCCATTCCCCGCCGGTTCCCTCGGCTCGCCAGAGGTTGAACCCGACGATGGCGAGCTCGGTCGCCGTCTCCCACCCTACCTCGATGCCGGAGGGGAGAGCGCGGGCGGCCAGAGACGAGACCTCCACCCCCGTGGGCGAGCCTTCGCCGAGGGTGAAGGGAGAGAAGGTGGTCACGTTCGCCACCTCCACGTACTTATTCGAGTTCTCGTCCGTGCCGCGGATCGCTGTCCCGGCCACTTGCTGCCAGCCGCCAGAGGCGCCGCAGTGGAAGAGATTGACGTTCCCCGCCGTGGTCCCGTTGGCCTCGTCGGGATCGTAATAGAGCCGGAGGGTGCCCGATACCCCCGAGGTCTCGCTCGGCGTGACCTGATACCACCGCTTGACCGGCGTGCCGGCAAAGGCGTTCCCGTTGCAACTGGGCGGCGTCTGGCCGATGGTGACCGTGATGGCCGTGCTGCCCAGGGCCGTGCCGCCGGTGGAGGTGAGGGCCACCGTGGGATAGCCCAATGCGTCGTTGTAGCTCAGGCGAGTGTTGGTCGACGCCGTCTGCGCCGGAGCTTCCCGCCGGATGGCGCCGTTGTTGGTAAGGGCGCAGCCGTCGGCGATGGCGATGTAGTCGTCGGAGACGTCGAGAACGGTGGTGGTCCTGCTGATGGTGAGGTTGCAGAAGGTCTCGGTGCTGCCGGCGCCCGATTTGCTCAGGGTGGCAGTACCGGACTTGTCGAAGATGAGCCTGCCGCCATTGGGGGCGTAGCTGCCGCCGGTGTTGGCCCAGTCGCCGGAGACGGTGAGGGTGTAGCCGTTGGTGTTGAGGGTACCGGTGGTGAGTGACACCGAGCCGGTGATAGCAATGGTAGCGGTGAGGGTGGCCGTGACGTTGGTGGAGATGGACAGGGACTGGGTGTAAGTGCCGCCGTAGATGTAAGCCATTCCCCCGGTGAGAAGGCCGCCGAGGGCCAGAGGCAGAGTGCTCAGACAGGGGGTATTGTTGCCGCAACTTGCCGCAGGGTCGGCGTAGGTGACGGGGTTCGATAGCTTGGCAACAAAGGCGTCGTAGCCCGAGGTGTAATTGCGGACCGGTGAGCCCCAGGTAGCAGCGCTACGGCCGCTTACGTAGACGTTCTCGCTCTCGTCCACGGCTATGGTATACGCCTGCTCGTTTCCCGTCCCCCCTAGGAAGCCGTTCCACTGCAGATTTCCGCCGCTGTCTATCTTGATGGCGAAGCCATCGTCGTCTGACGTGTAATCGCGGAATGGCGAGCCCCAAGTAGCGCTGCTGTGACCGGCAACGTAGGCGTTCCCGCTCACGTCCAGCGCGATGCCATAGCCAATATCAGAACCTGACCCACCTAGAAATGCAGCCGAAAACTGGCAATATGCAGAGACCCGCGAATTCTGTCCCCACTAGGAGGTCTGAATTGTTTGCCAGACCTGCTGTTGCCCCCCACATAGTGCCAAAAAGCGGATGCGATTCCCCACCGCTTTTT
>JACPQF010000044.1 GCA_016190625.1 Chloroflexota bacterium | reverse complement strand
GCAGAGACCCGCGAATTCTGTCCCCACTAGGAGGTCTGAATTGTTTGCCAGACCTGCTGTTGCCCCCCACATAGTGCCAAAAAGCGGATGCGATTCCCCACCGCTTTTTCAAAAGGGGCTTTTCGGCTGCGCTTCTAGCCATGTTCACAACTTGCAGGCCGCTGCTGCCTGCCAGGTAGGCGCGATCCGCCGACACCGCCAGGCCTGACGTCACGCCCGGCAAGTCGTAGGCCAGCACCTCGATGGGGGCCGAAGGAAAGGAGACGTCCACGACGCTCAGGCCACGGCCGACGCCAACGTAGGCGTGAGTGCCCGACACCACCACGCTGGAGGCTGGCTTCGACGTAGCGAGGACGGCGATTCCCTGCGGACTCGCCGGGTTGGACACGTCGATCACCCGCAGACCCGACGCGAAGTTCGCAACGTAAGCGTATCCTCCCGACGCGGCCACGTCGAGAATCCAGCCCGACATGTTCAGGTAACCGCGCCGCACGGGTGAGCGAGGGTTGGTGACGTCGATTACGTACAAGCCCGAGCTACCGGCCACATAGACATAGTTCCCCGATACGGCCACGGACCTGGGAATCGTTTGCAGCTTCACCGACCCTGCGAACTTGGGGCTGGCTGGGTTGGCGATGTCGATCGACTGGAGGCCGCCGGATGCATGGACCACGAACGCGTAGGTGCCGGAGATCACTGTGGCAGAGGCGTTGAGGTCCGCGGCCCTGTAGGCGCCAACCCCGACCGGGCTCCTCGGGTTGCTGATGTCGACGATGCGCAGGCCGTCTTTGTTATCGGAAACGTAGGCGTAAGTGCCGGAGATGACTACGCCTTGTGGCCTTGCGGTGGAAGGCAGGCCGAAGCTGCCCACCTCGACCGGCATAGCCGGGTTCGAAATATCGATCGCCCGCAGCCGCTTGTTCCGATAATCGGATATGTAGGCATAGCTTCCCGATAGAGCCACGCCGGAGGGCTCTCCGGTGTTCACGGCCCCCTCCTCGCTTATGGTGGGTGGGCGGTCGACCAGGCAACTGGCAGATTGACCGTATAGCCTGCTGCTAGCTCTCGCCCGGTCGGCGGTCGGCAAGGGCTGGATTAAGGACGTGTACCAGCTCTCGGCGAAGTTGGTCGCGGTATTGACGACCCCGGCGCCGCAGAAAGAGCTGAAGCCCTGCTGGCTGAGGTTGAAGTCTTGTACTGCGGTCACGTAGCGAATCTTGCCGCCCTCGACGGTGGCCGTGATCTGGACCCGCGGAGCAACAGTGTCTACGTCGCCGGACCACTGATTGGGCGACACCTTTACGTTTCCCAGGCCGTCGGTGGCGCGCAGGTCGATTCGGTATGGCCCTTCGAGGCCCTCGGGAAACGGGTAGCGCCAATTGGCTGTAGCCTGACCAGGCGAATCCAGGGTTGCCTCGCGCCAGTCGGCGCGCTCCGGATGGTCTTTGTCTCGGGCGTGGAGGAGGCCAACCTCTACCTTGCTCACGCCGGAGCTGACGGACGTGCCCGGGTCAGGCGCCTCGGTGACTGTGCCGCTGATGGTCGGCAGGCTGGCCCCAATGCCGCCGATGGTCCGCGTGCTGACACCGGTGTAAGTGAGTAGAGCCGCCGGCCCCGTCCCGTCGATGCGAACCGACTGGCCGGTCCGGGTAGTGGCGTTGCCTGCCTTGTCGACGCCCTGGAGCTTGACCACGTAGCTCCCGTTGGGCGGGTAGGGGAAGGGATAGATGGCCTGCCAGGTTCCATCGGCGGCGACGGTGGAAGAAACCGCCCGGTGGGCGGAGACGCCAACCTGATTCACCAGATCGACGGTAAGGTAATCTACCCCGCTGGCGTTATCCGCCGCCTGGCCGGAGAGCGTCACCCGGCCGTCGCCGCCGTCGAGTATGTTCTCCGTCAGGCTCTGGTCGACCCAGAAATTGGGGGGGTCGACGTCGACGTAGATCTGGGCGGGCGCGGGGTCGGACCAGTTGCCGACCATGTCCCGGGCGCGGACGCTGAGGTTGCGCGGCCCGACCAACGGCGAGCTGTGGGTGAAGCACCAGGTCTCGCCGTCGGGCGTGGCGTCCTTCCAGCCGTCGCCGCTGTTATACTGCGCCGTCGCCACGCCCGAGCTGGCGTCTCTAGGGGAAAAGCACATCACCACATCCCTGGTGTTCACGTAAGGAAAGCTGACGTCCAGAGCCGCCACCGGCTTTTCGGCGTCGACGGTAAAGGCGCTGCGGATGGCGCTGTCGAACCAGAAGTTCTGGACCTGGAACAGCTTCTGGACTTCGTTCGCGGTCAGGGCATGGTCCCAGATCTGCACCTCGTCCAACTGGCCGTGGAAGAAGCCGCTCGTCTCGCCAGACCTGCCGCCGATTTCCAACTGGCTGCTGACCGATATGGTGGGGCGCGACGCCGACGCCTCCGGAACGCCGGCGACGTACAGGCGGACGCGGCTGCCATCAGACGTTACCACCACGTGGTTCCAGGCGTTTACGACGAGGGGGGTCGTGCCCGTGAACCCGTCAGGGAGGTGCCAAGGGTCGATTTGTGCAACGAACCGAGCGTAGGGAATGCCGGCCGAACCCACAATGCCCAGCGAGTAGCCGCCGCCGTAGGAAACCAGCGTCTTCACCCCATTGGGAACGGACGCCGGCTTAACCCACACGCTCACGCTAAACTGGCCGGAGGGAATACTGGGGGCCGTCCCCGTGCTGAGCTTATCGTTCTGCCCGTCGAAGATCACGGCGTCGCGAACCCGGCCCTTGGCGCCGGCCTGAGGACAGGCGCCGGCCGTGCAGGCGAGGCTGTACTCGCCGGCGCTATCTTTGAAGCTCGTCGTGCCGGGTAGATCGTCGAAATGGAGATTGACCTTCGGGGCCTTGGATACCAAGGTTGCTATTCTTTCCCGCGACCAGGCGCGCTCGGCGATGCCCACCTCGTCGATCATGCCCCGGAAATACGAGTCTGTCCCTTCGGAGCCAACATACGTTTTGTTGGCGGCGACAGGCGCAGTAACGGCCGGATTTCCCGCTAGGGTTGTCGGGATGGCGTTGTAATACATCTTCCAAACGCCATCCTCCCTCACGGCGGAGATGTATCGCCACCGGTTAGCGACGAGGATGGCGCTGGACGTTGCCGTGCCGCCGGGGCCGCTCTTGATCGCCAGCTTGCCATCGGGCTTGACCACAATGCCGTAGCCGTTGGCTGAGGGGTCCCCGTTGTAGACGACCACCTGGTCGCCCGACGTCGGTCCCTCCCAATAGACTGCCGCGTTCAAGGTAACGTTGTCGGTCGCCGCCGTCGCGAGGTTGCTCTGCACGTGCTGCCCCACGCCGTCGAAATGGGCGGCGCGGTTGATGGCTCCCGGCAGGCCGCTGATCGGACAGAAGCCGGCCGAGCAGGTAGCAGAAAGACCGCTGCCAGCGCCGTCGGCAAAGGTGGTGGCGCCGGGCGGCTCGTCGAAGGCCAGATACTGCTTGTTGCCAGCCGCGGCCGCCAGAGATTGGACCTCGTCGGCGCTCAGGGCCCGCCGGTAGATGCGCACATCGTCGAGCTTGCCGTCGAACGGAAGAACCAAGGGGGTTAGAGCCAGAGACTTTACCTTACCCCAGTCCCCCCAAGCGGGGGGGAGGTCAAAGTAATCTTCAGTGTCGCGGCAGAACTCCTGACTGGTGCCCTTGTAAGAAAAGTCGCTGTAGAGCGTGACGCAAGTGTTCTTGAGCCGTACGGAGTGAAAGTCCCAATCCGCAGAATGGTAATAACCACCATCAATATTGGCAGTGTCCGGCACTCGAGGAACACCGGTCGTCCACGTCTGTCGCTGGTTGCCGACGCTTCTCCCTTTGGAAGGGTCCCCAAACGGGGCGCGGGACCGGCCGATCAAGATCGGCTTGCTGGCGTCCAAGGGGGAGGGCGAAGCGCAGGAACTGGGCAGTTGGATGTAGCCCCGCTCGACGCCGTCGAGGTAGACCTTATGGAGCTTGGCAGAGGAATCATAGGTCACGGCGACGTGGCGCCATTGGCCGTCGGCGGGCAAAATCCGGTCCGTCTGGCCGGAGCATTGCTCGCTGTAGCCGGCGCGGATTCTCCTCTCATTACTCCAGTACGAATCCTGCGCGCTTGTGCCGACGACCTGGACGAACGGGTAGGCGTACTCGGAGGTGATGGTGGAGGACGGTGGTCCGTCGGCGCCCAACACGCCCTGCGCGACGAGCCCGAACAGGGGCTCATTCCACTCGTTGTCGGTAGCCGCCACCTTAGTAGGTGCTATCCAGAAAGTCTGGCTGAAGTCGCCGCCGCTCAGGTCGAGGCTCTGGCTGGCCGTGACTTTGAGGGTCTTACCGCCGTCGACCGCGTACTTGTTGCCGGCAAAGCTGGCGGCGCCCCCGGCAATACCGACGCCGGCGACAAGGGCAGGCCCGGCAGTTGTGGACACGCTCGATCCCTTGTAGGGCGTGACCACGTTCCCGAAGGGGGAAGAATCGCCCCAAGATCCGTCGAAGCCGAGATGGAGAACGGGGTCGGTCAGCTTGGCGGCGATCTCGTCGTCGTCGAGGGCGGTAGGATAGATCTCGAGCTCGTCCATGACTCCGCCGAAGTAGCGGCTGTACCAGGTCCCGAGGCGGACGTGGCCGGTTCCCTGCATCGCCGCGTGCCCTGTCCGGGCGACATCCTTGACGCCGTTCACGAAGATAGCCTGTTCGGTCTTATCCTTATCGTAGCGGAAAGCCAGGTGATACCACTGGTTGGCGCTCAGGCTGGTGGCGCCGGCGGTGTCGTTGCCGTAGAAGCCCATATAAGGCTTCCCGTTCCGCACCGTGAGGTGAAGGGCCTTGTTGGCGTCCGATCCCTCTATGCCTAAGAGGGGCACGTCGCCGCCGGTGCTGGCGAGGCCGCTGCCATTCACCCAGAGCATCACGGTGAAGCTGCTGTTGTTCAGACCGAGAGCGGTTGCGGTGCCCAGGTCGAGGTACTGCCGTCTGCTGCTATCGAACCGGACGCCCTTGCCGGAGAAGCCAGCCGCGCCGGCGGTCGGGCAATTCGCCGTGCAGGTCACGTCGCCGTGGAGCGACGCGTCGGCGAAGGTGGCGGCGTTCGCGGCCTCCTCGAAGCGGAGGCGGAGCGTTCGTTTGTCGCCGACCGTGCTATTGTTGACGACGCTGGCGCCGGCCCGGTTGGTCAGGCTGAGTTGCTGTGTGGCGGTGATGTCGGCGCTCACGGCAATGGCGCCGGTGGTGGTGATCGTTTGGCGCGGGATTAGGTTGAACGCCGTCGGAGCGAGGCCGGTGGGGCTGGCGACCGCCGGAAAATCTACCTCTGCCAGACCGCTGGCAAGCCGGTCGATGAGGCTGTTCTGGACGGTCTCCGTGTAGGCAAACGACTGGCCCGGCCCTACGTAGAACATGTCGGCGCTGCCGTAGGCGGAGTTGGTGGCGCTGACCCTCATGATGTTGCCGTCGTTAGGGATGCGGGGGTTGAGGCCGAGCGCCTTCTTCTGGCTGTCCAGCATGCCGTCGTCGGCGGTCATGGCGTTGCGCGGGTTCGACACGACCTTCGTCCGCAGGGGCTGGCCGCTGCTGTCAAGACCGTAGGTGAACCACCAGCCGTCATACCAGGCGCCGACCTCGCCGCACCTGCCGTAGCGGTCTTGCATCAGAACCGGATGGACGACCTCCTCACAATCAATCAGGCCGTCGCCGTCGCTGTCGGCCAGCCAGGGATTGGTTCCATACTCGAGCTCTTGAAGGTCGGTGAGGCCGTCGCCGTCGCCGTCGCCGCCGGGGCTGACCGGATCAGTGCCGAGCTGCAACTCCCGCAGGTCCGACACGCCGTCGCCGTCGGTATCCGCTTGGCTGTCGTCCGGATCGTTGCCGCCGCAGGCCTTGCTGCGCGCTCCGTCCCCGTCGGCGTCGCACTGAACCGGGAAGCGCTGGTCCCAGGCGAGGGAGGAGCTGCTGTTGCCCCTGCTGGTCAGGGAGTAGAAGTCGTCCAGCGTGGGCGGGAAGATGTCGACGACGAACATATCGCCCACGTCGATATGCAGGGTAGCCTGCTCGGGCTCCAGATAGCAATTGCCGACCCAGCACTCCTGCACGCCAATCGCGTGGCCTTCCGCCAGATACAGGTTCGGCCTGAAGTTCAGGCCGGCGCTGGACAGGTCGAAGGATCCCTTTGCGGTCCACACCCGGGAGTAGGCGCCGCCAGGGATGGCGGAAGAACCCCAATAGTTCGAGGGCTTGTCAAGAGTGTTCAGCGAGCTGTGAACAGGCGACGTAATGTTTGTCTGCATCTCGTACCTGAAGTCCGATTGCTTGACGTAGCGATCGCCAAACTGATATTGGTAAAGCCAGCCCATGCTCTCTGGTTTGGCGTAGAAAAGCGTGCTCGTCAACGTCAAGCCGGCGTCGACGATGTTTCCCTGCTGAAACCCCTGCGCCGGCTCTCTCAGGCTGATCTCCGGCGGGCTGATGCCCCGGGCGGTTCTCTTTATACATGTCGACGACGGGGCGGTTGCTATAGATGAGCATCTGCAACAGCTTGGTCACGATGCCAGTAATCCCGCCACAGAGCCCCCAGTCCTGCGAGACCTGTTCCTCGTCCGCGTCGGTCCAGCTACAGATAAACGAAACCAGGAGGTCGATGATCGCGATCACTCCCACGATGAGCTGTCCGACTACTGGGATGAAGAGGACGACCAGAAGGATAACTACGGCGACGGCGACGCTGGCAATCATCTCAGACAGCGCCGTATTGAAGGCCACCGAGCCGACGCTGATGCTGCCGGAGATCAACTGATAGGCGAAGAGACCACCGGCTATCGCTACCGTAACGACTACTGAGGCGACAGCGCCGAGCGCGTTCGCCTTCGTCACTACTCCCGACAGAGTTTTGATCGTCATGGCCTTGCTGGCCAACCCGAGGGTTTTCGTCGCGGCTTTCAATTGGCTTACGGCGCCGGCGATAGATTTCACCTGCAAAGCAATCATGACAGACGTACTAGCCAGCGCCAGGCCGAACTTGGCGGCCCTGTCGGGGATCTTTATCACTCCCATCTCCGATAGCAAGGCAAAAACCACCACCGCGGTAGCGGCAATGCCGATACCAACCTTTTTGAGCTTCGAGAGCTTTCGCAATTTGTCCAGCTTTGCCGATAGCCCGCTCGGCTTACTTGGGTCGATCTCGCCGATCAGCTTGAGCCAGGCATGCTGCTCGTTGGCCACGCGGCCGAGAAATCCCGTCGTAGACTTTAGGCTGTTGAGGAGATTCAGTACGACGAACTGGGCGCCAGCGCCAGAGCCTTTGCCGTAGGTTAGGGCGCGAGCGACGTCGAGGACGACGTCGGCGTTGCTCAGGCTGAGGCTGGGGATGGAGACCGGCCTTCCGCTGACGTCCACCAGCCCGCTCATGCCCATGATCATGGCGGCGTAGCGGGATTTGGCCGCCAGGGTCGCTCCCTCGACCACGTCCCGGTCGTAGTTGTACGTCGAATCGCCGGCGAAGGCCGGCCGCACGCGGGAATCCAGAAGCTCCATGTAGGTATCGATTCGACCTTGATAGGATTCCCAAATTCCGGCCGGTTTGCGCTGGAATGGCGCCCAGCTCATGCTGGCCACCGTCTGGAGTGGGGCGTTGGCCTGGGAGAGGTCGACCGTATAGACGCTGGTGGCGGTAAACGCCACGCTGCTGTGCACGCCGGCGGTGCGCGACTTCTCCTCGCGTACGTTGAGGAGAGTCGGGGCATCGATGGAATTGGTGTAAGCCTGGAAGTAGGTGCTCAGGATGGCCTGATTCTGGGTTGTGGCGATGTCGGCGATGCCCGCCTGGGTCTCATAAGTATAAGTCAGGACCCGGAAAGCCTGTTTTGGCAGATTCCAGGTGTCGGTGGTGGAGGCGCTGGCGTTTAGCGCTTTGTCGAAGGTCCTTTGCACCTGCTGCACCGTGAGGTCGCGCACCGGCGTGATCACGCCGGTGCGCGTAATAGTGCGCCCGGCGATGAAGGTACCCTCGAGACCGTCGGCCAGGAACCAGAGGTTATCCTCCATGTACTTGCTGGGATCAAAGCCGGAGCCCGGTCGGGTGGCGTAGGCAGGATCCTCGAAGATGATGCCAACGGTGAGGCCGTGGTCCTCCCGAACGGAGAGACCGGTGAGAAACCAGGAATCGTAGTAGCTGCACTACTTGGGGGTCATCCAGCGTTCGCCAGTTGCTCACGTCGCTGCACCATTCGTCGGTGCCCTTATCCGCCGGCTTCGACGCCGTGATGCACTGGTCGGCGAGGGACTGGATCAGCCACACCAGGCGAGCCTTTTGCATCAGGCCGAAGCTCGCCGTCTGTGGCTGGTAGAACATAGAGGACTCGAAGGCGACCGGGCTGTTGGTTGCCGGATCCCGCACGAGGTTGGCAGGCAGATAAGCCAGCAGATTCCCGTTGTTGTCTTTCCGCTTCACGGCGATGCCGTACTCTAGCAGCTTGGTCTCGTCCAGCCAGGCTTCGAGGGGCGTGGTAGCGGAGATCGTCCCGCTATAGCCCGGCTTGACCGGCAGGGCGCTGTAGCTGGCGGCGTCGAAGGGAATCTCCATCTCCAGCATGGGAACGAGCCGCGTGTCGCCGTTGAAGTCACGAGCGCCAGGTGTCTTGCCCTGCCTATTCGCGATATCGCCAAACCTGGTATTCAGCTTGCGCGTGACCTGTCCGCCCTCGCCGCTTGGCCAATCGAGGACGTTCAGGGTGTACCAGAGGTGCTTGGTCTCCATGGGGCGGTACTGGAGCTGGATGATGATGGGCTTCCGAGGCGTGAAGTTCTGCAGACTCAGGCTGAAGGCGCTGCCGACCAGTCCCGTGATCACCGCCGTGGCGCCCACGTCCACCGTGTCAGGCACCCCGTCGCCGTCGCTGTCCCGATCCCAGATGTCGGGGGTGCCGTCCCTGTTGGTATCCGTGCAGGTCAGCGGCTTCCGGCTCAGGGGGTCTTGCCCTTTCTGGCGAGTCCAGAGCGCCTTGGCGCTGCTGCCATCTTTGAGTTGCTCTTCCTCCAGGCTCAGCTCGGGACACTCGAGGCCGTCTATTATTCCGTCGTGGTCGCTGTCCTGCTCGAGGGGGTCGAGGTACCATCGCTTGTCGCCCGTCTGGTAGGGGAACCCCACCACTTCGACGCCATCCGGTATGCCGTCCTCGTCCGTGTCGGCCTCGCACGGGTTGGTATCTAGCGCCTCTTCCTCGCCGTTGGTCAGGCCGTCGTTATCGCCGTCGCCGGTGGGGTCCGTCCAGGTGCAGTTGGGATACGGGGAGACGCGGCCGCTGCCCCCGGTCGAATCGTTCGCCCCGGCGGTTCCCACGGCGGTCTGGCTTGCCGGACGGACCTGGCTAACCTCCGAGCTGTCGATGGACGGCCAATCGCTCGGCGGTGGCAGCAAACCGGCCAGCGGACTCTGATTCGGGTTGAAGTTCCCGTCTTGCTGCGCTGCCAACTGGCGGAGTCCCTCTTGCTTTTCCCGCTCAGCCTGACTCCACTGCTGCTGCTGCCGCTGCTCCTCGCCGAAGGCGAAGACCTTGGGCAGATCGATGAGCGGGCTGACCACCAACACGGTGACAATGCAACCGACGAAGGCCCGGTAGAAGACGGGCGACCGGTGGTAACGAATGGCCAGCCCGACCAGAGCCAGGAAGATGACGATGGTGAGAAGCTGAGGGCCGTGCGATGACAGCGACGATACGAGAGAATCGCCGAGGGAACTGCCATTTCCTGCTCGCACCGTGGCCCCACCCATAAGGCCCCGGAACCAGCCGCCAAGACCCCGGCCGCTGTCTCCCGTCCCCCATCCCGAGAAATCGCTGACGATCCGGACGTCTATCTGCTGGAGCCCTTGCGGCGGGAACTGGAGAGAAATGATCTCCCGCACCGGCAGACCATTGCCGTCGAGCCAGGTCTCGCCGCCGCCCGTCATGTCGACGTACGCCTTGACCACCTCGATATTGGCCGAGGCCGGCAGCTTGCCGGCGAGCCTCATCTCCTCTTCCAGGCGGCCTCGCATGTGCTCGGCGAAAGCGGGGCCGTCCATCTCGAAGCTGAAGCGGGTGACGTCGATACCGTCCCGGTTTTCCTGTCCGGTCTGCCTGATGTTCTTGGTTCCGGCAAGGTAGGTCAGGGGGTCGTTGTCGGGAGCGAAGAGTCCCGTGACGCCGGAGACTTCCTGCCAATCGCTCGATCCGACTCGCCCCACGGTCTTGCCGTTTTCCACCTTGAATTCGAGACCGTCCAGGCTCGTCTGGGCGCTGCCGCCTTCGGACCAGAGCTTCATGTTCAAACTGCGGGCGGGCTGGTCGATAGTGCCTTCGACGTAGACGGTTTTGGTGGTGCTGCCGAGGCCCATCGTCTCGACGCGCGGCAGCGGCTTGTTGGTTTGGACGATAGTGGACTGGAAGCGATAGGCGCCGACGTCCCTCGCTTGCTGCCAGGCTGCTCTAACCTGCCCTTCAGGCGAGGCCGCCCAGGACACGGCCATCAGTTGCCAGGCGACGAGCGCGAGGACCATGACGGCTAGGGACACGGCGCCGATGACCAGACGGGCGCGATCCATGGGTCAACCTCCACGAGAAATGCCATTGGTTGACGCCATGGAAAACCGTGGAACTAGCCTAAATGGGACAGGGCCATATCGCTACAGACGGCATTATAAGGGTCGAAGCGGCGCTTGTCAATACCATAGTTTTCATGTCGGCAACGACTGAAAAGTGAACTGAGCAGTCTGCCAACCTGACGGCGATTGCTTTTGCGGATGCCGTGGGGTATGATGGAACTTGGCAGCTTTCAGCCGTCTGCGAATACCTTCGACGATCGTTGGAGGCAAATCCTTCGGCCGAAGGATTTGCCCTACGCTTTTGCGAACAACAGGAGGACGAATAGTGCCTAAACAGTATAGTGCGCCCCCAGCCCTGACGATCGACCCTAAGAAAACGTACAAGGCGACCCTCCATACCACCCTCGGGGATATCCAAATAGAGCTTCTCCCCGGTGAAGCTCCCAACACCGTCAACAACTTCGTTTTTCTCGCCGCGAGGGGTTCTATGATGGCGTCAAGTTCCACCGCATCATTAAAGGCTTCATGGTCCAGACCGGCGATCCCACCGGCACCGGATCCGGTGGGCCAGGCTATCGCTTTGCCGATGAGCCGGTCCAGCGGGACTACAAACGGGGAACCGTGGCTATGGCTAACGCCGGGAAAAACACGAACGGCAGTCAGTTCTTCATCGTCCACGCCGATTATCCTCTGCCGAAGAACTACACCGTTTTCGGCCAGGTCACAAAGCCAGCGGATCTGGGGGTTCTGGACCAGGTCGCCAGCGTGCCAGTTCAGAAGAGCGCCATGGGCGAGATGTCCACACCCGCCCAAGAGGTCCGGATCACCAGCGTCGACATCGCCGAAGAATAGGACCGGAAAGACGCCAGGGACGTTCTCGCCGTGGAGAGCGCCGGGGACGCGGAGCAAGACTATTTGTACACCTGCGTTCTCAGCGCCCTCCGCAGTGAACCCTTCAAACAATCCGCGTCCATCCGTTTATTTGTGGTTGCCCGCTCTCCCTAGGGCTGCGAGCCGCTCTGGCGGGCCTTGAGGCGGGGCTTGACCTCGCCGTGCTCCTTCACTTTGTCCTCTTCATACTTGCCGATCTCGGACCGGTAATACTCCAACATGATGGAGTTGAGCACCCCGATCGCCCGGTTGAAGTTGAAGAAGGGCGGTGCGTAAAGGCTCTTCAGCATCCGCGTTACCACATAGTCGAGATACGCATCCTGCTGCTCGAGTGGCAGCCCCATGATGTAGTCGATCAGGGGATTCATCAGATCGTCCAGCCTCGGTCTAGCGTTGGCTTCGATATAGGGCATCTTCCTGCTCCTCACTTGGTGTACGAGCTAAACACAAAGGCACAAAGTACCGATCATATTCTCCCTTCGTGTCTTTGTGTTTGAATCGTCTAACCGCGTATCCGCACTCGGCGTGCCATCTGTTCTCCTACCGGGACGAAATGTTCATTGACAGGTTGACGGAAAGACGCTATTATCTTGTTGCATTCGGCAGTCGGGCATACAGGAGGAGCAAGGGGAATGGCGGCCAAGTGCTATGTGTGTGGGGAGCCGGCAGAAGGTGATTGTCTGGTTTGCGGGAAGGCTTTTTGCCCTTCCCACGGCGACCGGCTTTGCGCCCAGTGCGGCGAACAGGACGAGCTAGAGCGCCGGGCCGAGGCCTACGAGGGGCTACCCTCTCCCTTCTTCTTCCGGGGCGCTCTGGCCATCGCCATCCTCGCCGTCGTTTTGGAGGTCGGCTGGGACGCCTACAGGTCAGTATCCAGTGGGCCTGTCCAAGAGTACGGTAGAACGCCGGTCATCAGCGCCTCGCCCGATTCGACGCCGGCGGCCGCAGCTCAATCCACCCCTACGTCTGTCCCACAGCCCACTCCCAGTGTCGCCCTGCCAACCCCGGTTCCGCCGACGCCCACCCCCGCAGTGTTGCGCTATTCGGTTCAATCTGGTGATAGCTTGCTGGCTATTGCCGCCAAGTTTGGCGTCACAGTGGAGGCCCTACAGGCGGCAAACGGCAACCTCGAGCCTACGAGACTCCAGATCGGTCAGTCTCTGATCATTCCCCCTAGATAACGTCCGGCGGCCTCCACGGCGTAGGGGCGAACGGCCGCCATCGAGGATGTCAGGAACATGGGCATGTTCTGTTCCGCCCTGCTGTTCTCACCACCAAGTCATCGATCCGCACCAAGCTTGCTCGTTTTATGGCACATATGTTGCATGCAACGATCCGGATAACTTGCGAACAGAAGATTGTGGCGGCAATTTGAGCGATCTCATATGGCTGGTGGAGTAAATGATTCCTCTCGACCGGAGCAGGCTAGACATACTAACGAAGCTGGCCAAGTTCATCGTGGTTGGGGCGAGCGGTGTCATCGTGAACTATGCCGTGCTGATCGCGGCCTACGACCTGGTCGGCCCGCATCTGGTGGCCGGGTCGGTGCTCTCCCGGGAGGTGGCCCTTGTGGCGGCCTCGGTGTTGGCGGTAGAGGTGGCCATCGTCAACAACTACCTCTGGAACAACTGGTGGACCTTTGGGAGGCGGAATCTCTCGGCCCTCGGCTTCGCCAAGTTCAACATCGTGTCCCTTGGCGGCCTGGCGATTACCACGTTTACCCTTTACGTCCTGGCCATCCACGGAGGCATCAACTACCTGCTCGCCAACATGGTGGGCATCACCATCGCCACCTTCTGGAATTTCGGGATCAACCTGCGGTGGACGTGGAGGGGAGGCGGATGACCACAGTCATCGCCGGGGCGGTTGTGTTGTCAATTCTCTTGACCATTCAGGCGGCCTACACGCTGTATATCACCGTTTACACCTGGGATAGGCCCGACGCCTACGAGAGAGCAAAGGCCCCCGACGTGTTCCGCATGCCCGTGAAGTCCTTTACCGTCCTCCTGCCTGCCCGCCACGAGGAAGAGGTAATTCAGGATACTATCGAGAAGGTGGTGCGGGCTCGCTATCCGCAGCGGCTGGTGGAAACCTTCGTCGTCTGCGAAAGCGGCGACAAGGGGACCATCGCCAAAGCGCAGGAGAAGATAACCAGTCTGAAAAACCAGGGAATCAGCAACGTGAGGCTGCTAGTCTTCGACGATCTTCCCATCAACAAGCCGCATGGCCTTAACTTTGGCCTGCAATCGTCGAAGAACGACGTGGTCACCATCTTCGACGCCGAGGATGAAATCCATGCGGACATCTTCAACGTGGTCAACACGGTTATGCTCGACGAAAATGTGCGGGTGGTCCAGTGTGGGGTCCAGTTGATGAACTTCAACTCGTCCTGGTTTTCGACCTTGAACGTCTTGGAGTACTTCTTCTGGTTCAAGTCGCGCCTCCACTACCACGCACAGATGGGAATGATCCCCCTTGGCGGCAACACGGTTTTTTTCGCCAGAGAGGTGCTGGCTCAGATCGGGGGCTGGGACGAGCACAATCTCACCGAGGACGCGGACGTGGGAATACGGATCAGTACCACGAAAGAGAAGGTGCGGGTGGTGTACGACGACCGCTACGTAACCAAGGAGGAGACGCCGCCCACTCTTGGCCAGTTCATTCGCCAGCGTACTCGCTGGAGCCAGGGCTTCTTCCAAACGCTAAGGAAAGGCGACTGGAAAAGGCTGCCAACCCTGCCTCAGAGGCTGCTCGCCTCCTACACCCTGGGGTTTCCCGCCATTCAGGCCCTGCTGGCCCTCTACATCCCGGTGTCCATCTGGATGATGTTTACGGCGAAGACGCCCGTCCCGGTCGCCATGGTGCTGCTGCTGCCATTCTATTTTCTACTCGCTCACTACGTCGTGAGCGTGGTGGGACTGTACGAGTTTACCGACGCCCACGGCCTCAACCCGTCGTCCATGACCTGGCTGGTCATGCTGGTTAGCTATGTTCCCTATCAATGGGTGCTTGGCTACGCGGCGCTGCGAGCGGCGCTAAGAGAGCTGAAAGGCCAGTCGAACTGGGAAAAGACGGCCCACGTGGGCGCCCATCGAAAGGCGGCGTGAGCTTGCGGCTACAGGGCATTGACTCATGAACGAAACGAACGATCAGGCTGCGATGAGAAGACGGCCAGCGGCTAGCGGCCAGGGCGACGACGCCAGGCTATGGAACCTGAGCGAGCGGAGCCTCATCATGATAATGGTCCTGTTGTCTCTGGTAGTGCATGGCTACAACATGTTCAACTACCCCCTGTACCTGGGCGACGAAGGGATATACATGGAGCAGGCCTGGTCGGTGGTGAGGGAGGCTAAGCTCTCTCCCTACACCTACTTCTACGACCACGCACCCGGCGGCTGGATTCTCATTGCCGCCTGGTCTCTCCTCTTACCCGGCCAATTTGGCGCCTTTGGCATGGCCATCAATAGCGGACGCGTCCTGATGCTGATCATCCACGTCATTTCCGTCGTGCTGCTCTACCGGGTAACGCGCAAGTTCACGGGGAGCCAAATCGCCGCCGTCGCCGCCACCGGCCTTTTCACTCTGTCGCCTCTGGGACTCTACTACCAGCGAATGGTCCTACTGGACAACATCCTCGTCTTATGGATGATGGTGTCCCTCTACCTGATCGTCTTTCACGGCAACCGGCTGATCACCCTCATTGCCAGCGGTGTGGCCTTTGGTCTCGGCATGGTGACCAAGGAGAACGCCGCCTTTTTCGCTCCCGTTGTCGCCTACATGGTCTACAATGAGGTGAGGCAGCGCTACTACTTCCGTTTCGCCATGACCGGGTGGGCATTCAGCGCGGTGGCGGTGACCTCGCTCTATCCCCTCTACGCTCTGCTGAAGAGCGAGCTGTTTCCCTCGGGCTCGGTGCTCAGCTTCACGCCGGCCGAGCACGTGTCTCTGATCTCCACCTTCTTTTGGCAGTTGACCCGGTCGGGAGGCAGCGCATTTGACCCTAGTAGCCAGTTCTGGGTTTTTCTCCAGAGCAGGTGGTGGACCAAGGATTCCATAATTATCATGCTCGGCGCCGCTTCCAGCGCCTGGAACATCATGCTGGGGCTCATGGAGCGCGAGCGGTACCGGAACAATCTCGTCGCCGGCCTGTTTACCGCCGCTTTCGGCTTCTATTTGCTGAAGGGCAGCGCCATACTCGAGTTCTACATCGTGCCGCTGCTGCCATTCCTGGCCCTCAATACGGGCATGGCTGCCGATCAACTGCTGAAGAACTTCATGGGTCGAAGTATAGGGATCGGCTTCCTGGTAGCCTTCGCCGGCCTTTCCGCTCTGCTGCTCTATGGCGCGAGGGACCAGTTCTTTATCGACCAGACGAGGACGCAGCAGGAGCAACTCCAGTTCATCCGCCAGAACGTTCCGGCCGACGCCAGCCTAGTTATCGACGACGACCTCTGGGTGGACCTTCACGAGAAGCGTAAGGGGTCTCCCAGCTATCCGCTGGCCCATTCCCACTGGAAGGTTGACCAGGACCCCGACATCAGAGTTAAGCTTCTAAACGAGGACTGGCAAAACATCGACTATCTGGTCTTATCGGATGATATGGATCAAGTATTGCGAATCAATAACGAGACCGTGATCTTGCAGGCGTACGATCGATCAGTCGTGATCGCCCAGTTTGAAGAAGGTAACGTCCTTCTTCAAGTGCGCCGTGTCAACAAGTCGAGGAGGTAGGCAATTCCATGAAGAAGATGCTCATAGGTATCTCGGTGGTCGGGGCTCTTCTCCTCCTTAGCAATGTGCTATTCAACAAGGGCTCCGGAGGGCCGCCGCCGGTTCCCGGCCAGACCTCAGGCGAACAGACGGTTATTCGGAAAACCGACAAGACGCCTGGTCCGGCGCCGACCCCGGCGGACCTGGGGGAGCTGAGTCTGAAACAAAATCCTCTCCTCTTGCTCAACCCTGCGACGGTTAAGCCCGGCTCTGCCATTGGCGTGACCGGCAGCGGCTTCGACGCTGGAGCCACGGTGAACTTCATTCTCAAAAGAAAGAAGGAAGACCAAGGGCAGAACGTGGGCTTCGTGCAGGTCGACCGAGGGGGAAACCTGAGCGGCTTTAACTTCGCCTTGCCCCAGGACATCGCCAGTGGCCCCTTCATCCTGGAGGCGCGACAAGATGGCGCCGCCAAGGCGGCTGCTGCCACGGGGAACTTAGTGGCAAACAGCCCTGAGGTGAAGTTCGGCACTCAGGTTGGCAAGGTGGGAGACTTCATCACCATCTCAGCTAAGGGATTTACACCGGGAGAAAAAATAGAGATCCACATGAACAGCCTGAATTCTGAAGCCGTGGGGACCGTTCAGGCGGATTCCGGCGGTGGAATCAGTCAGGCGTCGCTCGAAGTGCCTTTTGGCGCCGTGGGCAACAACTCGTTCATTTTCATCGGAGAGAAAAGCCAGTCTCCGGTCAGCGTGCCGTTTCTCATGCTCAACCTTTACCCCGTACTTGACATAAGCGAATACGCAGCCAAAGCCGACACGACCATCGTCTTCTCGGCGGATGGCTTCGGGCCAAGAGAAAGGGTGCGGATTCATCTGAACGACGTGAATACGACGCCCGTATCCATTGTCGAGGCCGACGATAAGGGCGGCTTCAAGGGGTCTGGGGGGTTCGTGATCCCCTACGAGCTCAAGGGCAAGAACACGCTGATCGCCATAGGCGAGCAGAGCCTGGCGCCGACGACGGTCAGCTTCGACGTGTTACCCTACACGCCCAACGCCGAGGCCAGCACCTACGGCGGCAAGCCGGGCACGACCGTAACCTTCTACGGCGCCGGGTTCGGCAGGAACGAGATCGTGAGGGTGTTCGTCGGTCGGACCGAGCAGGACGCCGGGAGGGAGGTCACCTGTGGAAAAAGTAACGACCAAGGAAACCTTCTCGCCGGTGGCTCCTATACCATACCTGGCAACGCCCAGGCAGGCCAGTTGGGCTTTACCCTGATTGGGGATAAGACCAAGGCGCCAGCCAAAGCAAGCATGGAGGTCATGGAGGTCAGCGGCGCCGTTCCTGTGCCGGCTGAGGACACCAAATCTTACGTCTGCTCCTTCGATCAGGAGGAAAAGGCGAGGCAGGAAGAGGAACAGCGCAAGGCGGAAGAAGAGAAGAAGAAAGCTGCCGAGGCTTTGACGCCCCAGCCGGCGCCAACCGAGCAGGCCCAGCCGGGTGCCACGCCCGAAGCGGGAACAGGGTCCGACTCAGTAGGATCGACAACGGTGGTGGTCAGCAACACCGAGGGCGAGGGCGTTCACCTGCGACAGGAGGCGGGCGGTGGCGACAATCTGGCCGTATGGCCGGATGGCACACGCCTCGAGCTGGCTGGAGAGAAGAAGGAAGTGGATGGGGAAGAGTGGGTCAAGGTAAAGGACCCCGCGGGCAACGAAGGATGGGTGCCGGGGAAATACCTGAGCCCCGTGGGACGATAAGGAGATCCCGCGTTTCCAACAAAGGAGCAAAGCGATGCTGCAGATACCGAGAACAACGCTGATGACCATTCTGATAGCCATCGTCGCTCTGACTCTCGTAGGAGCCACGTTTGGCACTTTCCTGGCATTCCTACCGGAGTCGACGGGCGGCGGTCCTTCTGGGAAGGACCCGGGCCTCGACACCGCGCCGGCTTCGACGGCGCTACCGCCGGCCCCTGAGGCCGACCCGCGGGAGATCGCCGTGAATGGCGTATCTCTGAAACTGGTGGATGTAACCAAGAGCACGAACCCGAAGGGGGTCGAGCTAGTGGTGGAGCTGGCCAACCAGAGCAGCGGCGCCCTAAACTTTGCCTTCTACCCGGAGCGAGATATCACCCTCCGCGACGACCAGGGGAGCAACTACAATTTCCGCTGGGCCGAGTACAAGGGCGAAGTAACAGTGGACGCTGGCCAGAAAACGCGCCTGGTAAGGGTCTTCTTTGCCGGTCCGGACAGAGATGTCACCACCGAAAAGCTGATGCTGGCGATTGCCAATCTGCCTCAGGTTGGCAAGGCGAACTGGGAGATCAACTGGCCGGCGAGCGCGGCCAGGCCGACCCAGATCATCGCGTCAGGGGCCGCCGCCCCTGCCCCTGCGGCGGAACCGGACAAATCGGTCAGCGGCGTTGGCGGCATGATCACCCAGAACAAGATCTCCCTGACTCTCACGGCGGCCGAGCCCAACTCTGAGCTAGGGGGCGTGCTGGTGACCATGTTCATTCTCAACAACACGGCCGGAGACTTGAGTTTCTTGTTCTCGCCGGAACGCCAGTTGACGGTAGTCGACAGCCGGGGAACCAGATACAACCTCAGATGGGCGGAATACAATGGCAACATGAAAGTGGCGCGGGGGCAACAGGTCCAGTTGGTCAAAGCGTTTTTCGACGGGCCGGTAGCCGATCCGCTGGGCAGTAAGCTCACCATCTCGGTGGCCGGTCTATCCGAGTTCGGGGGAGCCAACTGGCAGGTGCCTTTGAAGAGATGATGCCGGGAGTCAGGCGAAGCTTCGTCGTGGCAGCGTTGGCCTTGGTCAGCGCTGCTTTCTTCATAAGCTACTGGTCGGTTCCCTTCGCGCCGCCCCAGTCGGTAACGATCAACTGCGAGAGGGACCCCGCTAGCGTTCCCCTCAGGGGCCTGGCCAAAGATGGCAAGCCGCTGGTCTACCTCCACACCTGCGGCAAGAAGGTCTACGATTCGAAGGGGCGGGAGGTGCGGATAACCGGCATCAACTGGTTTGGCATGGAGACCGAGACCTTCGCCCCTCACGGCCTCTGGTCGCGCAACTGGGAATCGCTGCTGGACCAGATAGCGGAGTTGGGCTTCAACGTTATTCGCCTACCCTATAGCAACGAGATGCTGACCCCGGGCCAGATGCCCGCCGGCATCGACTACGAGCAGAACGCCAACCTGAAAGGCCTTACCAGCCTGGAGGTGTTGGACAAACTCCTGGAGGGCGCCCGGGACCGGGGCCTGAGGGTCATCCTCGACCGCCATCGCCCGACCAGCGCCGGGCAATCGCCGCTGTGGTACACGGCCGACGTGAGCGAGGAGCGGTGGATTCAGGACTGGCAGATGCTGGCCCTCCGCTATCGGGGCGACGACACGCTCATCGGCGTCGACCTGCACAACGAGCCCAAGTGGGAGGCAACCTGGGGCACAGGGGATATCAAGACCGATTGGCGTCTGGCGGCCGAGAGGGCGGGAAACGCGATCCTCGACGTGAATCCCTACCTCCTCATTTTTGTTCAGGGGGTAGAGAAGTATCGAAACGACTGGTATTGGTGGGGAGGCAACTTGGCGGGCGCGGCGCAAACCCCCGTCCGCCTGAAGGTTCCCAATCGCGTGGTCTACAGCCCCCACGACTACGGCCCGGAAGTCTTCATGCAGGGGTGGTTCTACGACCCAAAGTTCCCCGACAATCTTCCCGACGTGTGGGGCAAGCACTGGGGCTACATTCACGACAAGAACCTGGCCCCAGTGGTCCTCGGGGAGTTTGGCGGCCGCTCGGTGGGCGACGATGCCGCGGGCCAGTGGCAGCGGACTCTGGTGGACTACCTGGCGAGTAAGGGGATAGGCTACATAAACTGGTCGTTCAATCCCAACTCGGCAGACACCAATGGTCTGCTCGGCGAGGATTGGGAAACCATAGTCAAGGAGAAGCAGAGCCT
>JACPQF010000006.1 GCA_016190625.1 Chloroflexota bacterium | reverse complement strand
TGCAGAGACCCGCGAATTCTGTCCCCACTAGGAGGTCTGAATTGTTTGCCAGACCTGCTGTTGCCCCCCACATAGTGCCAAAAAGCGGATGCGATTCCCCACCGCTTTTTCAAAAGGGGCTTTTCGGCTGCGCTTCTAGGCCAGGGTCGCCTACGGCCCCGGCAATTGCAGGTACTAAATAACGTCCTGCTCCATCAACGAGACGATCTTGTCCATCGGGTAGCCCAGGATTTCCTGAAGAACCTCGACGTTGTGCTGGCCGATATCAGGGGCTGGCGAATGAATTCGTACGGGTGTCTCAGAGAAGTCAAAAGGCATGGCGACCTGCTTCATCTTGCCTAGCACGGGGTGATCGAAGTCCACTATGTAGTCATTCGCCAATACCTGGGGGTCAGTAACTGCGTCGACCAACGTGTTGACGCGGGAGAAAATGAAATCTCCCCCCTCCCGCAGTTTCTTCTCCCACTCCTCACAGTCACGGGTGGCAAAGTGGCGGTCAAAGATGGCGATGAGTTCCTCCCGGTTCTCGCTGCGAGCTTCCATGTTATTGAACCGCGGATCGTCAGCGAGCTCAGAGCGATCGATGGCCTGGCAGAGTTCCGGCCAGCTCCGGTCGGGGTCGATGGCTATCGACAGAGCCAGCCAGCGGCCGTCCCGACACCGGTAGAAGTTACCGAGTGGGGCGGCCCGCGCACGCGGCTCGTAGCGGATGTCGCGCCCGGTAAAGTAGGCCGTACTTATCAAATGGCCGAGAATGCTGGTCATCGCTCCTAATTGAGAGGTGCTGAAACGCTGACCCTTGCCTGTGCGTTCTCTGACCAGCAGCGCCGTGACTACGCCAAAGGCGAGAAAGAGGCCGCCGGTGCGGTCGCCAGAGGCAATGGGAGGAAGGGTTGGGGCATCATCGTACCCATTAGCGGATAAGGCACCGCTTCGGGCGAAGACAGCTGGCTCGATGCCACCGCTATCTTTTTCCGGCCCGCGGTCGCCGTAGGCAGTCGCCAGGCCGTAGATGAGTCGAGGATTGAGCTTGCGGAGGGTTTCGTAATCCATGCCCAGCTTCAAGGCCGCCTTGGGACGATAGTTGGTGATGAAGACGTCCGACTTCTCTACCAGGCCATGCATGATCTCCTTGCCCTGGGGTTTGGACAGGTCGATGCTGATTCCGCGCTTATTCCTATTCAAGTCCTCGAAGAAGATGTTCCGATCGCCGGGCAGGGTCATAGAGGCCCCAAAGATAGTGTGGGTACCACGCATTATGTCGCCGACGCCCTTCTGCTCCACATGAATCACGTCGGCGCCCAGTGCAGCTAGATACATACCACCAGCGGGACCCTGGTGGCGAAGTGTCCAGTCGATGACCCGGATCCCGTGCAATGCTCCATCACTCATGTTTGACTCCTTCGTCTCTCGGTTTGCTAAGGCATAATCAGGGCACCTATTCGGTCCTTCCTTGTCAGGGTAAGACACCCGCCCTCCTACTTGGCAAAGCTTGCCGTTTCAACAACCGACGGCAATCCTACAAGTCCCCTGATGGGGGTGATGCCCCCGACCTTGGAAGAAAGAGCAATAAGTGTGTGCAAGTCGAGGATAGCAATGGTGGAATACTCGTTCCTACCCATCACAGCAGCCTCCAGAGCCACCCGTTTCTTCTCCGCCTGGTCCCTGATGGTCGGTATTCTCTCGAGGAGGGCGTCCAGCGTGGGGTTGTTGATATCCGGCGACGAATAGCCCTTGGAATGATATCCCACGTAGAGCCTCTCGGCTTGAAAAACGACGCCTTGGCTGAGGACAGAACGGAAACTGTTCCACTTCTCGGGCGCATTACCACGCGGGGCAGTGGCCAGATCCCCCGGCTTCAAAACTGCCCTGACCCCTATTTTCTGCCAATAACCCGCCACCGCCGCGTTAAACTGGGTTTGAATGCTTCCTCCACCGTAGTCCATGACCGTGGTATCAAAGCCATTGGGGTAACCCGCCTCAGAAAGCAGCTTCTTCGCCTGTTCCGGATCGTAGGGGTCCGGTTTCAGCACGTTGGGATCTCTATGATTCGCACGCCGGCTGCCTTCAGGGACGGCACCGAATCAGGCCCCACCGTGGCGAGATCTAGCTCACCCGTCTTCAGCATAGCAACCGTGGTTGACTCCTCCGGAATAGGGAGAACCGTCACATTCTTGACCTTGGATGTCACTCGCCAGTGCTTCTCCACCGCCTCGAGCTCGAGGCGGCTCCCAGGTTGCCAGCTCACCACCTTGTACGGGCCACTGCCGATGGGCTTTCTTAGCCATTCGTCATAACCCTTCTCCTTGATATACTTCTCGGGGAGGACCGCTCCGGCGCCCGATAGCATTAGCAGAGGCCCTACCAACTCGAATTGGGGCTTCTTCACGCGGAGCACCACGGTGTACTCGTCCTTAAGTTCCACGCGATCTATCACGTTACGCCAGGCGCCCGAGTCCAACATCGTAGAATCGGGCGCAACTACTCTCTCCAAGCTGGACTTGACATCGGACCCCGTGAGGTCGCTGCCATCGTGGAACTTGACTCCCTTCCTGATGTAGAAAGTCTGCGCCAGGCCATCGGAGGAGAACTCCCACCGCTCCGCGATCCCCGGCATCAACTGTGCATCGGGGCTCAAATACACCAGAAGATCGAGCACAGGGGAGAAGCTAATCGTGAAGTTACCGGGATCATTCTGCTCGAAGCTCTGGTTCATACGGGGATTGCCCACGATCAGACTACCAGACGACTTGGCCTCCGAGGTAGATTGGGATGGAGACGGCGGCGCCGCCGTGCAGGAGGAGAGCAGCAGACTGCCGGCGATGATGGCGAGCGAAACTATTGCAGGGAACCGACTGCGTAATGTCATGCTAATGCCTCCTTCTTGACGATGCCGGAAGGCCCGAACAGTTCTCTCCGGCTCAGTCACGGAATCGTAGCACAAGCCCATGCGCAGCGGTATGGTGGGAAATACTCATTTGATGAACGACAGCTACTTATCTTTTGTGGGCGGGCGACAGGAGGCCAGCCTCGCACACGTATCGGGTGAGGGCGGCACGTGAGCCAACGCCCAAGCGGCGGTATATATGTTCCAGATGGTTCTCGACAGTGCGCCGACTCACACACAGGCGAACTGTGATCTCATTTGTGGTCATGCCCTCAGCGATCAGGCGAGCGATTTCAAGCTGGCGTAGGCTGAGGGCTTCTTTTCCGCGCTGCGTCCGGCGTCTGGTCGGTGGCGAAACGCCCAGTTCTCGCAGCAGCCTGCGGGCACGGTCGACATAGCGCTGGATACCGAGCGATTCGAAGATCGCCAAAGCATGCAGGGCAGCCTGAACAGGGGTCAGGGATCGGGGGCCGGTCCCCCCTCCCCCGATTCCTGGCCGATATTCACAGCCCCCTGACCCCTGATCCCTGACCCCTGACCCCCGATCCCCGACCTCTGCCATCTCGAGCAAGCATCTCGCCGCCTCGAATGGCATCTCAAGAGCAGCGAACTCCCTATGCGCCCTCTCAAGGCAAGCCAGAGCAGCCTCCCGTTGGCTCAGGCCACGCCAGGCGATCCCTTCGGCGCGAGAGGCCAGCGCTGCCAGATACGGCACGTCGGTACGGTTCAAGGCCATCAGCTTGCCCGCAGTCTCCAGCGCACTTTCTGGCTCTCCAGCCGCCACTTGGACCTCGGCCAGCAGCATCAAGCCCATTGGAGTGAATAGTTGTTTAAGGCCAGCGGGAGCGGCCCCAGCCGCCAGAGGGCGAACAAGGGCGCGGGCAATGCTCGCCGCAAGCTCCGGCTGCCCCCGTTCGAGGGTGAGAGCCGTTTCCGCAACGCCGGCGAGGCTGACGACGTACTTATCCGCCGACCCTTCTCTTGAGGGGCTACCGAGGTCCGCCCCTACCTCGGCGAGGCAGGCTTCGGCCTCGGACAGGTCCCCCTGCAAGGCAAGGATCATCGCCCGCTGGGCCAGTAAGTAGGCCTGGCCGCGAGCGTGTCCAATCCGGCGAGCCAAAGCAACAGCCTCTCCGTTCAGACGCAACGATTTTGCCCAAGAGCCGGCCATGAAGTTGGCGAAGGCCAAATAGAAGCGGAAGGTTATCTCCGCGTCTGGCGCTCCGAGCCTCTGGGCCACCGCCAGGCCGCTTTCGGCCTGGCCGCGCATGAATCGGTGCTCACCCGAGTGCAGGCCGGTAGCCGCCAGGACAATGTAGGCCTGGCAGCTAATCGCCATCTCTTCTGCGCGTTCGCTTACCTCCAACGCCTGCAAGGCATACTCGCGAGCCTGAGCGATGTCGTTCCGCCACCAACAGAAACTAGACATGGCCAATTTGGCTTCTGCCTCCGCCCTGGGTGATGCCAGCTCCTTGGTCACCAACAGAAGCGTTTCTAACGTCTCTGCCGCGCCAACCGCTTCTCCCAACCGGTTGAGTATATGGAAACGGGCAACCTGTAGATCAGCCTGTTCCTGGCAAGGCTGACAATTGGCCAGCGCCGCCAGCCCGGCCGTCACATGCGCCAGAGCACGATCCAGACGGCCGCGGTCGAGCTCGGCAAGAGCCAGCCGACAGCGTAGACGAGCTACGGCAACGGCATCGCCGGCGCGTTCTCGGACGAGGAGAGCTTCATTCCAGACCGAGATGGCCGCGCCCTCGCCGATGCGCGCCCAGACTTCGCCCAATCGCTCCAGCAACCAGGGCAGCAATTGCTCGTCGTTCAGGGAGCAGTCGCCGAGATCTGCAACCTGATGTCCCTCGCGAACCATTCCTAAAGCCGCAGCGTAGTGCTGAGCAGCCTCCTCGTTGGTGTAAATCGCCCATGCCCGCTCGCCAGCCGCCAAGAGAACAGCCAGCGTCCGCCCAGGTTCGGCATCAGCGCCAGCGCCCCGATAGTGGCGAGCCAGACGGCTCACGTGGTCCGGTCGTCCTTTCGAAAAAGTTTCCAAGGCGCGAATCGCTGCCGCGTGGGCACGTCGTCGCTATATCGTCGGCAATTCGGCGTAGGCTACTTCCTGAATGAGTGGATGAGCTATTCTATATGTGGGGCCTGACCCGTCCAGTCCTTCGATCACTAGAAGCGCAGCCGAAAAGCCCCTTTTGAAAAAGCGGTGGGGAATCGCATCCGCTTTTTGGCACTATGTGGGGGGCAACAGCAGGTCTGGCAAACAATTCAGACCTCCTGGTGGGGACAGAATTCGCGGGTCTCTGCATATTGCCAGTTTTCGGCTGCATTTCTAGACCCATAGCCTGCAGCCGCGCCAGGGCATCGACGAAAGCCTCTTCTGCCAGACCACTCGACCTTTGGAGAATGAGCCACGGCGTGGCGTCTCCCATAACGGCGACTAGATTTAGGAGGTCTCGCTCGGTCGGCACCAGCCGATCTAGGCGCTCAAAAACAAGACGCCGAACGGTCGCAGGTATGATACCTGTGCTTTTCGCATCAAGGATCCAGCCTTGGTCGGTGCGAACAAGAGCGCCGGAATCGATGAAGGCGCGAAGGATCTCCTCGACAAACAGAGGTGTGCCATCAGCCCGCGCTTCAAGAAGGCCTAACAATTGCCCGGATGCTGGTTCGTTCAAGATGCCCCGCACTAGGCTGCCAACAGCCTCTGGGTTGAGACGAGGGACGGCTATTTCCTCAGCCATGCCTGCCTGCACCAGCCACTCCACCATCTTTCGAAGGTTGCGAGACGTATCCATGGCCTCAGCGCTGTACGTGGTGAGAAGCAACGCCCGCTCGCCGGCTAGACCACGCGCTAGGTAATGCAGCAGGTCGAGGGAAGCGGGGTCGGTCCAATGCAAATCGTCGATGAAAAGAACCGTAGGCGCCTCCCGAGTTAACCGTTCGAGAAGTCGCGTTACCGCCTCAAAGAGACGGGTTTTCCCCAGGGCGGGGTCTCGAAGCGAATCCGAGAAGGGCAGCCCCAAATCCCCGAAGAGACGTCCTAGGTCCGGCAGGCCCTTCACCAAATCTGACAGACGGGCTGAGTCGAGACTGCGAAGAAGGGGGCCAAAGGCATCGAGGATTGGCGCGTAGGCTATTCTGACGCCAAGGGGATATGAGCGTGCCTCAATGGTGATGTAGCCCATTTCCTTGGCCATAGCCAGAGCCTCTTGTGCCAGACGGGTCTTGCCGATGCCCCGCTGGCCCGTCAGGAAGACAGTCCGGCCCTCTCCCTCGGCAACTCGCGATAACGCCGCGCTGAGTAGACCTAGCTCACGGTCGCGACCGACCAGGGCCGTCAGGCCCTCAATCCGCTGGGTGCGTGAGAGAACCGGGCTGTTAGGCTGCGCTCCAAGAGGCTCGACCATCCCGACCACCTTCCAGACCGACATCGACTACAGGCAGTCGCAAATACAGCATACCTGAAATCTCGGCAACACGCGTAGGCGCTTTCGGCGGTCGTCTTTGACTGGCGATCAATCAAAAGAGCTTCTGAGGCCCTTTTTAACTGTCCTCTTAGACACTCCGATGATATCACAGGCGATGAAGCGAGTCAAGATACCCCGGTGCACAAAAATAAGTAGTTGGCAATCGAAAATAGGTATTTTCCACCATACCGTTGAGCGCAGTCACTTCGATATAATCCTATCACCAATACGAACACCGGCGCACGAAAGGAGTAATCATGACTGAAGCTGGAAGTGGCATCAGCGGGGCGCAGCTAACCGCTAAGCAACTCCGGGCGGAGGGGATTGACTGCATATTCGGCATTCCCGCAGCGCCAACAAGCGACATTCTTGTCGCGGCACTTCGGGAAGGCATTCGCGTGGTAGGCTGCCGGCATGAGGAGCAGGCCGGATTCATGGCGCAGGCCTACGGCTACATCACTAAGAAGCCCGGCGTATTGGTGGTAGGATCAGGGCCTGGCATGACCAACGCGATAACCAGCATGCATGTCGCTCAGGAAAGTTGCTGGCCGCTGGTCACTCTTGGCGGTTCGGTGAATGCTGTCTGGCGAGGGCTAGGGGGGTTTCAGGAGGCGGATCAGGTAGCCGCGGCGAAGCCGGTCTGCAAATGGGCTGTTCAGGCAGACAGCGTTCCGCGCATCCCGGAATATGTCCACCTCGCTCTGGGAAAGGCGTTGTCGGGGCGCCCAGGCGCCGTCTACCTCGACTTCCCCGGTCAGCTTATTCATGACACCATCCCTGAGGAGTCCGTTCGCCTGCGCGCCGCCCAACCTGAGCCCCGTCGCCCTTATCCTGACCCAGAGGCCATACGGCAGATTGCCGATATGCTTGCTACTGCTCAGCGGCCGCTCGTCCTGATAGGCAAAGGAGCAGCCTGGTCTGATGCCAGCCAACCCTTATGCCGTCTCGTCAGCCTAGGTTTGCCTTTCGTCGCCTCGCCGTTGGGAAGGGGTACGATCCCCGACGACGACCCAAGGTGCGTGGGCGCGGCACGCTCTTCGGCTTTGAAACGGGCGGATGCCATTCTAATGATCGGCGGCCGTTTCAATTGGATGTTTCTGGCTAGTCAAGGTTACTTTGCCGTCGGGGGTGTCGGAGGCCCGGATGTCCGGATAGCCCAGATTGATGTAGAGCCAGAAGAAATGTATAGCGGCGTGACGGTAGACATTGGCGTTACCGCCGATGCGGCAGTGGCGACCGATGCTCTTTGTGATACCTTGTCAGGTCGGTCGCTGCGATCTGCTGCCACCGGTTGGCTTGAGGAGCTACGGGCGGAAGTTATTCGCAATCAGGCATCGCTGAAAGAACAAATGGATTCCGACAGTACTCCCATCAACCATTTCCGCCTGTGGCGAGACGTGCGCGATAGCCTTGACCGAGACGCCACCGTGGTCGTCGATGGTGAGACCAACCTTGGCGTTGGCCGTATGGTGATGCCTAGCTACTATCCCCGCCATCGACTCAATCCCGGCACCACCTCCTGCATTGGCGTTGGCGTGCCATTCGCCGTCGCCGCCAAGATAGCGCGACCCGATAAACAGGTTGTAGCGGTACTTGGCGATTACGCATTTGGCACGTCATTCACCGAGATCGAGACAGCAGCCAGGAACGGGGTCAATGTCGTGTTTGTGGTGAACAACAACAGCGGAATCGGAGGACATCATAGCCAGAAAACCCGTTTTCGGCCGGAGGATCCAATGGTTTACGCGTTATTGCCCGCCCGTTACGAGAAAATGGCGGAGATGGTGGGCGGCTATGGCGAACTGGTCGAAAACCCCGCCCAGATCAAGCCTGCCTTACAGCGCGCCTTCGCTGCCGGGACTGTTGCCATTATCAATGTGATGACCGATCCACTTGGAACGTACAGGCGTCACACGGTGATCGTCTTCTGAGTGTCTCGGAGGCCATCTCCCAAGGTCGCGCTTCTGAGCCGTAGCGAATCCGCCTGAGGCAGATGCGTTACGAGGGGCTCCCCGCGCCGCCCTAGACCCTCATATCAATGGAATCTACATGTTTGTGAGCCCACAGTCTGCAGGTTTCACTTGGCCTCGCTTTAGTACTGGCTAAGAGACAAGCGCTGGCCACTGATACTGGCGCAGCAGGCCCAGCTTGGCCGGATTGATCGTCCGCCAGTCGTCTTCAAGCAGGCCGCCGGTATCTACGGAGTTGGGGTTCAGGCACCAATAGGCGTAGCTCATGCCGTTGTCCTTGATGTAGTCGAAAAGCGTGCGCTGCCATATGCCCTCGACATCTTCCCCCACCGAGCGCCCGCCGAACTCGCCTACGAGCACAGGGGCGATGCCCTGCTTGTGGATATAGCCCCACTGCCTATCCCAAACACCAACCAGGTTCTGGGGGAAATCGGGGTCGTGGAACCAGAGCTGGTCCCAAACGCCGGGGCCGTAGTCGTGGGCGCTGTAAACCAGCTTCTCCGGCTTCGCCAGCTCCACGGGATGGTCCGCCACGCCCGCGAGGTTGCCTCCCCACCAATAGGTGTCGCCGCCGTAATGCTCGATGCCTTCGACGATGATGAGCCAGTCAGGGTTCACCCTGAGAATCTCGTCGCCGCACATCTCCGCCGCCAGCGACCAGTCGGTCCAGAGGTCGTGGCTCCCCCAGGTGGCAGCGCCGTGAGGCTCGTTGTGGAGGTCGGCGCCGACCACCGTATCGTCCCCCCGATAACGGTTGGCGAGCATTAGCCAGTCATTTATCCACGAATGATAGTAGAGCCGCTCCGTGTACCAGAGGTCCACGATGAGATCGGCGGCTGGCCGGTGGTGATCGAGAATGATGCGAAGCCTTTCCTCCTTCGCGCCGGCCACGATCTTGTCGAGAATCTGGAGGCCGTCGAGGCCGACCAGTTCGGGGTTCAGCTCGTAACTGATGCTCCCTCTGGGGAAGCCAAACGGCTCGAAGGCTTCGTTGCAGAAAGGAATGCGCAGGGAATTGAAGCCCATGAGGCGGACGAGCCGGAGCAGGTACTTCAGGTGCCAGGTGTCGAGGCCGAAGGGGGCGAGGGCTGCCGTTTCCAACCCGAACCAGTTCAGCCCCGTGAGGCGCACCTCGTTTCCCATGGCATCGTAGAGCTTGTTCCCCTCAGCGCTGATGAAGTTTGGCATCGTCCCCCCTCCGTATTCCACGACGACCCGCAGGGAACGTGCCGCAAAGGCTTGGGTTATTCCACCGCGCGCGGCTCCAAAACCAGCTTTATGCCGGCGATTATCTCACGAACGCGCTTGGGAGAAAGGGTTCCGATCTTCTCGTCGAGTTCGGTCTTGTTGGCAGTGAATATCTGGGACACGTTTACGACGCTCCGCTTTGGCAGGCGGGCCTCTCCCGCGTCTAGAAGCACGTTTCCAGGCAAGCTGGCGCGCTGGAGTCTGGACGTGAGGGGGCACACGACGACAGTGTCGATTCGGCTGCGATTGAACGCATTGTTTTGTACGACCACGTGAGGACGACGACAAGCTGGCTCCGAACCTAACGGCTCATCGAGGTCGATCCAAAAGATATCTCCCTGGCTGATCACCATTCTGCTTCCAGAATCCGCCGCTGGCGCCGGCGCATCGCGCGCAAGAGATCCAATTCATCGGGGGTCGCCTCGTCGTAAGCAGCATTGATTTTCTCTATCAATTCTCTGCTCTCCTGGCGGCGAATATATTCCTCCACGGCCTCGGCGACTAGTTGACTTCTGGACATGTTTCGCTGGCGGGCGAGCTTCTCCAGTTGCTCGAACAACGGGCGTCGCATTGAGACTGCTGTCTTGACGCTTCCCATCAGTTATACCATCCTTCCTACTCAAAGTATAACACCTGGTTATGAAGAAGTAAATGCGGCCATTCACCTTCTTCCGCGCCGATAGGTACGGTCTATGCAGAGGCGGTGATGGCGAGACTTGACAGACTGGCCCCGACAGGATATGGTTGGGTCGTTTCCAGCGAGGAGGCTCCTAGCGATGAAGCTTGGCTTTTTTGACGACGCGAGGACCGGCGAAGCGCTCCAGACCTTGTTGGCGAACCCCTACGATAACGCTCCCCTGATCGCCGATCTGACCGAGTTCAAAGTCGATTGCCTTTTCGTGTCAGCGGATGATGAAACGGGCCTGAGGGGCCTCCTGTCCGTGTATTCGGGCTTCACCTCGCCGGTCATTGCCGCTTGGTGTGACGATGCCACGCTTCTGCGACGGATGCTGCGGAAGGCAGCCTCGCGATGTGCCAGGGTGCGAGATGGGTTTGTATGGTGCCTGGGCGGCGAAAGCACCCTGGGGCTTCTGGAGAGAACGGTCCGCGTCGATCGCGCCAGAGAAGAGGTGCAGATGAAGCTGGATCTCCAGAAGTTTCATTGCACGGCTGCCGATGACTGTTCCCGGGCCATACCTCTGTCGGTGGAAAACCTTGCAGACCTCAACACCCTCTACGACCTAGTCCCGCCCGAGGCCTGGCGGTCGGAGGACCTGCTTAGGGGGCCGTATAGGGGCATCTACGAAGGCGGCAAGCTGGTGGCGGCGGCGGGAGTGCACTGGGCGACTCCCTGGATAGCCGAGATCGGCAACGTGGCGGTCCATCCCGATTCTCGCCGCAGAGGTCTGGCCGAAGCCTGCGTGGCGGCGGTGGTTGGGGACCTGAAAGGGCTGACTGAGCGGGCGTACCTGATGGTGTTCGCCGAGAACGAGGCGGCCATCAATCTCTACCTCAAGATGGGCTTTGAAGAAGTCCAGCGGATGAGGCTGGTCGGGTTTCTTTTGTCAAAGTGCTTGAAAGCCTTGACTAACGTTGCCCCCAGTGCTGCTCTAAGGTGTGTCGGGAGAAGCGCGTCGATTGAAAAGGAAGGGAGAAACGGGAGAGAACGAGCCTAAGTCTGAAACATGACGGTAACTTTCTTGAGGAGGAAACGATGAGCGACGAGCGGGTGCGGGTGACCGTGTTCTCCGACTACATCTGACCCTTCTGTTTCATCGGCCTTGTGCCGATGGAGAGGCTGGAGAAGGAGTTCGACCTGGAGGTCGAATGGAAGGGTCTGGAGATCCATCCTGAGCTGCCGCCCGAGGGCGAGCCCCGGGAAAAGCGCTTTCGCGGGATGCGGCTCCAGCAGATCGAAGCCAGCGTGCAAGAGTTGGCGGCCAGAGTAGGGCTGGCGATGAGGTTTCCCTCGACCATCTCCAATTCCCACCTTGCCCTGGAGGCGGCGGAGTTCGCCCGTGAGGCGGGCGGCTTTGCGGCCTTCCACCGGCGTCTGTTCGAGGCCTACTTTCAGGAGAACAAGGACATCGGCGACGTTCCCACGCTAACGGCCCTGGCCAGCGAGGTGGGACTCGATGGCATGGCGCTGAGCCGGGCGCTGGCCGAGCGTCGCTACGAGCGTCAACTCGAGGACGTGTCGCGGGAGGCCCCAGAGATAGGCATCACTGGGGTACCGACGTTCATCGTGGGTGGCAGGAGGGGTGTCGGCGCCCAGCCCTACGAAGCGCTGAGGCAAGCCATTCTGTTCGCCGGCGGCAGGCCTCGGCAGGGGTCTTCCGGCGGTTAATGGTACCCGGCGGCAAGCTTCGATGGTTCTGTACAGACATTGGCGCCCTTGAATGACCAACGTCACGAAATAGGCGCCAGCCTGAGCGTAGTCATAACCTTGCAGACGGATGGAGCGGCGGTGATGGAGGTTGGGATCGTACTTCAACTCAGGTGTCTCCTAATTCTGCTGACGCTACTCAGAGGCGTTGGGTTGCCTGACGCCCAGATAGCCCATCAGTTGTACAGGAGAGACGATACGTAAGCCGGAGGCTCTCGCAACCGCCGGATTGAAATGCTCCAGATTGCCAGTTACCAGCCAGTCAGGTTCGACCGATATGGCGGCGACCAGGATTGCGATGTCGGCTCTGTGGCGCATGAGGGGCAGGAATCGCCCTATCCCTGCTTCAACTGCGGGGGCAGGGGGTCTCGCATGGACCTTCATTCCGAAGGCTTTGAGCAAACGGTCGAATTGGGAGCCGCTTCCCGCTTCAACGCCCTTCCTATGCAGCGCTGCTCTGACTTCATCCACGACGACCTGAGTAGTCTCAATGCCGACGACCCCGTGACTGCCGAGGATTAGGATCGCTCTGGCCGGACACCAGTCGAGAATGATTCCCTGAACCAAAACGCCTGAATCAAGGAAGACTCTTACCACCTATTCGTCTGCTAGCTCAGGGTATAGCGATTGGAATAGTTCGCCCTTATGGGACTCGATGTCTCCGGCTATTTCCTCTGCGGTAAGATGTGTGCGCTTCAGGCCGTCCTGGAAGGTGGCGAGGATCTGACTAAGGTATGTGTCTTCCGGAACGTACAGCAGGCAGTCCCCTACGACGACCTCTAGAAGGTGAGTTCCTTTTCTTATAGAGAGTCGGCGCCTGGCATCGGCCGAAATCGTTATCTGGCCTTTCGAGCTTACAGTCAGACTTTGAACTTGTCCCTTTTCCGCGTACATGCTTTTCTTCTCCGGATTTCGCAACTGTGGTAAGACATATCTTACCAAGAGTTGAGTTGCAAGTCAAGGTGTAGCTTGCACGTGTTGGTATTGGCTCCGGTTGGTGTGGTACAATTGAAGAACCATGAGGAGGTTCTGTTTGTTGTTTCCCGAACTCTACCGCCGCCTGATTGGCTACAATACCAGGCTACCTGGCGGGGGGGGGGGGGAGGGGGCTCGATTTCTACCTTCTCCCCACACACCCCATTAGCCCTGACCATTCGACCAGGCGGCCGTCCAGTCCGACAAGGCTCTCCATCCCTATGTTGATCCAGACTTCCTCTGCCGAAGAAAGAGGTGAAGGAATTGGACAACACTACCAGGGATAGAATTATCCTCCTGCTAGTCCTACTGTTGATCACCTGCGTCTCCTTCGTCGACGTCTTCCTTCTGCCAGGAATAACCCTGCCTGGACCCCCGTATTTCATCTCCTTGGTCATCGCCGCTTACTTCCTCTCACCCCGTAAGACGGCCTGGGTCACTGCTTTCGCAACAGCGTTCAAGCTGGCCGCCGACCTGGTCCAAGGTACGCCGATTTGGCTGACAGCCTCATATTTCGCTGCCCTAGCGCTTGTTGGGTTGGTGAGCACGGCGCTGGCCAGCAGGATAAGGCGGGAGGCCGCGCTGGCCGAGGAGCGAGACCGGCACAGAGCCGAAGCCGAGCGGCGGGCAGCGAGTCTCGCTCTCGAGCAGGAAAGGTTACAAGCGCTGATCGAAAGCATGGCCGACGAGGTCTGGGCCTGTGACGGCGACGGCAACCTTACGCTGGTGAACGAAGCAGCCATCAGGGGCGTTGGCTTCGAGAGCGCCGCCGAGATGCCCAGGCGCTTGAACGAGGTAGTGGGCGAACTGGAGATCTATCATCCTGATGGCAGCCCCAGGCCCGCAGAAGAAGCGCCGCTGCTGCGCGCGCTGAGAGGGGAAACTCTCAGAGATGAGGAAGAAGTCGTCCGCCACCGGAAAGCCGGTGAGCTGCGATCCCGGCAGTTCAGCGCAACCCCGCTTAGGGACAGGGCCGGCCAAACCATCGGCGCCATGGCCGTGGTTCGCGACATCACCAGGCGCAAGCAGACGGAGGAGGCGCTGCGGCAGAGCGAGGAACGTTTGCGCTTGGCCCAGCAAGTGGCGAGCGTCGGCACCTTCGAATGGAACATCCAGACCGGCGTGAACCGCTGGACGCCGGAGCTGGAGGCGCTGTACGGCCTACCGCCAGGCGGTTTTGCCGGGACCCAGCCCGCCTGGGAGCAGTTGGTCCATAGGGAGGACCGGTCCGAGGCCGTGCGGCAAGTGGCGCGCGCTCTGGAGACGGGCAGTTCCGTGGAAGGAGAATGGCGCGTGGTCTGGCCCGACGGCACGGTGCACTGGCTCGCCGGACGGTTTCAGGCATTTAAGGATGTGACCGGCAACCTCTTGCGGCTGATCGGCGTCCACATCGACATCACCGAACGAAAGCGGGCTGAGGCAGAACGCGAGAAGGCGCTTGCGGAACTCAGGGATGTCAACCAACAGTTGCTCATCGCCAGCGCGCGGCAGCAGGAACTGGCCGGGGAAGCGCAACGGCGGGCCGCCGAGCTCGACGCTATTATCGAGAGCATGGTGGACGCCGTGTTCGTGTGCGACATACACGCGAACGTAGTCCGAGTGAACAAGGCCGCCCTGGACCTTCTCGGACTGAAATCGAAGGAGGAGGCGACAGGGTTGCTTCCCGAATACCAGCGTGTCGCGAGCTTCCGCTATCCCGATGGCGGCGTGATTCCGGCGGAAGATTTTCCCCTCTACAAAGCGCTGCAAGGCGAAGCTTACACTGGTTACGTCTACCAAGTGGAAACGCCTGGCGGCCGCGTGGTTTGGGCCAGCGCCAGCGGCGCACCGGTGAAGGACGATCGGGGCAAGATAATCGGAGCGGTGAACGTCTCTCGGGACATCACCGCTCAGGTGGAAGCTGAAGCAGAGCGCGAGCGGCTACTAAGGGCTATTGACGCCCAGCGGCGTCTCTTCGAGTCAGTGGTTCAAAACGCTCCGGCAGGCATCGCCCTCCTGCGTCCACCCGAGTTCGTCCAGGAGATGGTCAACCCGGCACTCCAGGCTATGGCGCCAGGCAAAGCAATCGTGGGAGGAACCATCGCCGAAGTGTTTCCGGAGTTCGCCCCACAGGTGCTGCCCATCCTCGAGCGCGTCTTTCGCACGGGGGAGTCCTACAACGTGATCGATGCTCTCATTCCAATCCGGCGAGCGCCAGAAGCGTCTACTGAAGAGGCCTACTTCGCGTTTTCTTACGTCCCCCTTCGCGGCCCACAAGGCCAGATCGAGGCCGTTCTGTTAATGGCCACCGAGACGACAGAGCAGGTGCAGGCGCGCAAGAGGATCGAGGAATTGTCGGAGGTGGCCCAACGCCGGGCCGCCGAGCTCGAATCCGTCCTCGACAACATGGTCGACGCCGTCTACGTCTGCGACGCCGAAGGACGCGTGATTCTCTCCAACAAGGCGGCTGTGCTGCTATCGGGACTGACCAGTCCGGAGGAGGTCAAGGGAGAGCTGGCGGAATTGCCCGAACGATATCAGGTACGGCATTTGGATGGAAGGCCGTACACCCCTGAGGAGCTGCCGTTCGCACGGGCTCTGGGGGGAGAGACCGTCGCGCTGGACGACGAGGTGTTCTTCAACCGCCGTACCCGGCGAGACCTGTTTGTTCGGGTCAACGCCGCGCCGATCAGAGACGAAAAGGGAAACGCCGTCGGAGCGGTCGCAGTGGCCAGAGATGTAAGTGAGCTGATGGAACTGGACCGGCTCAAGGACCAGTTCATCGAGGTTGCCGCCCACGAGTTGAAGACGCCGGTCACGGGAATCAGAGGGTTTGCCCAGTACCTGCTCCTGCGGGAGCATGAGGGACTTAGCCCCCGAGGGCTCAGGGCCTTACAAGCTATCAATCGGCAGACCGAGCGAATTGGCGAGCTGCTTAGGAGCCTTTTCATAATAACATGAACAAATCAACCCGATTGAGCGCTGCGCGGCGAGAGGCTGTAGTTCCATTCCCCGTGGAAGTCGCAACGCTCAATCGCCAGCGAGTTCATTTCTTCGTCGGTGACGGTCTTGCC
>JACPQF010000039.1 GCA_016190625.1 Chloroflexota bacterium | reverse complement strand
GCTTCAAACAATCCACCCTGCATAGAATGCCTTCCTAACATACCAAACCTCCGTTCGCATGTTAGGACGCATTATACTACATATCAGCCAAACCAGCAAGACTTTTCGGCTGGGTTTCTAGCAACCATCAGCCTAGCCGGAACGGGCGGGGTAGCAAATCGGCGATGAGCCGGAAGCGAGCGCGTATGCTCCCATCCTTGGCCACGATGGCTATCGCCGCATCCTCACCTTCGGGCACGAACTCGCACATCCACTGCCGACAGAATCCGCACGGAATTGCCAGGGGGAGGGGAGACCCGGGTTCGGGCTTCGTACAGGCCACGTAGGCTGCCACGAGTCGCCGGTAGCCGGCGGAAACGCCCGCCATGATCGCTGCCTGTTCGGCATGGCCGCTCTCGTAGAAAGCGTTTTCCACGTTGCATCCCACGCTGATACCGATCCCACCGCTTTGAGGATCGAGCCAGACAAGGCAAGCCCCGACGGGGAAGCCGGAGTAGGGGGAATAGCTACGGGCGGCCGCGGCGATCGCCCGGCGCGCGAGCTCGTCCTCTCTAGCCTCTATCTCCCGCGAAAACCTCTCGAACTGTCTTCCGGCCATCGTAACGCCTCATAATGTTGTGCCAGCGATTCGAGTGAATTATATCAGGAATCCGTTGTTTGGACCACCAGCACTGCTGCTCGGATGACTACAGATTCTGGGGTCGCGACTGTTCGCGGAAGACGATATCGGTGGTCCATGATTAGTCCTATGTTTAGGACTAATTGTCATTCGTGAGCGTACTGACTCTCGTGGACTAAGGCGCTATCGGCAATCGGGACACGCAGTCCGAGAGTAGAGGGAACACTAAAGAGGGGCGGTAAGGGCGAAGTCCGCATTAGGTGCGCTACGGACTGTAGATCGGCCTTCGGGTAGAAGTCTGGAGGGGTGCATATAACAGCGGACTGGGGACTACTCCTTGTCGGTTGGGGCGAGCCGCCTGCGACACGCTACCGGTCATATTCGGCGCCAGAAGGCCGGCTTTTGATAGGTGATGTAGAGTTAGGGAGGATCTTGTGGACGGATTTGGCCAAATTGGTGGATATCCCCTTGACTGTCCGGCAATTTGGTGGTAGCATTGTGAAAGGGACTCAGCATTTCGGCCAGTCCCTGGCTAGGAGAACTCGATTGGAACAGGGGTCTCAGTCCGATATCAAGCGCCGGGTGCCACCCTATGGCCCGGTTAAGGGCATGGTAGAGGGGCTACAGCTTCTACAGAGGGCTAGTCCATCAGTGGTAGACGAAGCTTTGCTGCGGTCCAACAACGTGGCGCCCAATAATGAATACAAGGTGGTGGGCGCTCTCCGTTATCTGGCCTTGATCGACGACGAAGGGAAGCCAACCGAGAAGAGCCGATTGCTGAAGACCAGGGGAGCCACCTATATGCTGAACCTCCAGGAACTGGTTCGGCAAGCCTACGGTGATCTGTTCAAGCGAATAAGCTTGAGGGATGCCAGCCGCGACCTAATCTACAACTACTTCGTTACGGAGGCGAAGATGGGCAGCGAGATGGCCGCCAAGGCAACGCGTTTCTTTATCGAGCTCTGCCGCCTCGCCGGTTTCGACACCAGCTCGGACCTGCAGGGCGGTCGTCCGCCGAAGGCGTCTGGTCTCAAGACGGCTCAGCTAAAGGCCAAGAGGGCGGCTCCTCGTCGGGAGGCAGGGGTGGCAGAACCGAGGGCACCAGTAGCCCCAGCCGCGACCTCCCTGCCCTTGATGCTGGCGGTCACGCCCGAGATGGCCAAGATGGAGGAGGACGACCTAGAGCAGTTGTTCAGGCGTATGTTGCGGGCCTGGCGGCGCGCCATCGACGACAGGTCGGAGTAAGGAGGAGGATGTATGTTATCGACGTTGGCAGCGTACCATTACTGCGGAGAACCGGCGGATGAGCCGCAGAACTGGAGGCTGGACGCGGTGGAAGGCGAAACCATTCTCGTGGCAGACGACGACGCGGCAATTCTGCAGATGCTGGCGCTGATGCTGGAGGACGCTGGCTACAATGTAGTCCTTGCTTCGGACGGTGAGGAAGCGCTGGGAATGGTGGAGGCGTACCACCCCGATCTAGTCCTTCTCGATTACATGATGCCGGTCATCGACGGCTCTACAGCCTGCCAGCGCCTCAAAGGCGGCGAGAACACATGCAATCTGCCGGTCGTTCTCATGTCTGCGGACCGTCAGGTGGCCCGGAAAGCAGTCGAGGCCAAAGCGGACGACTACCTTCTCAAGCCTTTCAGTATGGAGGACATGCTCGGCTGTGTTCAGAGCCGCCTGAGGCTTGCCGGCGACCGACGCCGTGACGACTGAAGGCCGCCGGCTGCCAGCGTTCAGCCATCAGCGTTTCGGTTGCCCGCGAATTCCTCCATCCATTGGTGTTCACTTCTGGCGGCCGGGTAGGGGGATAACAAGGCTCCTCTGAATCTTCCTCGCCCGAGCGCGACGAGTGCGAGCTTCTGGCGTCTTTTTCACCACCAAGGCCAGTCCCGGTTGAAATCCACCGTACTATGTGATACTATAGGCCCTACAGAGGGATGTGCTATCTACATATATCTATATTACTCGGAAATGAGGTGCTGCTCTTTGGCGGGAACGACCTATACGATCGGCGAAGTGGCCAAGACTCTGGGTTTGGAGGGAAAGAACAGCTCGACGGTGCGCCTCTGGACCGAAACATTTGCGGACTGGCTCAGTCCTATAACACGGCCTGTAAAGGGACAGTTGCGACTGTACACCGAGGCGGACGTCAGGAACCTCCGCCTCATCCGCGACTTGCGGCGACAACACGTCTCCTACGACGAAGTTAGGCAGAGACTGTCGGCGAAGAGACAAACCGCAGTAGAGAAGGCCACCGGAGAATCCCCGATTGGCTCCCCGACAGAGGAAAATCACCTGGCAGCAGTGGACGGCAGGGAGCTGCGAGAGCTGCTGGCTCCCGTCTTCGAGGTCTCCGAGGCCTGGAGGCGGTTTCTCAAGGAGTCGGACTACTTTGTGGGAATCCACTTGGAGCTCGGGCGCTTAGCTTCTTCCATCGAGTCCCTGAACGCCAAGCTGGACCTGCTCCGCCATGATGTGGAGACCGTCCGAGGAGAGCTGAGGAGGCCGGCCGCTGCCTTGGCTAACGAAGCGGCCTCCGGCGAGGAGCACACTACGCCGTTAAGGTCGGTGGATTCGGACAGATCTGGCCGATCGGACGGATTGGACGGATTGGTCAGCACATCCACCGCACGGCGGCCTATTGTGGCAGAAGGAAATCCAGGGACAGCGGTCGGCCTGAACGAGTACGGGCTAAGGGCGGTGCCGGGCTGGCTGGCCGGGAATTCGCTGGGATCTTTCAGCCTCTGTCGTTTCTGCGGCTCCACCGCCAAGCCCATCGGCGTCACTCCTACCGCAAGGGCGGTTCTTCGCTGCATCCAATGTCAGGAGCGGGCCACGGTGCCTCTAGCCCAGCTCGAGAAAGAACTGGGAATCAAACACGGCTTCCTGGCTAGGCTCTGGCGTCTCCTCCGCCACCCCCTGTCCCGCCGCTAAGGCCGGTGTACGCTGTCTAAAGCACGAACTCACCAAATTTGCGTGATAACGTTGATTGTGCCATTCCCCCGTCCTGTCGCTGGCGGCCGGCGATAAGAGTGAAGCCTCTACTTGTCATAACGAGGACCTGCCGGGGTGAGTTTCCCAGCGGAATGTGGCCTTGACATAACAGTTGGGGATAACTATTACCTTTACATAACACCGGTGGGAAAGTCCGGCGTTTTGTGGATTACTTTTGCTTTGCATAACGTCGGAGGAGGGTAGGGCAAACCCAAAGGCGTAAGGAGCACGAAGGACACAGAGACCTTCTTCTTGCCTTCGTGTCTTTGTGTTTTGGATTCCCTTCCCGATCGGTTGTGTTTGCCTGAGAGACTGTGATAGAATTAGGATGCCTTCGGAGGGTGTGCTTTGGCAGACACAGCCTTTTGGGTGGGTTTCAACCGGATACCCGGAGTAGGGCCGGCGCGCTTGCGACGGCTTCTTGACTACTTTGGCGATTTGGAGAGGGCGTGGTACGCCGGCAGCGCTGAGCTGGCGGCGGCTGGCCTCGACGCCAAATCCATAGAGGGTTTCCTGCTCGGTCGCAGCAAGATCGATCTCGACGCCGAGATGGAGAAGCTGCGTCGGTTCGATGCCCGGGCTCTGACCTGGCTTGACCCTGGCTACCCGGAAAGATTGAAGGAGATAGAGGGCTCCCCGCCCATACTGTACGTTCGTGGCTCACTCGCCGTCGAGGACGATTGGGCGATGGCCGTGGTGGGGACGCGGCGGGCTACGGCCTATGGCAGGCAGGCAGCAGAAAAGCTATCGGCCGATTTGGCGAGGAACAAAGTGACCGTGGTTAGCGGCCTGGCCAAGGGAATCGACACGGTGGCTCACACGGCCGCCTTGGACGCTGGCGGGCGCACCATCGCCGTTCTCGGCTGCGGGGTGGATATCGTCTATCCCTCGGAGAACCTGAAGCTGGCGCGCTCGGTTATCGAGCGGGGGGCGCTGATCAGCGAGTATCCGCTGGGCACGCGGCCGGATGCCGCCAACTTCCCGCCCCGGAATCGCATAATCAGCGGCCTAAGCCTGGGCGTGGTCGTGGTGGAGGCGCCGGAGTCGAGCGGAGCCCAGATAACCGTCAGCTTTGCTCTGGAGCAGGGCCGGGAGGTGTTTGCCGTCCCTGGCAACATTTTCTCGTCGACCAGCCGGGGAACGAACAAGCTGATTCAGGACGGCGCCAAGCTGGTATTGACCTGCCAGGACGTTCTCGAGGAGCTGAACCTGACGATGGTTAGCCAGCAACTGGAAATGAAGGAGCTGATACCGGCCAACGAGACGGAATCGCTCCTGCTGAAGTGCCTTACGGCCGAGCCAATGCACGTGGACGAGGTGCGGCGGGAAAGCGGCCTTCCCATCGCCACGGTCAGCAGCGCGCTGGTCATGATGGAGCTGAAGGGGATGGTCAAGCAGGTTGGCGGCACCAGCTACGTGCTGGCGCGAGAATCGCCGGCCGACCCAATCAGAGGGCTGGGTGCCCCGGGGAGTTCTACCAATCGGGCAAACCATTGAAAGGTAGCTAATCTGAGGGAATAAGATGGCAAAAAACCTGGTGATCGTCGAATCGCCGACCAAGGCGAAGACGATCAGCAAATTCCTGGGGAGCCGTTACAGCGTCAAGGCCTCTCTAGGACATATACGAGACCTGCCCAAGTCCCAATTGGGCGTCGACGTGGACGACGATTTTCGGCCCAAGTACCTGGTGCCCAAGGAGAAGCGGGAGGTGGTCAAAGAGCTGAAGGCGGCGGCGAAAGACGCCACTGCCGTCTTCCTCGCGACCGACCCCGATAGGGAAGGGGAGGCGATTTCCTGGCACCTGATTGAGGCAGCGGGCCTGGAGGCCCAGCGGGCCCGGCGGGTGGTTTTCCATGAGATAACCAAAGAGGCCATTCAGGAGGCGTTCCGCACTCCCCGGCCCATCGACATGCAGTTGGTGAACGCCCAGCAGGCGCGACGGGTTCTGGACCGCCTCGTGGGATACAAGCTCAGTCCCATATTGTGGCAGAAGGTCAAGCGGGGACTGTCGGCCGGGCGCGTCCAGTCCGTGGCGGTCAGGCTCGTGGTCGACCGGGAGCGGGAGATCCAGGCGTTCGTTCCGGTGGAGTACTGGAGCATCGAGGCCGAGCTGGCCAAGAAGGCTCCGGGCAAAAAGAAGGGGAAGCGGGAGTCGTTCCGGGCGTCGCTGGTCAGTCTTTGGGGTGAGAAAGAGAAGCTGGAGGTACCCGACGAATCCACGGCCAAGAGGCTCGAGGCCGATCTGGGGAGGGCGGCCTATGCGGTGGCCGAGGTGCGCCGCAAGGAGGTCCAGCGGCAGCCGGCAGCGCCCTTCACCACTAGCACCCTGCAGCAGGAGGCGGCCCGAAAGCTTCGCTTCACGGCGAAGAGGACGATGGCGGTGGCCCAACAGCTTTACGAGGGGATATCGATTGGCAGGGAGGGATCCGTCGGCCTCATCACCTACATGAGGACTGACTCGACCAACGTGGCCGCTTCGGCCCAGGCAGAGGCGCGAGCTTACATTGCCGAGCGCTACGGGCCAGACTTCGTGCCGGCCAGTCCCCGGTTCTTCACGCGGAAGGCCAAAGGGGCGCAGGAGGCCCATGAGGCGATCCGGCCCACATCAGTGGGAAGGGAGCCGGAAGCTATCAAGAGCCACCTCACGGCGGAGCAGCACAAGCTCTACGACCTTATTTGGAAGAGGATGGTGGCTAGCCAGATGGCGGCTGCCTTGATGGACACGACCAGTGTCGACATCAAGGCCAGCCCGGAGGGCACGCCAGGAGGCAGCGCCTACCTGTTTAGAGCGAGTGGCTCGACCATCAAGTTCCCGGGCTTCCTTACGGTCTATAGCGAGGGGCACGACGACGGCGAGGGCAACGGCGAGGCCAAGAAGGCGCTGCCGGGATTGGCTGCGGGCGAGGACCTCGACCTGCTGAACCTGTTGCCGGAGCAACATTTCACCCAGCCACCGCCGCGCTACACCGAGGCCAGCTTGGTCAAGGCTCTCGAGGAGCAAGGGATCGGCCGCCCAAGCACCTACGCGCCCACTCTGTCGACCATTCAGGACAGGGGCTACGTGCAGAAGGCCGAGCGCCGGTTTGTGCCGACCGAGCTGGGATCCATCGTCAACGACCTGCTGGTTGAGAACTTCGGCAACGTGGTCGACGTCAACTTTACCGCCCACATGGAGGAGGAGCTGGACGACGTGGCCCAGGGCGATCGCGAGTGGGTGGGCGTGGTTCGCGAGTTCTACGGGACGTTCGCGCAGAACGTAACCGAAGCCAGCAAGGGCATCGAGAAGGTGAAGATAGCCGACGAGCCGGCGGGAGAGAACTGCGAGAAATGCGGCCGGCCGATGCTCATCAAGCTGGGCCGGTACGGCAAGTTCATCGCCTGCAGCGGCTTTCCCGAGTGCCGGAACGCCAAGCCTCTGCTAAAGAAGATCGGCGTTCGCTGTCCGGCGTGCGGGGGCGAGCTTGTCATGAGGAAGAGCAAGAAGGGCAGGGTATTCTATGGCTGCGCCAACTATCCGACCTGCGCCTTCAACGTTTGGGACCGTCCTCTCCCGCGACCGTGCCCGGAATGCGGCGGGCTGCTGGTCTTGAAGGGCCAAAAGGGTGTGAAGTGCACCGCATGCGCCTTCACCGCCGAGGTAGAGGAAGAGTTCAAGGAGACCGCCTAGATTGGGGTCCGAGTCTAACTCGACGCTGCTAGCCGCCAAAGAGCTAGATGCCTATCTGGTCTACCTGCGAGCGGAGCGTAACGCCTCGCCCTACACGATTCGCAACTACGGCGACGACGTGCGGGGGTTCCTCCAGTTCGTGGCAACGGAGGGGGTGGAGTCGCTCTCGGCAGTTGATCGCGCTCTGCTCAGGCGGTATCTCGCCTGGCTCAACCGCAGCGGCTACGTGCGGTCCAGCATCGCCCGGAAGCTCACCGAGGTGAGGTCGTTCTTCCGCTTCCTGGTGCGGGAGAACGTGCTGGCCGGCAATCCTCTCCTCCTCGTGACCTCGCCCAAGGTGGAGAAAAGGTTGCCGAACTTCCTCACGGTCACGGAGATGATCGCGTTGTTGGGCAGCCCCAATACCTCGACCCCGCCAGGCCTGAGGGACCGGACCATTCTCGAGCTCCTGTACGCCAGCGGCCTCAGGGTAAGCGAGATCGTCAGCCTGACCCTGAATATGCTTAGTTTGGAGGGGCGAGAGATTAGGGTACGGGGCAAGGGATCGAAGGATCGCGTGGTCCTCATGGGGCTGCCGGCGCAGGGGATGCTGCGCACCTATCTGCGGAACGGCCGGCCCAAGCTGCTGGGCGAGAGCCAGAGCAGCTATCTCTTCGTCAACCGCTACGGCGGCCGGCTCTCGACCCGGCGCGTCCAGGCCATAGTCGAGGCTTCCGCCAAGCAGGCGGGGATCACCAAGGAGGTGACCCCCCACGTCCTGCGTCACAGCTTCGCCACCCACCTTCTGGACGGTGGCGCCGACTTGCGGGTGGTACAGGAACTACTGGGTCACGCCAATCTGAATACGACTCAGGTTTACACCCACGTCACGCAAACACAGGCCCGTAAAGTGTATATGGCCGCCCATCCAAGAGCGCGTCGGGGTCTAGGCACGGCCGGCGGAGAGCAGGATAGGACGTGAGAATACTTGTCGTCCACGGGCCCAACCTCAACATGCTGGGCAAGCGAGAGCCGGCGGTCTACGGCTTGAAGACGCTGGCGGAGATCGACGCGCTGGTGAACAGGCGGGCCGGCGAGCTCGGGGTGGAGGTCACGGCTTTTCAATCGAACGGCGAGGGCGACCTGGTCGGGTTTCTTCAAGATAACGACGACGCCGACGGGCTGATCGTGAATCCGGGTGCGTTGACCCATTACGGCCTTTCGTTGCGGGACGCCATAGCCAGCTTTGCCAAACCGACGGTTGAGGTTCACCTCTCCAATGTCTACGCCCGCGAGGAGTTTCGCCACACGTCGGTCATTGCCCCGGTCGCTCTCGGCCAGATCAGCGGCTTTGGCTGGCGGAGCTACCTGGCGGCTCTGGATATCCTGGTAGATGTTCTGAAGGGGGGCAGGCAGTGAGAATAAGGCTGGCGAAGCTGCGGGAATGGCTGGCGGGAAGCGGCCTTGACGCCATCCTCATCACGCAGGCGGAGAACCGGCGGTATTTGAGCGGCTTTTCCGGCTCGGCCGGCTCATTGCTGATCTCGATGGACCGGGCCATTCTGGCGACCGATTTCCGCTATGTCGAGCAGTCCAAGCAGCAGGCGCCGGAACTCGAGGTCTTCCGCCTGGAGGAAAGCCTGGCCAAGAGCTTTCCTGTGCTCGTACAGGAGCTGGGAGCTAGTAGGGTAGGCTTCGAGGACGCCGACCTCACCTACGCCGCCTACCAGGAGCTTCGTCAAGCGGTGCCGGACGCAGGAGCGACGCAGACCTCGCCCGTGTCCCTCGAACCGACGAGCTCCGTGGTAGAGCAGATCCGCATGTTGAAGGACGAGTTGGAGGTCGGCTACACTCAGAAGGCCGCCGAGATCGCCGACGCCGCCTTGGCCCATGCGACCTCTCTCCTGAAGCCAGGAGTGACGGAGTTGGCGATCGCCTGGGAGATGGAGAAGTTCATGCGGGAGAACGGCGCCGAGTCGGTCTCCTTCGACACCATTGTAGTCGCCGGCCCCCGGGGTGCCTTGCCCCACGCCAGCCCTACCGACCGGGCCATCCGCGAGGGGGAGCCCATTGTAATCGATTTCGGCGCCCGCTATCACGGGTATTGCAGCGATTGCACGCGAACGCTAATACTGGGTGAGCCTGACGAAACCTTCGTTAAGGTATATAATACGGTTCTAAGGGCGCAGCGGGCGGCCATGAAGGCCGTGCGACCGGGAGCGCCGGGAGTGGCGGTGGATGGCGTGGCCCGGCAGGTGATCGCCGATGCCGGCTATGGCCAGTTCTTCGGGCACGGCCTCGGTCATGGCACGGGTCTGGCAGTTCACGAGCGGCCGACCCTGCGAAAAACCTCGACGGACCAACTCGGCGAGAGTATGCTGTTCACCATCGAGCCCGGAATCTACCTCCCCGGCTGGGGTGGAGTGCGGATCGAGGATCTGGCGACCATCGAGCAGGGGGAATTGAGAATACTGACCAAAGCGGGGAAAACCGAGGAGATAGGGGGAAAGAGTTGATCTCGACAGGAGAGCTAAAAAAGGGTGTAACCATCGAGCTGGACGGCCAGCTGTACAATATCGTCGAGTATTCGCACATCAAGATGGGGCGGGGCAGCGCCCAGGTCCGGATGAAGCTGCGAGACGTGCGGGCTGGCCACCTCATCGAGCGCACGTTCCAAGCGGGGGAGAAGTTTCAGCGGGTCTACCTCGACCATCGCAGCGCCCAGTATCTCTACTCGGACGGCGAGTTCTATCATTTCATGGACACTGAGAGCTTCGAGCAGTTCACGCTGAGCCCTCAGGTCCTGGCAGATGCCACGGATTACCTTCTCGAGAACACGGTAGTCGACCTCCTTATGTACGGCGAGGAACCCATCGGTGTGGAGTTGCCCATCACCGTCGAGCTGAGGGTCACCCAGACCGACCCTGGCTTCAAGGGGGACACCGCCACCGGCGGCAACAAACCGGCCACCCTGGAGACCGGACTGGTGGTCCAGGTGCCGCTTTTCATTAACACGGGCGACCTGTTGAAGATCGACACCCGAACCGGCTCTTACATTGAAAGAGTGAGCCAATAAGATGGCTAATAGAGACGAAGTCTCTGAGGTTCTGGCGACTCGGGTCCGCGAGCTGATGAAGCTCGTCAACGAGACGGACATCAGCGAGCTCCGCGTCGAGCAAGGAGACCTCAAGGTCTACATCGCCAAGAAGCACGGCCATGCTTCCGGCGAAGCATCCGAGCCAGCAGAAGCGGAGGTCGATCCCCTGCCAGCGGAAGACGCGTCGCAGGAGAAGGCGTTCATCACTGCGCCCATGGTAGGCCGGTTCTACCTTTGCGTCCCCGGCAAACCTCCCCTCGTCTCCTGCGGAGACACCATCGCCAAAGGCCAGAAGATCTGCATCGTCGAGTCCATGAAGATTCCCAACGACGTCCTCTCCGAAATCGACGGCCAAATCGAGGAGGTCCTCTGCGAAGACGGCCAGGCCGTCGAATACGGCCAGAGCCTCTTCCGCGTACGGCTCAAGCCACTAGTCTCGCCCGCAGGCTAGTATTGCTCCTTCCCTACGGGCTCGCAAATGCATCGGCACTCTGATCCCACGTGCTTCTCTGACGGACCTTGACTTCCAGAGAGAATCCATCGCCTAGAGCCTGAACGTACCGGCGCAAGGTGTTCAAGCTGTAGGATTCGTAGCCTCGTTTCTCGATGCGGGCCACCTGCGCCTGGGATACGCCCAGCCGCTTGGCTACTTCGGCCTGAGTCAGTCCGGCTTGCTGGCGGGCTTCTACGAGCTGAAGCCAGAGTTCCTTTTTAGCTGCTTCTTCCTCATAAACTCGCCGGAATTCAGGATCGGCCATTTGCCTGGCCCAATACTCTTCGTAGCGTCTTCTGCCTTCGTTTCTCTGGTCTTCCTGCATGATGGTTGTCACCTCCTGCCCTCGCGTGCCATAAACCGCTGGAATCGTCGCCTGGCGAGGTCAATCTCTCGAATTGGCGTGCGCTGTGTCTTTTTCTGAAAACCATGAAGGAAGATGATACGGCGCCCGGAAAAGAAGAAATAAATGATGCGAAAGATGTTTGTACTACTCTCCTCTCTAAGCTCCCACAGATCCCCTTCTAGATGGCGTGCCAAGGGCTCTCGCGCCTGGACATTCCGTACGCGCAATTGCTCCATTGACCAGTGGAAACGCGTACGCGTTTTCACATCTAGACTATCCAGAAACTCCTCGACAGGACTTGTACCATCATCCTCTAGATAGAACTCGGTTTTCCAACCTGTTGGTTCATTCATCATACCGATTTTAGTATGCTGCGGCAAGATTGTCAATCAATCTACGCCGGTGACAAGGACCATGGTAAACAGACGCTCGCCATGCTGGGCGAGCCCGCTGCTCTTCGCAGTTACCAATCTGAACTTCCGCTAGAGATACCGTTAGTTAACTAGGCTGAAGGAAACGGCCGAACTTGCGGCGCACCGGAGTCATCCTTGCTGTGGCTGCCCCTGCGGCTTTGACTTCGAGACCGCGCCGGCCACAGTTTGCCAGGCCATGGTCTCAGGGGTACGGGCTCCGACAAGGTCGATAATGCGATTTCTTGTAGATCGGTACCGAAGTCTCCATCAGGTTCTCAAAACGGACTGCTTTAGGTTCCATATTTGCTCGAGGACGCGCTGCACTCTTTGTAAGTCCGTATCGCGAGCCTTCATACCTTCTTCTAGCAACCACATTGCGGCCTGGCTGCGGTTGGCGAATCGACCCACCTCTACAAGCGAATCGACTATCTGTGTGTGTTCGGCGGACACTATGAGTGTGATGGTAGAATCATCCGTCTTCTCACGCTCGTTAGGAACGTGGTTGACTGGAAAGAAGCAAATCCTCCCGTTGACTCTGGCGGTCTTGATCTCGGGCGTGCGACCTTCACGAGCTTGTTTCCGTAAGCTGCTGGCCAACGAAAACACCGGATCCTTGGAGTCGCTGCTACTCAAGCCCCTGTCAAGAGCTACCTTTGCGTAGTGCTCGGCGGAACGACCGGGATCGGCGCGAATTAGATCCAGAGCTATCCTTTTGAAACCGTGTCGCACTTGTTACACCTCCACGAGGTCGTATTCTCACGCTTAAGACACTATATCCTAAGTCTTCTCGTTTGTCAAGACCTATATCCTAGACCTATAGGATAACCGATACATATTGGACAATGGAGTGTCGTCTTAATGGAATATCGAACTCTTTGGATGTTCGCTAGCGAGGTAAGGCGGAGATCAAACCAGTCACCCAACGCGGCGAAGCGTTGCGGCCATATGCTCTTTGCGCTGGCGACTTTCGGGTGCCCGACGACTTCGATGCCCCTCTGCCGGATGAGATCGTCGAGCAGTTTGAGGGCGGATGAGGTTCCTCCTCGATACTCACGTCTTTCTGTGGTACATCACAGGGGACCCGCGGTTACCGGCTGCGACCCTGCCGATGATTCGAGATTCGGCCGATGAAGTGTATCTTAGCGTCGTGTCGGTCTGGGAGATTCTTGTCAAATACCAGGTCGGGAAGCTGAGTCTGCCTATGCCGCCCGAAAGCTACGCGACCCTGCAACGCCGACGGCATGGGCTCAACAGTCTGCCACTCGACGAAGGGAGCGTAATCACCCTCATCAAGCTACCACTCCTCCACAGAGATCCGTTTGATCGGATGCTAGTCTGTCAGGCGATACAACCGGGAGTCAACCATCGTGTCAGTCGACCCTGCCATGCGAAGCTACTCCTCCCAAGCTGCAATCGTGCCCTGACCGCGAAAACGCCGCCGCAAACATGACCCTGTACGGTAGAACTCAGGGTCTCTTTGCCTGAAAGCCCTCAAACCTTCTTGCCAGGAAAAGGGCAATGCCGTCGTAGGTCAGCGACCGACATCTTTAGCCGATCACACGAGCGCTGTTCTGGCTAGATGGTCACGTTTGAGCGATCAAGCAGTTTCATGACTCGACAAGGGGTAAGTCATCACCTATTCGACGGATGGTCTTGCCACAAGGTAGCTATGAGCTCGTCCCCTGTCGATCTTGAGATGTTCGGCCACGTCGGTCAGGATGCTGTTCAGGGTGCCAACCCTAATGCTCTTGTGTCGCGGTATCGTGGTATGGTGTTGGAGGCCTGTACTTCTGGTTAGGCGAATGTGACTGCCCGTTTGCCGGGTGACCGCATAGCCCAGCCTTGCTAAACGCTTGGCCAGCTCCTCGCCACTCACGTCCCTCGGCAGTCTCAAATCGCTATGACCTCTTCCTTTACCATGTGAAGACGGATGACTCTCGGCATTTCCGCGCCGTCGAAGTGGCACCGAACGGCGTCGGTGACGGCCTCCCTGAGCTCCCCAAGCGTATCCGCCTCGGTAAAGATCGAATGACCGAGCGCTTTGGCCTCGTAGCCCCCTTCGGGAGACTCCGATACAAGAAATATGATCTCGTTCTCCATTTCTGTTGTGCCTCCTCGGCGAACGGGCGATTCATCTTGAGGGCCAATATCCGAAACTCCTGCCAATCAGCCTGCTCGGGAACTGGCTCGTCGATATGCTACCAGTATAGCAGAAAGCGCAGAGGCTGTGCACTCGGAGCCACCTCGTCACGTGACTGTCGGCAACGACTGAAAAGTGAACTGCTATGGGCATGCGTGGCTATCCCGCAAACTGCCGAACGAAGCTGGGCATTTTGGTGACCGATTCTATAGTCAGGGTCTTGGTGCCTGAGAGGGCGTTGCTGAACCACGCGCTCTCCTCGAACTGAATGTCGCCGCCGACAATCCGGCTGGCTAAGAGCCGGGGAGTTACGGCGAACCACCAATCGGGCAACGGGTAACCATTTGGCATGATACCAGTGCGGAACATGTCGAACATGGCAAGATGATAGTCTCGATGCCGTTGATAATCCACACGAGGATAACGCGTATCGGAATTGTCGCCAATGCACCAGCCACCCTCCGTGCAGATGATTGGGACGCTGTGGCCAATGGTATCGCGAAATACCCTGTCGAACTTCAGCGGGGCGAGCATGGAAAACCAGTCCTGATAGATCGTCTTGCCACGGTTGAGCTTGTCGTAAGGGTAGGCAGGTGGATGATTGGAGCCGTAGTTATGACAGCAGAACCAGAGTCTGTCGAACAGATAATCTTTGTCGACGCTCTTGATGGCGTTAAGAAGGTCCGAGAGCCAATCAGGTTCGAAGAGTTGGATGCCGGGGAATCCACCGCGGGCATAGACTGATTCGGCAGCAGAGATCCATCTCCGGATGAAGCCGTTCTTATCGACAACCGAGCCTCCCCATTCGGACGCGGATTCGGGCTCGTTATAGATCTGGATGTAGGGGCCTACACCCGCATCAAGCATGTTTTCGACAACAAGGCCGTCATCTCCCCAGTGTTGATGCGCTCGGAAGAAGGGGCGGGAGATGGGTTGGATGCCGGCGAGAGCAAACTTCTTCATGCTCGCAAGATCGGTATTGAGAGTAGTGGTCCATTTGAACTTCATGGCCAGCATCTTATCGATCCATGGGTCGAGCGCATCGCCGGTGACTCGGGGGTGAGGGAAGAAATGTATGCCTAGGCCGTTATCATTTATTGGTCTGGGAAAAATTGGTCTGGGAGAATCAGTCAGGTGGCGCTTCCAAGGCGCAGTCTTAGTCTCGGGAACTGCAATGAAGTCGAATATGACTAGCCCAGCTACGATTTTGGCCATCCTGCTGAGCAGTTCGCGTCGCTGCATACGGACGGATAACCAAGATTGCATGGAGAGAGCTTTCCATCTCCGGACTGTCGATTGGCGATGTGTAAGCCCATTGTACGGGCAAGGACTGCTGTTTGTCAAACTTATAATGCATGTGTCTGAAATTGTTTGCTACTTAGACAGGTTCGGCGATAGCGACTGGTCACATTGGTATCTTGACGGGCGTAGTTCCGCCTCTCATTCTCCCGAAGCTATGGCAAAGGGGCAAATTTGTTCGTGATAGAAAACGTGCCCATCATTGCCCTCACTGTGGAGAAAGCTATTTCACTGCCGATACATTGTTCGAGATCGAGCGTATCAAACTTCATCGCCGGGCTTTGTCCGAAGAACGGCGCATAGCCGTCGCCACCTTTGCCTAGAAACCCAGCCGAAAAGTCTTGCTGGTTTGGCTGATATGTAGTATAATGCGTCCTAACATGCGAACGGAGGTTTGGTATGTTAGGAAGGCATTCTATGCAGGGTGGATTGTT
>JACPQF010000038.1 GCA_016190625.1 Chloroflexota bacterium | reverse complement strand
GGGTTTCAAACACGTGCGCTCCTTCGGTAGGGCATAGGACATAGGGTAGAGGGTATAGGGTATAGGGGTTGAGGTTCTTTCCCCCCTCTAGCCTCTACCCTCTACCCTCTACCCTACTAAACAGGGCGTTTACGAACTGCTCTGGGTCGAATTCGGCCAGGTCGTCCAGCTTCTCGCCGGTGCCCACATAGGTGATCGGGATTTTGAGCTCCTGGGCGATAGCGAAAGCGATGCCCCCCTTTGCCGTGCCGTCGAGCTTGGCCAGCACCGTGCCGCTGATGCCCACGGCCTGAGTGAAGTGGTGGGCCTGGCTCAGGCCGTTCTGTCCGGTCGTGGCGTCGACAACTAGCAGCACCTCGTGAGGAGCGGTGGCGTCGGCCTTGCCGATGACCCGCTTGACCTTCTTGATCTCCTCCATGAGGTTGAACTTGGTGTGCAGCCTCCCGGCGGTGTCGACGATGAGCAGATCCACACTCCGGCTCTGAGCCGCCTGCATGGCGTCGAAGACCACGGCGCCCGGGTCGGAGCCGGGCTGATGGGCGATCACGTCGACGCCGATCCGCTCGCCCCAGATCTTCAGCTGGTCGATGGCCGCCGCCCGAAAGGTATCGGCCGCCGCCAGAAGAACCTTTTTACCGGACTGCTTGTAGTGATGGGCCAGCTTGGCGATGCTCGTGGTCTTTCCCGTCCCGTTCACGCCGACGACCAGCACGACATGCGGCTTGGCGTTTGCGACTCCCGTATGAGTGCTGACGCTAGTCGCCGCCGCGCGCAGCACAGCCACCATGTCTTCCTGAAGGGCGACTTGCACGTCCGCGGGCGTCTTTAGGCGCCCCTGCTTCACCTTGGCGCGCAGGTCGCCGACGAGCTTGGTCGCCGTGTTGACGCCCACGTCGGCCTGAATCAGCAACTCTTCCAGCTCGTCCCACAGATCCTCATCTATTTGGCTGCGGCTGAACAGCCCGGTAACCTTAGAAAACCAGGCCTCCCGCGTCCGCCGCACGCTCTCGTCAATTCTTCTCAACCGACTGAACAAAAAGCTATCTCCCGTCACTCCAAATCAGCGGGGATCATACCATCGCAGGCCAAACGAGGTCAAGCGTGCGGCAAGCCTCAACGTGCCATCCGTGACCGTCAAAGGCTTTGGCTTGCCTATCTAGACAACAGAGCGAGGAGATTGGTTCAGGTACTCCTCGCCAAGCATCCGCACTCCAGAATAGTCGGCCGCGCTGAACGCAGATTCGTTTGGTTTGGAAAGACCCGCAATAACAACCAGCGTCGGCTTATCAAGGCCCGGCGCTGCCTCCGTCCTTCACATCCGATCATCCCATTCGGCTCGAGCGGCGAGACTGATGCCCACTCGCACCTGATGCGTTGGCGCGCTGCCGACGCTTCAGTTTCGGCCTTAACTCGACGTCAATATCCAGCGCCGACAGCATGCACCAGCGAACTGCAGCAATTATACTCGGACGCTATCCGACAAGCAAGCACCGCCATTCGACTTTGGGGCAAGGGAATTGGACTTCTCCGTTACCAAATGCTATAATGTCCCCAACAGGGCACGGAGGAGTGAGAGCTAACAAACAGTGACAATTCATAGGCGTGGTGGGGCAGGAACCCGGATAGGGGCTGTCCCGGCAACCGGTGGAGAAGCCACCCTGGTTGACGACCCTCACTTATCGCAGCGTCCAGCAGAGATTCAGAAACACATAGGCCAGAAGCAAGGGCTAGGGCCGAAGGGAGAGTTGTGGGCTTCGCGCCGGAACTCTTTCTCTTTGATAGGAGGTGATTCGCCAAGTGGCTGAATCGCTGCCTATCGGCAGCCCCGACCTTCTGGTCAGCATCGTCATCCTCCTCATATGTATAGCCGTCGTGGCCTTTTTCAGCAGCTCGGAGGCCAGCCTCATCTCCGTGAGCAAAATCCGTATTCGCCGCTTGGCTGAGAGAGGCAACAAGCAGGCGCAGGCTGCCATGCGCATTGTCGCCAACCACGATAAGCTATTTGGCACTATCCTGCTCACCGAGAACGCTTTCATAATCCTTGCCTCGTCCATCGGCACCGCCCTGGCCGTAACTATCCTCGGCCCCGGCGAGACAGGCATTATCGCCGCAACTCTCATCATGACCGTCCTCATAGTTATGTTCGGCGAGATCACCCCGAAAACCTTCGCCGCCGGCAATGCCGAGCGTTTTTCTCTGGCCATCGCCCGCCCGATTGAGATGATAATCAGGCTTCTGTCGCCCGTCATACACGTCTTCATCTTCGTGCCCAACGTCATCATCGGCCTTATCGGCGGCCGGATGCGGCACAGGTCGCCGTTCGTCACCCGAGACGAGATCAAGATGCAGATCGACGATGGGCTGAAAGAAGGAACCGTAGAGGAGATCGAGCACGAGATCCTCGACAACGTGTTCAAGTTTGGCCAGCGCCACGCCAGCGAAGTCATGGTGCCGCGGCCGGACCTGGTGGGAATCGAGCACGCCGCCACATTCGGCGACTTCCTCGACCTTTACGCCGAGTCACCTCATACCTTCTACCCTGCCTACGAGGAAAGCATGGACAACATCATGGGGATAATATCCGCCAAAGACGCGCTCACGGCGCTGGCTAAGGCGAGCCTGACCCGCACCAATTCCGTGGAATCGCTTATCCGCCCTGCGCACTTCTTCCCCGAAACCAAGCCGCTGGGGGAGTTGTTCACCGAGATGCAGGCCAAGCGAATCCAGCTCGCCGTGGTGATCGACGAGTTCGGCGGCACGGCAGGACTGGTAACTCTCAAAGAACTGGCCGCGGAAATGGTGGGAAGCCTGAGCGATGCCAGCGAGGGCGAGTCCCAGAAGGTCCGGGAGATCGACGGCAAGACCTTTGAAGTGGATGCCAGCCTGCGAGTAGAGGAGATAAACGAGCAGCTTGCCTTGAGCTTGCCACCTGGCGACTACGACACCATCGCCGGGTTCATCCTGAATGAGCTCGGTCATATTCCCCAGGAAGGAGAGGAACTCAGCCCCCAAGGCCTCAGGCTTACAGTCTCCCAGATGCACGGCGTGAAGATCGAGAAGCTTCTGCTTGTCAAAGAATGAGGGGTGTACTTCCTCAGTCTTTTGTGATATTATAGCGCCGGATCGGGCAGTCATAGCTTCAGGAGGAGTTTAGCGTGTACGGCGAACTAAGTATCTTTACGGGTACTACCCATCCGGCGCTCGCAAAGGCAGTCTGCGACTACCTTCACGTTCCCCTCGGTAACGTCGAGGTCACCGAGTTTAGCAACGAAAACATCTTCGTCAAATTCAATGACCTCGTGCGTTCCCGCGATGTCTTCATCATTCAATCGGGCGCTTCGCCGGTGAGCCGAAGCATCATGGAGCTTCTCATTATGCTCGACGCGGCGAAAAGAGCCTCGGCTGGGCGAGTAACGGCCGTCGTTCCCTACTACACCTATGGACGCACCGACAAGAAAGACCAGCCTCGCGTGCCGATCACCGCGCGTCTGCTGGCTGATCTCTATACCGTGGCCGGTGCCAACCGGGTTCTAACCATGGACCTCCACGCCGGCCAGATTCAGGGCTTCTTCAGCGTTCCGGTCGACGAGCTGACGGCGGTCTACATCCTAAGCCGCTACTTCATGGGGAAGCAGTTGAAAGACCCGGTGGTCGTGTGCGAGCTCGGCTTTGCCAAGCGAGGCCGCAATTTCGCCGAGCTGCTGGGGACTCCACTGGCGATCATCGAGAAACGGCGTGTCGGAAACACCGGCAACACCGAGCTGATGAGCGTCATCGGCGACGTGCGCGGCAAGCAGGCGATCATCATCGACGATGAGATCGACACGGCGGGCTCCATCATGAACGCCGTCGCCGCCTTGCAGCGGGAAGGCGTAGCAGAGATCTACGCTTCTTGTAGCCACGCCGTTTTTTCAGGGCCGGCCGTCAAGAGATTACGCGAAAGCCCGATTAAGGAGATCGTGGTTACCGACACACTGCCTCTCCCCGCCGAGAAGCAGTTGCCGCAACTGACGGTTCTATCGATCGCTCCGCTTCTCGGAGAGACGATCTCGCGCATTCATGCCGGATCCTCAGTGGGATCCATTTACGAGTACATGGGTTACGTCCGGGCCAAGTAGCATTCGTAGCCTCTAGCGTGAGACAAATGCCTTCCTTGACATCCCCCGTAGAAGTGGTATGATTAGGGCGTCAAGGGAGTTCAAGCGGTTCCCCTGATCCAAGTCGTATGAAGAGGAGGACGCCGGCATGAGAGAAAAGGTCGAGGAGGCCATCGCCACTATTAGGCCCGCGCTTCAGGCCGATGGCGGCGATATCGAGGTTATCGACGTGCAGGACGACGGCGTAGTCACGGTGCGTCTACTTGGCGCCTGTGGCCACTGTCCAATGTCAACTCTCACCCTCAAGCGCGGAGTCGAAGTGGCTCTAAAGCAGCGGGTGCCAGAAGTGTCAGAGGTCGTCGCCATCTAGTCAGACAAGGGGCGTCAGCAAACTGTCATCGTCGTCCAATTCCGTTAACTGCATTTGGAAACGCGAAATGGATGGGTCAGAATGTACGAGGGCTTGTCTATCATCCAATAGGCAAGCCCTTCCCTTTGCCGTTTCCTCTCCGGAAGGGAGGCAGCCACTATGTCCATGAAAGACAGGCACTCGGATATCCACTGGTTCTCCAAACTCTCGCTTCCGCGGCTTGGGAGCTCGACCGTATCCAAGGAAAGGGACGCCGTCGAACAACTGCAGGAAGAAGTGCAGCAACTGCGCCGGGCCCTGCGCTGGAGCATAGGTTACATCGTCAACTTCGCCCTCGGCATGGAGATCACCGATGGAGCTAAGGTTGAGACAGCGCAAATCCGGCAGGGCATCAAGGAGGGCCTAAAGCGGAGTCAAGTGCCCAGGGGTATCTTGACTAGCCTCGACGACGCGCTCATGGTTCTCAAGGAGTGGGACTTCCGGACGTTCCGTGTCGAGCAGGACGTTGAGGTGCTGGAGAAAACGGACGGACGGCTGGTCCTGACGCACAACGCCTGTCCCGAAGCGTTCCAGACCATGCGCCATGCAGCGCAGATGCACATCGATCGGGTCAGCGCCGACCACTATCTTTTCCTGCCCTCGGCCCTCGATTTCCTCTGCGTGCCACACTCGCTGTGCCGGAGCGGGCTAATCAGCTGGCTGTCCGACGACCGGTTTCAGGTCGAGGAGTTGTATTGTAAAAAAGCCAATGGCTGCGACGGCGTCTGCGCCTTCGCCATCAAGCCGACACCCACCCCCCAACGCCGTTCCAAGGAAATCCATCGACAACCCGGCACCTGACCTAGCCGGGCACGTCCCGCTCGGCGGATGGCCCTCGAAGACGCTCTGGACCGCGCTCTTGGCCCGTCCGACTCACGCCCGATTGTCTGTCACCGGGGGAGCCTGGACCGGCTGGCCTTCTGGCTCCAGCGAGGCTGGCCGGAAAGGGAGTTCTTCGAGTTCACGGGCACTGCCAGGCGGGACCACCTCGGCCGCTAGAGCGCGGTGATGCATTTGGTCGTCTCCCTAGACTTTTGCAAACTTGAAAAACGTGGTAAAATGTGCCAACCAGACCGTGCGAAAGGAGGAAGAGGATGCCAATCGTTATCGACAACGATAAGTGTGAGGGTACTGGTGATTGTGTAGATGCCTGCCCCACGGAAGTTATCGCCAAGCAAGGCGACAAGTGCGTTGTGGTAGCCATCGACGAGTGCATCGATTGCGAAGCCTGCATAGCTGCCTGCCCTCAAGAAGCCATCGAAATGGCATAAGCTGCTTCGGCGGTCTCAGCACGGTTTCATGACAAACCCCACCCTGCTCCCAGCCCGGTGGGGTTTGCTCACCCTCAAAGCCGGCGCTTCGTCTCCTTGCGTGGACCGTTCTCTTGTGATAAGGTGGAATAAGAGCACCCTTCAACCGGAGCAGAAGATGCCTGACGTACTGATCCTCGGCCTCGGGAATACCTTGCGTTGCGACGATGGCGTTGGCCCTCGCGTGGTCGAGGCGCTGCAGAGGCTGGACCTGCCGCCAGAGGTAGAGATGCTCGTGGCGGTGGCTGCCACGTCGGGCTTGCTCCACGCCATCGCCGACCGTCAGAAGGTCATCGTCGTCGACGCCATTCAGGGGGGGAGCGAGCCTGGGTCCGTCTATCGCGCGTCTCCCGAGGACCTGGAAGCCGGGAGCCAGTCCCTTATCTCAGCCCACCACATGGGCATTCTGGAAGCGCTGAAGCTGGCCCAGGCCCTGAGCTGCGCGCCAGAGGAGTTCGTGGTTATCGGTGTGGAACCGCAGGCTACCGGCTGGGGCCTCGATCTCAGCCCGGAAGTAGCGGCGGCAGTGCCGGCGATCGTTCGTTTGGTGGCTGAAGAGGCCAACCGGCGATGAGAGGACAAAGGGTCTCTCACCCTAACCCTCTCCCCGCTGGGAGAGGGGACCGCGCCCGCGCCTACGTTCTTGTCAAAGGCATCGTTCAGGGCGTGGGGTTCCGCCCGTTTGTCCATCGAATCGCCAGCGCCCATACGTTGAACGGCTGGGTGCTCAACTCGACGGAGGGAGTCGAGATCGAAGTCGAGGGTGGCAGCGCCAGCATACGCGATTTTCTGGCCGACCTGGCCGAGAAGGCGCCGCCACTGGCGGCGATCCACAAGATAGACGTGCACTACCTGCCGCCGGCCGGCTATTCCTCCTTCATCATCGAGACCAGCCACGAATCCGGTTCCGGCTTCCCGCTGGTCTCGCCGGACATCGCCACCTGCCCTGAGTGTCTGGGCGAGCTTCTCGCCGACGGCGACCGCCGCCATCGCTACCCCTTCATCAACTGCACCAACTGTGGCCCGCGCTATACCATTGTCGAGGGCGTCCCCTACGATAGGACCAAGACCACGATGAGGGCATTCGCCATGTGTCCGGCCTGCCAGAGCGAATACGACGATCCGACCAACCGGCGCTTTCACGCTCAGCCAAACGCCTGCCCCGCGTGTGGACCATCGGTATGGCTATGCTCGGCCCAGAAGGGCATGGATGATTTCTCGGAAGGACGGAAGATGGAACTGCCGGTCGATGCGCCTAGCGACTGCATCGAAGAAGCGAGGAGACGACTCAACGCAGGCCGGATACTGGCCGTGAAGGGGATCGGCGGCTTCCATCTCGCCTGTGACGCCGCCAACGCCAATGCCGTTCGACTGTTGCGCCAGCGGAAACGACGGGTGGAGAAGCCGTTTGCCATCATGGTTCGAGATCTGGAAGCTGCCCGGAGGCTTTGCTGCGTGGATGACGCCGAAGCTCAACTGCTCACCTCCGCTCGCCGCCCCATCGTTCTTCTCGAACGAAAGCCAGAAAGCCCGGTCGCCGAGGACACGGCGCCCCACAACAGACGACTGGGAGTGATGCTGCCCTACACGCCGCTCCATCATCTACTTTTGGCGCCGGCTGGCGACACCCGTTTCGCTGCCCTCGTGATGACCAGCGGCAACTTCGGCGAGGAGCCCATTGCCAAAGACAACGACGAGGCAAGGACAAGGCTCAGCTCCCTGGCGGACGACTTCCTAATGCACAACCGCCCTATCCACGTCCGCTGCGACGACTCGGTTACCCAGGTCTTCGACGGCAGGGAAACCATCATCCGCCGCTCACGTGGCTACGCGCCCCTGCCGCTGCGATTGGGCTTCGCTCTGGAGCCCGTTCTCGCCTGTGGCGCCCAACTGAAGAACACCTTCTGCCTGGCTGAGGGCAGCAACGCCTTCCTCAGCCAGCACATCGGCGATCTGGAGAACCAAGAGACCCTCGGCTTTTTCAGGCAATGCGTCGACCACCTCCTGCGTCTTCTTAACCTTAGCCCCCGAGTGATCGCCCACGACCTCCATCCCGACTACCTCTCGACTCGCTATGGTCTGTCCTTCGAGCGTCCCTCGCCGGCAACCGTGGTTGCCGTCCAGCACCATCACGCCCACATCGCCAGTTGCATGGCCGAGAACGGTCTGAGCGGCCGGGCCATCGGCGTGGCCTTCGACGGCACGGGTTACGGGAGCGATGGCGCCATTTGGGGAGGTGAGTTCCTTGTGGCAGGCTACACCGAGTTCGAGCGAGCGGCCCATCTCAAGTATCTGCCACTGCCTGGCGGAGAGGCGGCAATCCGGCGTCCTTATCGCATGGCGCTGAGCTATCTCGTAGCCAGTTACGGCGATAGCCTGCCGGATGTCGATCTTCTGGCGACAGTCGACCCGTATGAGCTGGCGATCGTCAAGACGCAGGTCTCCCAGGGCATCAACTCGCCGCCGACTTCCAGTTGCGGGCGCCTTTTCGACGCGGTCTCGGCCCTGCTAGGAATTCGCGGCGAGGTCAACTACGAGGGTCAGGCGGCCATAGAGATGGAAATGGCGGCCAGGGCCGACGTCTCCGACGCTTACAGCTTCCAAATCGACGATCGCTCCCCTCTCGAAATCGATCCCGGCCCGGTGATCCACGCCATCGTCGACGATCTGGCGAGGGGAGAGACGCGAGATATCATTTCTTCCCGATTCCACAACGGCGTGGCCCAGATGATCGTCGACGTTTGCGCCGCCATCCGGCGCCGGTGTGGACTGGAAAGGGTTGTCCTCAGTGGCGGCGTGTTCCAGAACCGCTACCTGCTGAGTCGTACCCTGGCAGGTCTGGCCCGACAGGAGTTCGAGGTCTACATCCACCACCTGGTGCCCTGCAACGACGGCGGTATCGCCCTGGGGCAGGCCGTGGTAGCCAGCAGTAGAACGAGCTTGAGCCATGCATGAGTTGCACGCCGCCCACAGGGTACTGGATTTCGCCCTTCAGGAGGCCCAGCGCCAGGCAGCAAAGAAGATTACGTCGATTCGGGTAAGGGTCAGCAGGACGTCTTATCACGATCCCGAGTCTCTCCGGTTTTGCTTCCAGATCGTCAGTCGCGAGACCATTGCCCAGGGGGCCCATCTCGAAGTATGTCTATGGGGGCCTGCGACAACCTGTCCTCGCTGTCAGACCGCAATGGAGCCGGATGATGCCGACCTCTTCTGCCCCGGCTGTGGCGAGCCGCTCGAACAGTTGATGCCGGCGCAGGATATTTGCGTCGATAGCCTGGAGATTGAATGCTAGGAGGCGGCCATGTGTCTTGGCATCCCTGCTCGCATCATAGCCATCGGCGAAGGGCTTCGCGCTGAGGTTGAGCTTGGCGGCATCCTTCGAGAGGCAGACTTAACGCTAGTCCCCGAGGCCAGGGTGGGGGATTACGTTCTTGTCCACGTTGGCTACGCCATTCAGCGAATCGACGAAGCTGTGGCCAGAGAGACCCTCGAGCTACTGCGTGAGATGGCTCTGGCAGAAGACGAGGCCCAGCGATGAGATACATCGACGAGTTTCGCGATGGTGATTTGGCCCGCCTGCTGCTCCGGCGCCTGCGAGCCAAGACCGCCGGCATGGCGACCATGCGCTTCATGGAGGTCTGCGGTACGCACACGGTTGCCATCTTCCGCAGCGGCCTGCGAGATGCCCTCCCGCCCGAGATATCTCTTCTGTCCGGGCCGGGCTGTCCCGTCTGCGTCACCGCCCAAAGAGACATCGACAAGGCCGTCGAGTTGGCAGGCAAACCTGAAACCATCCTCGTCACCTTCGGCGATATGCTGAAAGTGCCAGGCACGCGCTCGAGCCTTCAGGTCGAGAGAGCCAAAGGCGCAGACGTGCGGGTCGTCTACTCCCCGGCCGATGCCCTTCTCATCGCCCGGCAGAATCCGGGCAAGCGGGTGGTTTTCCTCGGGGTCGGCTTCGAGACGACCACGCCGGCCATAGCTCTAGCCATACGAGCGGCCCGTCAGCACGGCCCAGACAATTTCTTCGTTCTCGCCCTCGGCAAGGTCATGCCGCCGCCGCTGAGAGCCCTGGTCGACAGCGGCAAGGGGGCCATAGACGGCTTTCTCCTACCGGGACACGTGAGCACCATAATCGGCTCTTTGCCCTACACGTTCCTGGCCGCCGACTACGGTATGCCGTCGGTCATCTCCGGCTTCGAGCCTCTCGACGTCCTGCAAAGCATTCTGATGCTCGTCGACCAGATCGGCAGCTCGCGGGCGGAAGTGGAGATACAGTATCGTCGTTTGGTAAGGCCGGAGGGCAACCCGCGAGCGCGGGAGGTCGTCGCCGACGTATTCGCACCCGCCGATGCCGCCTGGCGCGGCATGGGTAACATCCCGCAAAGCGGCCTCGAGCTGAGGGCGGTCTACCAGCAGTTCAACGCGGAGGAAGCATTCGATCTCGACGTGTCCTACAGCAGGGACCCGGCCGGCTGCATTTGTGGCGACATGCTTCGGGGCATCAGGCAACCCTATGAGTGCAATCTGTTCGCCAAGACCTGCACACCCGATAACCCCGTAGGTCCATGTATGGTCTCATCGGAAGGCACCTGTGCAGCATTCTATCAGTATGGTGCGAGAGAGGTAAGGGGCCAAAATGGCAGCAGGAAAAGATAACGAGCGAGTGCTCGTCGCCCATGGCAGTGGCGGCAGACTCAGCCAGGAGCTCATTCAGAAGCTGTTTTTGCCGTCATTCAATAACAGCCGGCTGAATCGCCTAGACGACTTCGCCATCGTCTCCCTGCCGCCGGGGAGGCAGCCGTGCAGCTTGGCCTTCACCACGGATTCCTTCGTCGTCAAGCCATTGTTCTTTCCCGGCGGGAACATCGGAAAGCTCTCCGTTTGCGGCACAGTCAACGATCTGGCGATGTCCGGCGCCCGGCCTCTGGCCCTTTCCGCCTCGTTCATCGTCGAGGAGGGCTTCCTACTTGCCGACCTGGCTAGAATTGCGCAGAGTATGCAGCAGGCAGCAGAGGAGGCCGGTGTGGAGATCGTAGCCGGGGACACTAAGGTAGTCGAAGCAGGTGGAGCCTACGGCGTGTTCATTACTACCACCGGGCTCGGGGTCATACCACCCGGCGTCGCCATTTCCGGCTCCGGCGCCCGACCGGCGGACAAGATCGTGCTCAGCGGCTCCCTTGGCGATCACGGTATCGCCGTACTCAGCGAGCGGGAGGGACTCCGCTTCCGGACGGCGATCCAATCCGACTGCGCTCCGCTCAATCACCTCGTTGAGGCCATGCTGGAAGTTTGTCCCGCCATCCATAGTTTGCGCGACCCCACGCGTGGCGGCCTGGCCACCATCCTCAACGAGCTGGCGGAGCAATCAGGGGTCGCCATGAGAATCCATGAGGAGGCGATACCGGTTCACGATGGGGTGCGGGCCGCCTGCGAGTTGCTGGGCTTCGACCCGTTATACGTCGCCAACGAGGGCAAGCTCGTGGCCATCGTGCCCGCGGCAAAGAGTGAAGCAGTAGTCGAGAAGATGCGACAGCAGAAATACGGAAGGGAGGCGGCGATCATCGGCGAGGTTCTCGCCGGTCCCGCCGGACGGGTCACCCTGACTACCACCGTCGGCGGCAGCCGCCTGGTAGATGCCCTCGCCGGAGAACTGTTGCCGCGTATCTGCTGAGCCTAGAAATGCAGCCGAAAACTGGCAATATGCAGAGACCCGCGAATTCTGTCCCCACTAGGAGGTCTGAATTGTTTGCCAGACCTGCTGTTGCCCCCCACATAGTGCCAAAAAGCGGATGCGATTCCCCACCGCTTTTT
>JACPQF010000036.1 GCA_016190625.1 Chloroflexota bacterium | reverse complement strand
GCTCGAAAGTTCGGGGACGGGGGGACCGGCCCCAGTCCCCTGTCCCCTGTCCCCCATCCCGACGGGCAGACCGATGAGACGGGAAATATCCTTGGCACGTATCTCCACGGGCTGTTTCACAACGCCAGCTTTCGCCGCCGCCTGCTTGACGAACTGCGCCGTCGGAAGGGCCTGCCTCCTCTAGGCAGGGTTGTCGCCTTCAGCAAAGATCGGGAGTACGACAAGCTCGCCGCGGTTGTACGGGATAACATCGACACCGAAGCGGTTTACCGCATGATCGGACTCAGGTAGGAGGATGGCACACAAGCTCATCTTAGTCACTGGGGGCGCCAGGTCTGGCAAGAGCGTCCTCGCCGAAGGTTTGGCGAAGACGCTAGGCCGGCGCGTTCTCTATGTCGCCACGGCGGCGGCGCTCGACGAGGAGATGCGAGAGCGCATCGCCGAGCACCGGCGGCGCCGACCCGTGGAGTGGCAAACCGTCGAGACCAACGTCGACGTAGGCGCCAACCTGGCGAAGAAAGTGGCGGGAGTGGAAGTGGTGCTCGTCGACTGTCTGGCGGTGTTGGTGTCCAACCTCATGATGGGCGAGGGCCGCGAGATAAACGAGGAACAACTCGACGAGCCCGCTCTGGAAAAGGCTGTGCGTCGGGAGATCGACGCTATCCTGTCCCTGGCACGGTCGTCCCCGGCTTCGTTCGTCGTCGTCTCCAACGAAGTCGGGCTTGGTCTCGTTCCCGCCTACCGCTCCGGCCGTCTCTACCGGGATCTCCTGGGCCGGGCCAACCAAATGGTCGCGGCCGAGGCGGACGAGGTTTATCTCGTCGTCGCCGGGATAGCGGTCGACGTCAAGCGGCTCGCGGGGGAGGCTAGCCGATGAAGGGTATCGCTTCTATGCCTGGCACCTGCGGCGAGCTGGTGCAGGGTATGCTGGACGGCGTGCCCTTTCACGTGTCGTGCCCGGTCGACCTTTACTCCCACGCCGAAGTGCGCCTCGGTCCCGAAAGACCGCTGACGTTCTCGCCGGCTTTCGCCAAGGCCGGCGAGGCCGTTAAAAGGGCGCTAGAGACTCTCGGGCGCTCCGATCTGGGCGGCCGCCTCACCCTGACCTCAGAACTGCCGCGTAGCAAAGGGATGGCAAGCAGCACGGCGGACATAGCGGCAGCAGTCGCCGCGACCGCTCTTGCCCTGGGAACATCGCTGGCGCCCCGGCAGATCGCCGATCTCGCCCTCAGCATCGAGCCAACCGACGGCTCTGTCTTTCCCGACATCGTCCTTTTCGACCATCTTTCGGGGAGGCTGCTCGAAAGGCTTGGCCCGCCGCCGCCCATCGACATCATCGCCCTCGATTTCGGCGGCGAGGTCGATACCATCGCCTTCAACAAGGTGGACCGCTCGCATCACCTGGCAGCGCTGAGTTCGCAGGCCGTTGAGGCTCTGGGGATGGTTAGGGCGGGCGTTGCCCTCGCCGACCCTGTTCTCGTGGGGAGAGGGGCGACCCTGAGCGCCCGGTCAAACCAGGATATCCTCTACAAGCCCCAGCTCGAGCTCGTGATGGCGCTGGCGCGACAGATCGGTGGCGCCGGCGTGTGCGTCGGGCACAGCGGCACGGTAATTGGCGTTCTCCTCGATCGTCGCACCGCCGACGTGGGAGCGGCTCACCGTTTTCTCCGCCAGCGGTTGGGGAGACTGGAGCGGTCCTTCTGCTCTTCCCTGATCGGCGGAGGCAGCGCGGCGCTTCCAATTTTCTGTGGCGGTGAACGAGGATAGCGATAGAGGTGTACCAAGTGAGTAAGCCATTGCGGGTGCTGATTGTCGAGGATTCAATGCCTGACGCCGAGCTACTCCTGTTCGAGCTTAGGCAGGGTGGCTACCATCTCACCTTTAGCACCGTCGAGACCGCCGAAGCAATGAACGAGGCGCTGCACAAGTGTGAATGGGATATCGTATTGGCCGATTACGTGATGCCTAGATTCGGCGGCCTGGCCGCATTGGAGGCGCTCAAGGCAAAGGGGATGGATATTCCGTTCATCGTCGTGTCGGGGGCAATCGGCGAGGACGTCGCCGTGGCGGCGATGAAGGCGGGCGCCCACGACTACCTTCTGAAAGGAAACCTCACGCGGCTGGTCCCGGCCGTTGAGCGAGAATTACGCGAGGCGGAAGTGAGACGACAGCGCACGAAAGCGGAGGCCGAGCGCGACCGTCTGATGGAGCAGCTCAGAAACGTGAACGAGCAGGTCGTCCTCCGCAGCATTCGAATTCAGGAGCAAGCCACCGAGATGGACACCATCATGGCAGCTCTAACTGAGGCGCTGGTGGTATTTGATTCGGCAGGGGAGATCCTTCGCCTGAATCGCGCTGCTGCCGACCTGCTGGGTTATTCCTCAGTTGAGCCGGAGAAACCCCTGTTGGAGCAACTGGCCCAACTGCGGCTAGAGACGGCAGATAGAAAGCCATTGCTTCCGCAGGACTCTCCGCCGGCCCGGGCGCTGCGGGGAGAGACAGAGCGCGGCCTCGTGGGAATCATTTGTCGTGGTCCCGAGGCTGAGCCTGTCTGGGTTTCAATGAGCGCCGCCCCCATCCGCACAGCCGATGGCAGGCCCCGTGGTGGCGTGGCTCTCTTCGCCGATATCACAGGCTTCTGCCGGCGATTTGGCGAAACTTTACCCGAGGCTTAACCGGATGCCGACTTCCGATTGGCGCGCCGAACACCCGGCGCTGATTCAAGTGCTCAAGGGCCGCCTGCACGGCAAAACGAACTGCCCGGAGCTGATCGATAGCTTCGAAGTCTTCGTAAGCTCCGTCTGGAAATTCACGGCGTTGCTATTGGGCGAAGGGGGAGCAAAAGCGGTCGCGGGCCGATCGATCCAACTAACCGCCGCCAATGCACCTCTCTTGAAGTGGATCCAGGTTCGCCAAGGCGCCGTCGATTTTGCTGAATTGCGCGCCCAGCCTCCGGAAAGCTGCAGGCCACCGGAATTGATGGACGCTTTCCTGCGCCTGTCCGTAAGGATCTTTCAGACTTTGGCGGAGCTATCGGGAGACGCGATCACCGGCCCCCTGCTGTCGCGCTTGAAAGAGAAGCCCTGAAACAAAGCAGCCACTATTCGGCTGAGCCTGGATCACATTGTAAGGGTAAAGAAACGCAGTGGAGCTCGCACTCTTCGTTGCCCTGTTCTTGGGCGGGCTCGTCTTCATCGAGAAGGGCGCCGACCTTTTGGCCGATAAGGTTGGCGAGCTGGCCGAGCGGACACGCGTTTCGGAGACGGTCGTCGGGCTTCTGACTGCTGGCATCGAATGGGAAGAGCTGGTAGTCGTCGTTCTGGCGGCGGCCACCGGCAATATCGGCATCGCCGTCGGAGACGTCATCGGCTCGAACATCGCCAATATCACCGGCTCCTTCTCTCTTGGCCTGTTGGCGAGGCCGGTGGCAATCCGGCGCGACGACCGCATCTATGCTTTGGCCATGTTGGCACTCACCCTTCTGGCCGCCGGTCTCCTCTTTCAGGGAGAGGTTGGGCGTGGGTCGGGTTTCCTTCTGCTCGCCATCTTCACCCTCTATATGGGGGCGCTGGTCCTCACTCTCCTCAAGGGTACACTCCGAATGCGGTTCGAGCGAGAAGCGGAAAGTGAGGACGAGGAGGGTAAGAGCACGCTCAAGCTCTTCGTCTATGCCTTTGTCGGACTGCTGTTGATTGTCGCCGGCGCTGAGGCGGTGATCCAATCAGCGCTCTACTTCGCCCGGCTGCTTGGCGTCTCGGAATTCGTCGTTGGCCTAACGCTGGTCGCCGTCGGCACGACCCTCCCCGACAAAGTCATCTCGATTGCCGGCGCCCTCAAAGGTCGATCGGGCATCGTCACCGCCAACGCCATCGGCAGCAATATCTTCAATCTCCTCTTCGTCCTCGGTCTGGCGGCGGTGATTCATCCGCTGTCCATCGACCAGGCTACCCTCGCCTTCGACGTGCCCGTTCTTCTCGGCGTCTCGGCCTTGATGGTCGCCCTGTTCGTCCGACGGCAGCTCCATTGCCTGGAAGGCGCCGTTCTCCTCGGCCTGTACGTGCTTTACCTCATATACAACTTCGCCCTTAAGTAACAGGACTTACGCGGTGAGCAAACCGGCGAGAACGGGCCACCCATCGTGCGTAGGGGCGAAGCATTGGCGCTGAGCCTTGGACTAACGCTAAACGTCCATTCGCCAATGCTTCGCCCGCCCCGCGCCTGTCCTTCGGCGAAGCCCGTTTGGCGCGAACAGGCCTGACACAGCAACAACCGGGCGGGCGAAGCACTCGCAAAGATTGTTGAGATCTCAGAACTGCTTGGTTCTGCGAGTGCTTCGCCCCTACATGAGGACGGCAAATCGCGCTCCAGACAATGTAACCGCGTAACTCCTGTAAGTGACAGGCGATTATGGTCCCAAGTATCTACTTATAGTATAATAATGGCACATCTTCGGGCTACACTCTGGCCCGGCGGGGGAAGAAGACGGGAAGGCGGTCGATGGCAGAGGATAGGGGCGTAAACATACCCAGCTACGAGGAGTGCATCCGTCGCTTGCGGGCGGTGAGCGAGGCGGCGGTCACCATCACCTCCGAGCTGACCCTCGACAAGGTCCTGCAGAAGATCGCAGACACCGCCCGTGATCTCGTGCACGCCCGCTATGCCGCCCTTGGAGTCGTCGATTTCGATCGAAAGCGGCTCGTCGAGTTCGTCACGTCCGGGCTTACCCAGGCAGAGATAGACAGCATAGGGGCTCGCCCCCATGGTCTGGGCCTGTTAGGACTGCTGCTCCGCGAGCCACGTCCCATCCGAGTCAAGGCTATCGGGGACGACCCGCGCTCGGTCGGCTTTCCTCCCAACCATCCGCCAATGACCAGCTTCCTTGGCGTTCCCATCACGTCCCGGGGTCGCATTCTCGGCAACTTCTACATGGGAGACAAGATCGGCATGGCCGAGTTCAGCCAGGAAGACGAGGATATCCTGACCTTGTTCGCCGCCCACGCCGCGGTCGCCATCGAGAACGCCCGTCTTTACACCGAGACCAGGTCTACCTTGCGGCGGAAGGTCAAGGAGGTCGAAAGGTCGGAGCGGCAGGCTCGTCTTCTCTCGGAGATAGGCAACTACCTTCTGAGAGCGCCGTTGAAAGATGAGCTGGACATTCAGCCGTTGCTCGAGCGTTTGCCGGAGCTGCTGGGCGACGCCTGCAGCGTTTGGCTTGTCGACCCTTCCGAGACCGTGGTCCTGCGCAAGAAGGCCGCGTATCACGCCGACCCGGCGCGAAGGAGGGCCGCCGAGGAGGTGATCGAGGCGATTTGGCACTCGTTGCGGGAGGCGGTGATCGGACAGCATCGATCGATCCTCGTGCCAGGCGACGAGCAAGAGGAGCGAGATGCCCTGGCCTGGGGATCGCCAAGCGATAGGCGCGGGTTTGCCGGGATGCTCGCTACGCCAATCGCCGCCCGGGATAAGACCTATGGGCTGCTCGTCTCCCTGGTCAGCCAGCCGGGTGAGCTCACGCCGGATGACCTGCGTTTCGCCTCCCTCGTGGCCGACCGCCTGGCCACCAAGATGGACAACATCCGCCTCTACCATGAGCTAGACGAGCAGACGTCGCGCCTCGAAACTATTCTGGACACCATGGCGGAGGCCGTGAACGTAGCCGACCCCACGGGTAGTCTCGTCCTTACCAATAGCGCCTACCTGCGGTTGGCCGGCGCTTGCGGCAGGGAAGACGTCGCCTGTTCCGTCAACAAGTGCGGCCGGCTTCTCAACTCACGTAAGGAGGACGGCAGGGCGATGTCGGCAGAGGAACTGCCGATGAATCGCTCTCTCCGGGGCGAGACTTTCACCAACGCCGTGGTTCTCATTGCCCCGATTGGCGAGCCGGGAGACCGGTACGTGAGCGTGAGCGGCGCGCCCATCCGCGACGAGATGGGACAGATCACGGCGCGGTAAACGTGGCGAGGGACGTGACCGAGCTCAAGGAGGTCGACAGGCTCAAGGACGAGTTCATCTCCATCGCCTCCCACGAGATGAAGTCGCCGGTGGCGGCCGCCAAGGGATTTGCCCAACTGCTGCTGAAAAGGATGCGCAGCGCAGGCGAGACCGCTAATGAACTGGAGCTTGCCGAACGCGTAACACGCCAAATCGACCGCATGGCCGAGCTTCTAGAGGAGCTGCTGGATATCTCTCGCATTCAGTCCGGACGTCTGGCTCTCGAAAGAGAGGACCTCGACCTCCGACCGCTGGTCCAAGAGGTGGCGGACAGGGTGCAAATGGCGACCGAGGGGCACAAATTGCGGCTCACCACCTGTGATGGGGCGAAGGTGTATGCCGACAGGATTCGAGTCGAGCAGGTCCTAACCAACCTACTGACCAACGCCATTAGATACTCTCCCACCGGCGGACAGGTAGACATGATTCTGGCCGTCGCCGGCTGCGAGGCGCAGGTGTCGGTGAGTGACCGGGGAATCGGCATTCCCCACGACAAGCAGCCCTACGTCTTCGAGCGTTTCTTCCGCGCCGCCGAGGGAGGCGGAGGTCTGGGCCTCGGCCTCTACATCAGCCGCAGCATCGTCGAGGCTCACGGCGGCCGTATCTGGCTCCACAGCCAAGAGGGCAAGGGTAGCACCTTCTACTTCACCCTGCCTCTAGCCGAGTAGAACGGTCTAAACACAAAGGATCAACACGCGCGTAGGGGCGAACGGCCGTTCGCCCCTACGGTGACTGTGATCACGACCTCCGCCTTTCCTGAACTATCCTATCCTCAGGGATGGTTCAGGAACAGGGACACAGTCCGAATGCTGATAGGCAGGCGCATCCCTACCGTAGGGGCGAGGCATGCCTCGCCCCTACGGTAATTGTGGCCGAATCTGGGTGCTTTGGTGAACCATCCTTTCCTCAAGATTCGCGGTACGTATCTTGCTGAGTATCACCGGCTGTCCTATTGCTTGGGAACAGGACAAGAAAAGGGGCTTCTACTCGGTCCCGCCTCTGACGAGGAGATAAGATGGAAGGAGGGGGATAGAATGATGCAGCCAGCAAGGACCATCGACAAGGTGCGGGCAGTAGCCCTCGAGCGCATAGCGGAGTCGCGGATTGCGGGGAAAGACACCCGCCACAGTCGCGCCACCAATCTGCACGCCATTCAAGAACTGGTGAACGGGCATCCCCACTACACGTTTGGCATAAGAGGGGTCGAGCGCTTCAAGCAAAGGGAAGTTCTCGACGCCATAGCCGACCTGACCAAGTGCTCCAATGATCCCGGCTACACCGAGGGAGGCGGCTACATCTCTCCCGCCTCCGCCCTCAAGGGATTAGAGCTAGGCGCCAATGCCATCGCCAGCGTGGCCCGGAGCGGCGGCAGGTTCATGCTGGGCACCGGCCATCCTGGAAGTCTCTTGGTATTCTACATCGATCTGGCGAAGCTGATCCGGAAGTGGGGTGGCGAGGTAATCCAGGTGGGGGGGGGAGCATTTGTTCCGCCCAACCTGGACCTTGACTACGTCGAAGGCGTGGCCGTGGTCTCGGACCGCTGCAGCCTATGGCACAGCCACGACACGGCGCCGATGGAAATCATTCTCAATTCCGCGGGACCCATAGACCTTGCGGTGACCGACCATGGTTTCGCTGGCGCCGCCATCAACGCCGGGGTCCCGGTGGTGGGGATCATGGATACCAACGACCCGGCTCTGGCCGTGGCGAAACGGATGGGAGCAGACGTTATCGTTATTCCCATGGACGATAACAGACCCCTCTACGCTTACCGGTCGGCGGTGGAGATCATTCGCGATTTCGCCCTGCTGGGCACGCGCCAGATGGCAGCCGACGGAGGGAATAAGGTGAAAAGATCAAGGGCGCCACGCTGGGTGGACGGAGGATCGAGGTTGAGGCCCGAAGTCGTCGATCACCTCCAGGAAGCGGAGAGCCTGGTGAAACAGAGACTGGGGCCAAAGCGGCCTCTGGACGAGATGGTGGAGGACTACTTGGAGGGCTTCGAGGAGCAGTTCGTCCAGACCCATTTCGATATGGAGCAGGAGAACGATCTCATCAACGATCCGTACGTCACCCTCGCCATCTACGGCCAGGTTCGAGAGGCGGTAGACCGTTTCATCAGGTCGGAGATCCGGGAGCGTGGCCTCGATCTGACCGACGATGAGCTGAGCTTCTATTTGCGACGGAGTTCTGATTGATAGGTATCGTGGCTCCCGTCATCGCGCTAGAGATATCGGCTGAGGTAAAGGTCGGCGGCCTGTCTACCTTGTGCTTTCACCCGGGAGGACAGGGAGCGGATATCGCACGGGCGGTCGGCGAAATGGGCGAGGAATCAACCCTGGTGGCTTTCGCCGGCGGGGAGACGGGCACGGTCTTTCGCTCCTTGCTGGATGCCTATCATATCAACCACCAACTGGTGCCGATTGCCGCTCCTGCGGTCGCCGTCTTGAAGCTAACCGCCGACTACCGGGAACGCGAGCTATTCCAGTTGCCTTCCCCCCGAGTTTCCCGCCATGAGTCAGACGACTTGTTTAGCGCCGCCAGCCTGATGGCAATGGATAGCAAGGTAGTGGTTTTCTCGGGCGTGGCCGTGGAAGGCATGCCGGAAGATTTCTTCCTCACTCTGGTTCGCCACGCCAACTATCACCGGGCCAAGACCGTGATCGATCTCGATCCGGACCTGATGCTTCCGGTCCTCGCGGCTCACCCCACAGTGGTGAAGCCCAACGTCGACCAACTGCGGGGGCTCTTCCAGCTTGGCGAGAGCCCTTCGGCCAGCGAGCTGCTGGATGTGGCGCAGGAGCTCCACCGACGAGGAGCGGAGAACGTGGTCCTCTCCCTCGGATCGCTCGGCGCTCTGGCGGTGGGAGATGGCTTCGCCCTGCGATTAACCGGGCCAAAGGTAGAGGCGATGGTCGAACGAGGGGCCGGCGACTGCATGGTGGCTGCTCTCGCCGTTGGCCTGGCCCGGGACCTTCCCTTCGAAGAGGCCGTCAAGCTTGGCGTGGCCGCCGGCTGCGCCAAGGTCCTCCGCCACGGCTTGGGCACCTGTCGCCGCGACATCACCAGGCGGCTACTTAGCAAGGTGAAGGTCCAGACGATCGTCTGAGCAATTGTCAGCAATAGCTCTATTGCCAGGATGCGCATCCAACCAGCCGAAGGGCGAATTCTTACAAAGCAACAAGCAACAGTTTACAGATCAGGGGTTGCGGCCCTCGTGGCCGTGATCTTGCCGCAACGCACGGGAGCCCGGGCCGGACGCAAGCGACGGCCGGACCCGGACGAAACGTAGCGGTCGCAGAAAGGAGACGTAACGATGGATACAAGCAGTACACAACGAGAGCCGGCGATGAAGACCCAAGTGTTGAAGGAACACCGATGGCTACAGAAGTTCGTCGGCGAGTGGACCTTCGAGGGCGAAATGACGATGGACCCGAGCAAACCCCCGGAGAAGTTCAAGGGGACCGAGAGCGTGCGGTCGCTCGATGGCCTGTGGATTGTGGCCGAGGGACAGAGCGAGATGCCCGGAGGCGGCGCCGCTACGATGCTGACTACGCTCGGCTACGACCCGCAGAAGAAGCGGTACGTGGGCACGTTTATTATGTCGATGGAGACCCATCTGTGGCTGTACGACGGAGCGCTGGATGCGACCGAAAGGGTGCTGACGCTCGAGACCGAGGGTCCCAATATGACCGCCGAAGGGACCATGGCGAAGTTCAAGGATGTGACCGAGTTTAAGACCGACGACCACCGGGCGCTGACATCGCATATGCTGGGCGATGACGGAAGATGGCACTCGTTCATGACAATTAACTTCCGGCGAAAGAAGTAGCTCTTACTATCCGAATGAAGCGGACGGGCGAGAGGGAGGACAGGCCGATCGGATTCGCGTGGGCAGGCGATCCTGGCCTTCCTATTTGCCTGGCGCCCGTCCCGGTTCATCACGCAGGAGGAGCCGTGGTATTGAAGCATTCTGCAGTACGTATGGCCATACCAATCCCCATGGTCTTGGCGCAGAGCGTGCAGCCGACAAGGGCATGAACTTGAAGTGTGGCGATATGCCGACACTATGAAAATCGGGTTGGTATGTTGCAGCCTGCTAGCATGAACTATTGGAGAATTCGTATGCAAGGGATCACGACACACTTATGGTACGACAAACAGGCGAAAGAGGCGGCGGAGTTTTATGTTTCGGTTTTCGGCAAGGGCTCAAAGGTCAAGAATAGCACTACGCTGTACAACACCCCCTCGGGCTCGGTAGACGTGGTCGCCTTCGAGCTATTGGAGCGGGAATTCATGGCCATTAGCGCCGGGCCTCTTTTCAAGTTCAATCCGTCGATATCGCTCCGCGTCACCTGCGAAACGAAGGAAGAAGTCGACGCGATATGGGCAGGCCTTTCGGAGGGCGGCAGGGAGCTCATGGAGCTAGAAGTCCAGCCGAAAACCGGCTTTGAAACGAATTGCTGCGGCCAAGACGAGGCATTGGATTATTTATGCAGCGTGCGTAGCGCGTGGTGATGCCGTCATAATAGGTATTTGAGAGCAGGTGGTATCTTTCTTATCAT